>DAORKK010000044.1:0-5647 GCA_035439525.1 Chitinophagaceae bacterium
GCGGGTATGTATTTCTCAATCCGGCGTTCACGGGTAGCCGTTTGCTTAGGCGCATTGAAATAGAGCAGGTATCCTTTCTGCCTGCCTGGGGTCAGCCGCTCAAACGCCGCCTTCAGTTTTTTATCCTTTTTAAGCCGGATGTTGAACTCTTCGGGCATCGCAAACTCCTCGGTTTTCTTGTAGGCCACTTTCAGACCATCCTTTTCCACCCGTATTGCCTCCTTTATATAGGAACGGATAACTGTGGCCAGCTTCTGTACTTCATCAATATTGCGAAACCGGAGCTGCCGCCTGTCCTGTACGTTTGCCGTTTGCTGTATCAGCAATTTTTTCGGATCATTCATCAGCACCCCTTTAAAAAACAGCAAAGCACAATAATCCTTGAAACCATGAATCAACACAATATTCGCTTCCCCGAGGGTATAACAGGGATGCATCCATTTTATCTCTTCGTTAAGTTTACAGGAAAGAACAATTTCCCTCAACAGGGTCATTTCTTCACGCCATTTTCTCGTCTTGATCAGGAACTGGTCTACTTTCGGATTCATCTTTTTTTCTATAAATATACCTGAATAACCCCAACATTGTAAACGTGGCAACAGGGACCCGACAGCGTCTAAGTTCCTATCTTTGCCTTCTAACGATCTCAAGTATGAACCTCGACTTTAACCGCAACGAAGACCAGAATAAACTCCTACTCTCCGATCTCCGTCAGAAACTGGAAAAAATCCATGAAGGCGGGGGCAAAAAAGCCGCTGATAAACAACACGAAAAAAAGAAACTCACCCCCCGTGAACGAATTGCTTACCTGACAGACAAGGGGGCTCCCTTTATCGAAATAGGTGCTTTTGCCGGCTATGAAATGTATGCAGAACAGGGTGGATGTCCTGCAGGTGGTACCGTGGCCGGTGTGGGTTATGTCAGCGGCAGGCAATGCGTGATTCTGGCCAATGATCAGACCGTCAAAGCCGGTGCATGGTTTCCGATCACTGGAAAAAAGAACCTGCGGCTGCAGGAGATCGCCATGGAGAATCATTTACCCGTGATCTATCTCGTGGATAGTGCCGGTGTCTTCCTTCCGATGCAGGATGAGATCTTTCCGGATAAAGAACATTTCGGCCGCATCTTCCGCAACAATGCCCGTATGAGCGGAATGGGCATCACCCAGATCGCTGCCGTGATGGGGCCCTGTGTGGCCGGTGGCGCTTACCTCCCCATCATGAGCGATGAAACCCTGATGGTGGAAGGCAATGGTTCAATCTACCTGGCAGGCCCCTATTTGGTAAAAGCCGCTATCGGTGAAGAAATCGACAATGAAACCCTGGGAGGGGCAGATACACATACGGAAATCAGTGGTATTGCGGATTATAAATTCAAGACCGAAGAGGAATGCATGGATCATATCAAACGAATGATGGGCATGCTGGGCGAAAAGCCTAAAGCAGGCTTTGACCGGATCGCTCCTAAAGTTCCGGCCAAAGACCCGAATGAAATCTACGGGGTCTATCCTACCGATGGGAAAAACTATGATGTGGTGGATATTATTGAACGACTGGTCGACTTGTCCTCCGCAGATTCAGCGAAGGAGGGCGATACCTCTTTCGAACAGTTCAAAGAAGATTATGGCAAAACGATCGTTTGCGGTTATGCACGAATCGAAGGCTGGGCCGTCGGCATTGTTGCCAATCAACGTAAAATTGTTAAAAGCCGCAAAGGAGAAATGCAGATGGGCGGTGTGATCTATAATGACTCTGCTGATAAAGCCGCCCGGTTTATCCTTAATTGTAACCAGAAAAAAATCCCCCTGGTCTTCCTGCAGGATGTCACGGGCTTCATGGTCGGCAGCCGAAGCGAACATTCGGGTATCATTAAAGACGGTGCTAAAATGGTAAATGCCGTGGCCAATTCGGTGGTCCCCAAATTCACCATTGTAATGGGCAACAGTTATGGCGCCGGTAACTATGCCATGTGTGGCAAGGCCTATGACCCACGCTTTATCTACGCCTGGCCTACGGCTAAAATTGCGGTGATGAGTGGCGACTCGGCCGCTAAAACTCTATTACAAATACAGGTTGCCTCAGAAAAAGCCAAAGGCAAAGAAGTAAGTGCTGAGGATGAAAACAAACTGCTTTCCGAAATCAAAGGCCGTTACGAAAAACAAACCTCCCCCTACTATGCGGCCGCACGTTTATGGGTGGATGCAATCATTGATCCGGCAGAAACAAGAAAAGTAATTGCAGAAGGGATTAAAGCAGCAAATCATAATCCGGAAATGGGGGAATTGAGGACGGGAGTGTTTCAAGTATAGTCGATAGTAACAGCCCCTGCTTAGAACTACCCTGTCAACCTATCAACCTGTCAACTTATCAACCTGTCACCCCCCATGCAACGCAGAAACTTTCTTCAACTCTCTTCCCTCCTTGGTTTGGGCGGCCTCCTTCGCACAGAAAAAACAAAGGCGGCGGAAGGCGGAATCGCCGATAAATTCCCTTCCGACCGTGCTTATTGGGTGAGTCTGCTGCAGAAGATCTCCGCGCCGGTGCTGGATAATATGAGCAAAGGCGAACTGCGGAAAAACATGAAAATTGAAGTGAGTCCATCCTGGGACGGAAGACCGAAAGACGTGGCCTATATGGAAGCATTCGGCCGTTTAATCGCGGGTATTGCCCCCTTTGTGGCTTTACCAGAAGAGAATAGTGCAGAAGGACAGATCCGTAAAAAATTAAAACTACAAATTCAGCAAAGCCTGGCCCATGCGGTAAATCCCTCCAGTCCTGATTACCTCTACTGGGGTACCCCAAAATCAAGGCAACCATTAGTGGATGCCGCCTTTATCGCACAGGCACTGCTGGCAGCACCGGAAGCCCTGTGGACCCCATTGGATGAAACGACCAAACAACGGGTCATCCATGAATTCAAAACGATCCGGCAGATCAAACCGGCCAACAATAACTGGGTTTTATTTGCTGCCATGATAGAAAGTTTCCTGCTCTCAATCGGTGAACCCATTGATGTACTAAGAATGGATACCGCGGTGGAAACAATTGAGAAATGGTATATCGGGGATGGCTGGTATAAGGATGGTGAGAAATTCCATTTCGATCATTACAATGGTTTTGTAATACATCCCATGCTCGTTGAAGTGCTGCGGGTGAATGTAGCCAACGGCCGCATGGAAAAAACCCGTTATGATCTTGCTTATAAACGTATGCAACGCTATGCTTCCTTCCAGGAACGCTTTATCTCCCCGGAAGGCACCTTCCCGGTCTTCGGCCGTTCTTCCACTTATCGGGCCGGTCTCTTTCAGCCATTGACAAAACTGGCGCTGGAACATGCTTTACCCAAAGAAGTAACCCCGGCCCAGGTACGCTGCGGACTCACCGCGGTACTGAAAAAAATATTCGTTCCAACCTCTTTTACAGAAGAAGGTTGTCTTACGCTCGGTTTTGTTGGGGAAAAACAAGCCGCCATTGCCGACTCCTATTCCAATACCGGCAGCCTTTACCTCACTGCTTATGTTTTCCTCCCGCTCGGTCTGCCGGTCTCAGATCCTTTCTGGTCTGATCCATTTACAGAGTGGACTCAACGAAAAGCATGGGGTGGGAAGGGGTTTGGAAAGGATTATGCAGTAGAATACTAGTTATGAGTTAGTAGTTAGCAGTTAGTAGTAAACAGCCCCGCCTAAGTAAAACTGTACAGGTTCTGAAAATCTGATGATCAATTCTTACCTTTCACTTATGAAATCATTCCTTCTTGCAGCACTATTAATATCAGCAAAACTGTTCGCCCAGGACAGCCGTTTGTCAATGAGAAAACTCATTGAGCGGAATTTTGAGCTTGCCGCTTCTCAGTATAAACTCCTTGAAAAAAATACACCTGATAGCCTGATGCCCCGGTTCTTTGATCCGTCAGCAAATAAAGCAGGTACCAGTAATACCAAATGGTGGTGCAGTGGATTCTTTCCGGGCAGCCTGCTCTATATTTATGAACAGACAAAAGATGAAGAGATCAGACGCATCGCGGAAAAAAGACTGGCCATCCTTGAAAAAGAAAAATACTATACCGGCAATCATGATCTTGGCTTTATGATCTATTGCAGTTTCGGTAATGCGTATCGTCTCCTCGGCAAACCTGAATACAAAGAGGCCGTGATGACCGCTGCCGGTTCCTTGGCCAGCCGTTACCGACCTGCTATCAACGCTATCCAATCCTGGAACAGCAGCGACCGGCTGAAATGCCCGGTGATCATCGACAATATGATGAACCTTGAACTACTTTATTGGGTAAGTGATAATGGGGGTGACGCGAAATACCGTGATATCGCTGTAACCCATGCTAACACCACGCTGCAACACCATTTCCGTGCGGATAACAGCAGTTACCATGTACTGGATTGGGACCTGGAAAAGAAAGAAATTATTAAAAAGCTCACCTGGCAGGGAGCCGCGGATTCCTCTGCCTGGGCCCGGGGACAATCCTGGGGGCTTTATGGATATACGATGATGTACCGGTTTTCCAACAACAAAGCTTACCTGGAACAGGCCAGGAAAATTGCCAACTATTTACTGAATCATCCCAACCTGCCGGCCGATAAGATTCCATATTGGGATTTTAATGCGCCGGGAATCCCTGACACCTACCGTGATGCATCCGCTGGCGCAGTCATGGCTTCGGCTTTACTCGAACTGGGACAATATGTTTCCAAAAAAGAAAAGAAGAAATATGTGGGAGCTGCCAGGCAAATGCTGCGCGCTCTCTCTTCCGATGCCTACCTGACCCAACCGGGGGAAAACGGGGGCTTTCTGATCAAGCAGAATGTGGGATCTTTGCCGCACAAAAGTGAAGTGAAGGTATCACTGACTTATGCTGATTATTATTTCCTGGAAGCATTGCTCCGTTACAAAAACTGGTACCTGAAAAAATAAGATGAGTACAACGATCACGATGTATACAGACGGATCATCGAGGGGCAATCCCGGTCCGGGCGGCTACGGCACTATTCTCATGAGCGGCACGCACCGCAAGGAACTCTCACAAGGCTACAAACGCACTACCAATAACCGGATGGAGCTGATGGCGGTGATCGCCGGACTGAAAGCCCTGAAGAAAGACGGTATGCAGGTTACGGTTTATTCAGACAGCCAGTATGTGGTCCGCGCCTGGGAAGAAGGCTGGTTGAAAAACTGGATCAAAACCAATTTCAAAGGCGGCAAAAAAAACCCTGATCTCTGGCGCGAATTCTATGAACTCTCCCACAAACACCATATTAAATTCAAATGGGTGAAAGGCCATGCCGATAACCCATATAATAATCGTTGCGATGAATTAGCCACTTCTGCGGCTGATGCGGCGCATCATACCCTGCTCACGGATACGGGCTTCGAAGAAAAATAGACCTGCCTGCGGCAGGATAGTTTGCCACTAAAACACACAAAAAATCACGGAAGAATGTTGTTGCGCAACATTTGGGCCACGGATCACACGGATCAACACTGATTTATTCTATTATCTGACGGGCATCAACTATTAAATGGCCGAAGGCTAAAATCTGTGCTAATCTGTGTTATCCGTGGCTTGTATATCTGTATTCTTTCGTGCCCTTTCGTGTTGTTTTGTGGCCAACCCTTTTTTGCCGCAGGCAAAAAAA
>DAORKK010000044.1:5747-9668 GCA_035439525.1 Chitinophagaceae bacterium
TTTTTGCCGCAGGCAAAAAAAATCCCGCGCCTGCGGGATTAAAAATAAGTTTATGTGGCTATGCTTAAGCCAGTCTGATCTCAGCTTTCTTCTGCGTCATCAGGTTATATGCCATAGCAACCACCGGCACAAACACCAACGTGGCCATTACCGAATTTTTGAAGAAGGGCAGACCTGCTTCATAGCAAAGCATCAGCCCGCTGAATGTTTTGGGATACATGGCTTCCGCACCGGCACCGTTCCATACCATCAGGTTAGAAACGAGGAAAAATACCGTCGGGGCCAGCAAACCACCAGCCAGCAAAGAACCATAGTTCCGGCCTTTCAGTCCCCAGCCAATCAATGTGGAAATCAGCAATACTGCATAGTTCTTCCATTGACCACCATAGAATCCAGGGTAATCAAATAAACCCTGTTGATATAATACCTGAATGGCCACATCACTGAAAAACAGGGCCAGTAAGGGTAAAAGAAATGAGTTGTCTTTTTGCTTAATGATAAAACCGGCAAAAAGCGCAATGGCAATCACCGGGGAAAAACCAGACCATTCGATATTGGGTCCGAAATAAAATTTACAGGCTGTGGCAATCGCTACCAGGGCTATCGTGAAAAGGACTAAACGACCGTTGATCTTCATACTGAATGATTATAATTGAGGCAAAATTAACTGAATTGGCCCAAATAGACCACCTAGTTATTCACGATTGTGGATACCCTCCCGGGACCTGAAAACCGTGCAATCGGTAGCCGCCGCCAGATAAACAACCTGACCCGGAAAAACCACGGCTGAAGGGTTCCCCATTTGCAGTTTGACCAGGTTTTCGTCATCATCCAGTTCCGCAATGCCATCAGTCAAAAGGATGATTTCCACAGATTCAGGGGTAAAAGCCACCGTTTCCCCTGCTTTCAGCTGAAACAGACTAAGTCTGAAATCCGGGGCTGGTGTTGCATAATTGATTTCCCCCTCCTCACCTGCTTTTCCTTTTATAATAGCCGGTATTGTAGCTTCGCATTTCACATGTTTGAGCAGCTCCGGCACATCAATATGCTTGGGGGTTAATCCACCCCGTAACACATTATCCGAATTAGCCATAAGCTCTACATTAAACCCTTCCAGGTAAGCATGGGGTACCCCCGCATCCTGAAAAAGTCCCTCACCGCGACTCAGGTGCACTATATTGAACAGGTAAATGGAGAAAATACCCCGGTCATAATTATTGTCATGGGTAAAGGTCTTCACTGCCCGGCCTGCCCAGAAATCAGGATTATCTTTTTGCAATTCCCCGGCTTCATACAATGGGAGCACCCTGTTTACCAGGGGCGTAAGCATTTTGTTTACCATTTCTACGGGCATTTCCATGATATACTTATACAAAGCGCTGTATCCGCCCTCTTTCCAGATGGGAAGTAGCCCCTGAAGTTCTGCTGTATCATTTAATGTGGACTCCAGTTGTACTTCCGGCTTAAACCCATGCAGCAACCAGAAATCTCCCAGTGCTACCAGCATCTCTGGTTTATGATTATCGTCTTTATAATTACGGTATGCGGCATCCAGCGGAATTCCTTCTGCATTTTCGCGGGCAAATTCAATTTCCGCTGCTTTTTTCGAAGGATGTGCCTGGATAGACAACATCTCCTTCACCTCCTGGGCCTTGAATAAATATGGCAGATTACCGGCCAGAATGTCAAGTCCACCAGTAGCTCCTTTTTCAAACTCCACCGTGGAAATGCCCAGCGGATGTGTCCCCATCCAATACTCAGCAAATGGTTTTTTTTCCCAATTTTGCTGTTTTAAAAGCCCGGGGATAAAGGAAAATCCTCCCCAATCATAGTGTTTAACAACGCCTTTCAAGGTGTAAACTCCCTTCATAGAAAATTTGTGTTGGTTTAACTTACTGTAAAGATAAGTTATGGCAGCGCACAACGAACTCGGAAAAGAAGGCGAAGACCTGGCCGCCGCCTGGCTGGCTGGAAAAGGCTATAAAATCCTGCACCGCAACTGGGTACAACACCCGCATGAAATCGACATTATTGCCAGCAAAGGAAAATTCCTGCACTTCATCGAAGTAAAAACCCGTAAAGGAAATGAATCCACCCGGCCGGAAAGCAGTGTAAATAAACAGAAATTCAAAAGTATCAAATGGGCAGCCAATGCCTACCTCCGCCAGAACCCCGGGAATCCGTGGATACAGTACGATATATTGGCGATCACGATAAAACAGTGGGGGGAGACGGAGTACTTCTTGTTGGAGGATGTGTACTTATGAGAAGCTAGAGGCTAGAAGCTAGAGGCTAGAAGGGAACAGCCCCTGCTAAGAATAATTAATAAAATAAACCTGAAGTATGCTGAATTTAAGTCATAAGAAATTAATGGTGTATACAACCGCGCTTGAAATCACACAGGAAATCTATCTTTTGACCAATGAACTGCCCGATAAGGAACGATATGGTCTATCATCTCAATTACGGCGAGCAGCTGTATCTGTTTGCAGCAATCTGGCCGAGGGAGCAGGAAGAATTTCAAAAGCAGAGAAGAAACGTTTTTTTGAAATCTCACGTAGCTCACTTGTTGAAATAGATACCCAAATCGAAATATGCCTGAAAGCTGGCTATCTCGAATCGGCCCATTTATTAAAACTGGAAAAACTCATGAATTCCACCTTTGCCATGCTAAGCAAATTAATCAGTAATCTTTCTTAGGAGGCCCCTTCTCGCTTCTAGCTTCTAGCCTCTAGCTTCTCTTGGAGTTTCTCTACCAACCTGTACGTCGCCGGACAATACTCCACATTCTGCTTGTGTATATGTACATAGTCCTTGAATTTCTTGCTCAGATGCGGAAAACCGGCACAGTCTTCCGGGCGGATCTCATAAATGGAACATTTGTTATCCTCCAGGTTGAGGAACTGGCAGGGTGTCCACTTATTCATCCAGTCGCGCTCGCCGCCCCGCTCCTGCTTGAGGTACTTTTTCTTGAACTCAGGGATGGTCATGTTGAAATGGGCCGATATACGTTTAAGGTCCCTGGGATTGTAGGTCGGTGTCATGGTCTTACAGCAATTCGCACAGGACAAACAATCTGTCTCTGCCCATACTTCCTTTTCAAGTACAGCGATCTGTTTATCCAGACCACGGGGGGCCTGCTTTTCCAGTTTGGAGAGAAAGCGGCGCATAGCTGTTTTCCGGTGACGGGCCTTGGCTTTGAATGACCGGAGATTTACAGGGGGTATCTTACTCATGGGCCCGAAGATAATGATTGAGCCTGTTCATCGTGCAGGCATAAAAGAATTTTCATTCACAGCAGGTCATTAACTATTTTTGCAGGAATTAAATCAACTGACATGAAAACCCTTTTTGCAATGCTGGCGGTCATGGTTATGGCTGCTACTGTTTCCTGTAATAACACAGCAACCCCCGCCCCCAAACTCTTTTGCGATACGGTCTGCCTCAAAGACACTATCAAATTCACGGGCACACACGAAAAACAACCCACAGTATTTATAACTGCAAAAGACTGCCGCGCTGACAGTATAATCTGGAGCTATAAAGGGATGGGTGCTGACCGTAAAACAGGAATTACCTATCTCCTGAATGCGACGGTCAATATTAATAAGGATTTTATCCGCTGCTATTTTAAAAACAGCGAAGTGGCTTATGTACTGTTTAACGACTGCCAGACCGGCCGTGGATTCCAGATCAAACTTCCCTACGACAAAAGCCAGAATTTCAGCCTTAAAAGCAGCGGCATCAACAGCATAGATCCAAAATTTGTTATCGCGGAAAACCTGATGGTCAATACTGACCGTGGTAACGTATATGTAGAAGACATGAGTACCGGCAAAACCGCTATGATGACTTTTGGGCAAAAACTGGATATTGACTATGACGCAATCCATGACCATATCGACTCAGTAAATGTTACCA
>DAORKK010000044.1:9768-22112 GCA_035439525.1 Chitinophagaceae bacterium
CATGTGGCTCCCCTACAAAAAAGGCTTCAAGGCATATCTCCAGCTCGAAAAATCCCTTTCGGATCATTCGGTGGAAGCCTATTTGCGGGACCTGGAACATTTCACCAGCTACCTGCTGGAAAAAAATCAGGCCATCAATCCGGAGGCGGTGACCCTGAAAGACCTGCAGGGATTTATGAAATGGATCAGCGAGCTGGGAATGACGGGCAGCTCACAGGCACGGATGATTTCCGGGATCAAAGCCTTCTATAAATACTGCCTGCTGGAATCTGTATGCAAAAATGACCCTACCGTTTTACTTGAAGCGCCAAAACTGAAACGAACCCTGCCGGATGTACTGAGCTTTCAGGAGATTGAAAGTATGATCAACCAGATCGATCTGAGCCGTCCGGAAGGCCCCCGCAATAAAGCCATACTGGAAGCCATGTACAGTTGCGGGCTCCGGGTGAGTGAAGTGGTAGGCCTTAAAATTTCGCACCTTTACCTTGACCTGGGTTTCATCCGTGTTACGGGTAAGGGTGATAAAGAAAGACTGATTCCCATCGGGACAAATGCAATCAAATATATCACGATCTACAAAAACCAGGTCCGGGTGCATACGCCACCGGTAAAAGGTCAGGAAGACTTTTTATTCCTGAATAAAAAAGGAAGCAAACTTTCCCGGATCATGATTTTTTACATCATTAAAGACCTGGCCCTGAAAGCCGGCATTAAAAAAACTGTCTCCCCCCACACTTTCCGCCATTCTTTTGCCACCCACCTCGTGGAAGGCGGTGCCGATCTCCGGGCAGTACAGGAAATGCTGGGACATGCCAGTATCACCACAACGGAGATCTATACTCACCTGGACCGGGAGTTTTTGCGGAAGACGCTGGAGCAGTTTCATCCGGGATACAGATAAGAGAAAGTACGAAGTTCGAGGTACGAAGTACGCTGGCGTAACTTGAACAAATGTATTGGGAGGGGCTGTTTCAAACACCGATCAGCTATCATCTATCAGCCAATAACAAACAGCTACTGTACCACCACTTTCTCACTCACCCTCTTCCCGGTACGTTTATTCACCAAGGTGAGTAAATAAGTGCCCGCCATCATCGTGGGTGGTTCAATGGTTAATACCCGGGCTTCTGCATCAATCCAGATATCTTTCAAACTGTGGATCTGTCCATTGATGCCGGTGAAACTGACTGTATAATAGCCTTCCTCGGGTTGATCAAAACTGATCGTCAAAGATTGACCCTTGCTGACCGGATTGGGAAACACATGAAGACCTGATTTTACTTCGGGCAGGGGATTGATCTCCGTTTTGCGGGTTACTGTGCTGATAACCCCCATTGTAACCATCCCTTTCCTGTATTGAGGATAGCTGACAATCATTACTTCCGGCAACAATATTTTGGACTCCAATTTTATATGTATCCCTTCATTGAGCGCTTTTTCCTTATCGACAAGTAGCACCTTCGTCTCAAAATTGACTGAACTAATACAAATCGATTGCCCTTGCTTTATAAAAACAGCATCCAGCAGGAACTCTCCTTTTTCATCAGCCGCTTTCGCCTTCCCATTTCCCGGATCGATACTCGCATAAGGGATCGGCTGACCTGTAGTGTCAGTCACTTTCCCTTTGATCAATCCTTCCTGGATCATAAAAATATTTTTGATCACTGAATCAATTTTTGGATCTTTATCCGGCACCCTTACCACAATGCCCATCATCACCAGCACCGGTTTTACCGGGATCCGGATCGTGTCAGGCACCGGGCGTGCTGCCGGTTTACCCATCGTACGTTGTGCCGTTACTTTAGTTACGAATAAAGCAGGCAACAGGATTTGTAACACATAACTGAACCAGGGAAACTTTTTCTTCGGCACGTCCAGCTTCCGGTCCAGCTGATCATTCATAAACCGTCCACACACGGATCCGGTGGAGGGCTTTTGAAAAAACTGCAGCAATTCCCGGTCACTCATCACCGAAAAATCCACGACCTGCTTCTGACAGGAACCACAAAATCTTCCCTGGTTCACCGGGCTCATTTTGTCCCAGTTTTCATGACAGGGCTCCGATACCGACAACTGTATTGCTTTTGACATAAAGAGTGTTTTACTGAAGAATTACTTTTTCAGATGCACCCACCCGGCCATTTGCATAAACCAGTTGCAAAATATACACCCCCGAAGCCCAGCCCTGTTGTGTAGGCAACCGGATCAGGCCTTGTTGTTGATTCCCGTTGACCGTCATAGAAAACAATTGTTTGCCATCCAGGGTCAATACCCGTACCGTACCGGCCGGGAAATATTCCTGCAGCAGTTTCAAAGAGACCAGTTGCCCTCGTTGCACCGGGTTAGGAAAAACGGAAAGCTCCCTTTTCGCCAAAAATTTGCTTGTTTTCTCCGTTGTCTGTTCATTGATCAGTTTTACTTGCATCCCACATTCCTGCGAAACCTGTTGCTGCTGACATACATAGAGACGCCGGCAAATGCAAACATGGCCGGACGAAACGATCACATCGGGACCCAAAATAAAATCACGTTCCAGCCTGACCTCTCCATTCTTTAAGTCCGATACTGATCCGGTAAATGCCTTGTATCCTGTGGCCGTTACATTGATGGTATAAGACAGATCCTTTTTCAGATCTTTCCGATTTACCTGTCCGGCCGAATCTGCCACATACATCAGTGTATCCCTCCTATCGGAGGAAATAAAGGTTACGGTTGCCCCGGGTAAAATTGAGGCATCCTGTCTATCACGAATACGGAGAAGAGCAGGTCTTAAAATATATGGAAGGCAGATTGATCTATGAACAGTAACAGTTTTCCTTTTTTTAAGGTCCGGCAAAGGAATATTATGAGCCTCCCGGTTTATCAGGTCAAGGGCTGTAAAATTTCGTTTCACCAAAAAACATGATTGCGTAACAGTCGGAATCAATGAATCCTTTAAGTATTGCGCATTCAGCCCATTCACTATCAAAAGCAATACGATAAGTGTAATTATTTTTCGCATAAGCAATTTTTTAAAAATGGGGGCTATCTCAGACAGCCCCCGTAAACAGAAAACTACGGACTATCTTTTTCCTACTGGAAGTATTTCCTCCTCCTCATCATCTGCCGGCTCTGGCTTTTTCCCCTTACTCAGCAAACGGGCACTTTCCACCAGGCGAATAAACTCCGCACGGTAGCCTTCCTCATCATGGTTCTTTGCTTTTCTGGCCAGGTTAAGTACGTTATCAAAACTGGCGGCTGACTTGAACTCAGAATTGCGCAAGAGGAGACCAAACTGGGCGACAGAAGCTGCGAACCTGAAGTTTTCAGATGTTTTTGCGATTGGAACAGACTGATCCAGTACCGGATGTTCGATCAGCTTGCTCACCTCTCCATCCGGGGCTTTATAGCGGAATTTCACAGTGAGTATTTCATCCGTTACCACTTTCTTCGATGGCTCTTCTTTCGGAGCCTGATACTTCAACGGATCAACTGATCCAAAGAAAGAACTCTTTACACCCACCGGTATCACTTCGTACAAAGCTGTCACCGTGTGACCACTGCCCAATTCGCCCGCATCTTTTTTATCATTATTAAAATCTTCTTTGGCCAGCATCCGGTTCTCATACCCGATGAGCCGGTACGCCTGTACCTTGGCCGGATTGAATTCGATCTGCAGTTTTACATCCTTGGCAATGGTAAATAATGTGCCTCCGAATTCATTCACCAGCACTTTCTTTGCTTCCGTAATACCATCGATATACGCATGATTGCCATTTCCCTTATCGGCCAGCTTCTGCATCTTGGCATCCTGGTAGTTACCCATACCATATCCCAGAACTGTCAGGAACACCCCGCTTTTTCGTTCCTGTTCAATCAGGGTTTCCATATCCTGATCACTGCTGGCTCCTACATTAAAGTCCCCATCAGTGCAAAGGATCACCCGGTTATTACCGCCCTTAATAAAGTAATTACGGGCGGTTTTATACGCCAGTTTTATACCAGCACCACCAGCAGTGGAACCGCCTGCTTCCAGCTTTTCAATCGCTTCCAGAATGGTTTCCTTTTCTTCCCCTGATGTGGAAGGCAATACCAGTCCTGCTGCACCGGCATACACCACGATCGCAACTTTGTCCTGCTCCCTTAATTGCTCCACCAGCATTTTCATAGAGGCTTTTACCAGACCCAGTCTTTCAGGCCCTTGCATAGAACCGGATACATCGATCAGGAAAACCAGGTTGGAGGCGGGCAGATTTTCCATGGGTATTTTTTTTCCCTGCAGTCCGATCATTACCAGTTTATGGTCTTTATTCCAAGGCGCATCCGAAATTTCGGTGTTGATGGAAAACGGATCCTTTCCCGCAGGTTGCGGGTACTCATATTTGAAATAGTTCACCATTTCTTCAATCCGTACCGCATTGGCCGGTGGCAACTGTCCGTTGTTCAGGAAACGGCGCACATTGCTGTAACCCGCAGCATCCACATCAATGGAGAAAGTGGAAAGCGGCTCATTACTAACAGATAAGAATTTATTCTCGTTGATCTTCTCATAGCTTTCTCCATCAAAATAACCGTAGGGAGCCGGTGAATAAAAGCCATTCCCGTTTCCATTCGTGATCTGCAGGCCGGCCACCCTGCCTGACAAGGCAGCATTCAGATTGACCGGGGTGCCAGTACTATTTGCTCCAGCAACCACAGCTCTACTGGTGAGCATTCGTTTTTTCTGTCCATAAGCACTTGTTATCACCACTTCCTGCATAGTGGGTGACATTTCTTTCAACACCACATCTATCTTTGTATGGCCATTTATGGGCACTTCGACCTGTTCCATATCAGTTGAAGAGAATATCAATGTTCCCTTCAGCTCACTCACACTTAGGGAATATATTCCATCAATTCCTGAGGCTGTTCCGATTTTTGTCCCTTTCAGACGAACAGACGCACCAACAACCGGAATCCCTTTTCCATCCGTTATCTTACCAGTTATTGTTACACTGTTTACCGGCCGGAAAGCCAGCGCAAATACCAGCACTGGTGTCAGCAGAAAAAGTAGTCGTTTCATATTTTAGCATTTTCATACCCAGATGCGGGTATTTTGGCCTTTGCATAAATCGTTCATAAAAATTTTATTCCCTAATTTTAAGGCCTTGGCTTTCCTGAAGCAGATACCACAAGAACCTCTCTCTGATAAAGAGCTCGTTACCCGCTATAAAGAAGGGGGCGATATGGCCGTGCTCGGCGAACTCTACCAACGCTATATGGAACTGGTCTACGGGGTTTGCCTCAAATACTTCAAGGAACCCGAACGGGCCAAAGACAGTGTGATGGCGATCTTTGAGGAACTGGTATCAAAATTGAAGAAACACGAGGTGGAGAACTTCCGGGCCTGGCTGCATCAACTGGCTAAAAACCATTGTCTCATGGCCCTCCGCACCCCTAAGAACATGAAAACGGTGGAATTCAAGGGGGAACTTATGCAATCGGAGGAAAACCTGCATCTGAATGGCATACTGGAGAAGGAAGAAAACTTCCGGAAACTGGAAGACTGCCTGGGAAGCCTGGTAGCCGAACAACGGGAATCGATCCGGCTTTTCTACCTGGAAGGCAAATCCTACAACGAAGTGGCCAGCCAGACCGGGCTGGAATGGAACAAAGTAAGGAGCCTGATCCAGAACGGAAGACGGAACCTGAAAAACTGTATGGAAACTACAGGGGACAACGAAATGGATAATGATTAAAAAAAATTAAGAACTTTATACTGCCGGATGGCAAACGGGCATACCATAAAAAACTATTCAGCAACTGATATCGAAAAATATCAACAGGGATTGCTTTCACCGGCTGAGGCGCATGCGATGGAAAAAGCCGCCCTGGAAGATCCTTTCCTGGCGGATGCCATGGAAGGTTATGCAGATGCAGGAACCACCCTGCAAGCCGATCTGGAAGACCTGAAGAAAAGACTGGCCCAACGTACGGAAGAAAAAGCCACCGTGATTCCCCTGGGAGGGGCAGGCAAGTCCTCCTTCCCTTTTATGCGGGCCGCCGTCATGATTGGAGTATTGGCTGGTGCGGGTACCCTGGCCTACCTTTTCATGTTTAAGGGAAAAGAACAGCCGATTGCCCAGGCAAAACAAGAAAAAAATATCCCGGCAGCGGTAGTTACGGATTCTGGTAAATCCAATGCTAAACCGGTATTAACTGCAACCGATTCAACGATTCAAACCGGCAGCAGCAATGGTATAGTGAATACCGAAAAACAAACAAGCACCCTTTATTTTAATCAGGACAGTATACCCGCAAAAGATGAAAAGAAGCTTGCGGATAAGGAGGGAACAGCTGCTGCTGTGGCCAGTGAAGAATTAGTAGCCGTCAATGACGAACTGAAAGACCTGGCAAAGTCAACCCGTTGGAAAGCAACCGATCTGGAAAGAAAGAGGGCGGAATCAGCTAAAAAGGAAAATGGATCGGGCTTTATCGCCATTCCGGCACCCGGTAAAGCTGCACCAGCAGCGTCTGATCAGGCAAAAGCCAAGGCAGTTTCACCTGCAGTTGCCAGTAAAACAGAAGAAAGCAATTTTCTTAAAACCAATATATTCCGTGGGCGGGTGACTGACGGTATGAACTTTGGTGTTCCCTTTGCTAAAGTCACCAATACCGATGACAATGTCGGAACGTATACCGATGCCCGCGGGTACTTCAATCTCACCTCACCCGACTCCGTGCTGCATGTACAGGTCAGGTCCATTGGTTTCGAAAACAATGCCAGCCAGTTGAGGTATAGTGTGCCCAATAACCAGGTCATACTCCAGAATGACAGCCGCAGTCTCAATGCCCTCGTGATCAATAACCAGCGGGCCAATTCCTTTCGCCGTTCTGATAATAATAACACCAGGCTGGAAGAACCCGTACCGGCTGATGGCTGGGAAAACTATGACACCTACCTCAGTAATAACCTGGTGATGCCGGAAGAATACCGGAATAAGCCCACTACCACGGCTACCGCTGTCGAAGTATCCTTTGAAGTGGATGCCAAAGGGGAACCGGTGAATATCCGGGTGGAAAAGTCGCTTTGCGATAAATGTGACAAAGAAGCCATCCGCCTGATCAAAGAAGGCCCGAAATGGAAACAGAACGCCCGGAACAATCGTACCACTGTGACCATTCCGTTCAACCAACTGTTTTAATCCACAGCCCATCCGGAGGTAGATATTTCCCTTACCTTCGTCCATCAAAAATCAGCTTATTATGAAAAAAGTATTTTTTACCTTACTGGCTGCTTTATGCCTGATTAACGCTGAAGCCCAGTTAAAGACCCCCGCTCCCAGTCCCACGCAATCCGTGAAACAGGATTTTGGCCTGGGCAGCATTGAACTTTCTTATTCACGCCCAGTCATGAAAGGCCGTAAAATATTCGGCGACCTGGTTCCTTTCGGAAATGTTTGGCGTACCGGTGCCAACAGTGCCACCCTGGTTACTTTCAGCGATGAAGTAACTATTGGCGGTAAAAAAGTACCTGCCGGCAAATACGGACTGCTCAGCATTCCCAATAAGGACAGCTGGACCCTGATCATCTCCAAACAACTTGATGTAACCAGTCCGGCCGCCTACAAAGCCGAAAGCGATGTAGTTCGTGTGGATGTGAACACTATGAAACTGGCGGAGAAAACAGAATCCTTCACCATTCAGTTTGCCAATGTAAAAGCCACCAGTTGTGAACTGCACATTATGTGGGAAAACACCGCAGTGTCCCTGCCCATCAGTACGGATGTAGATGCTAAAGTAATGTCTCAGATCGATCAGCTGATGAATAAAGACACGCGTCCTTATTTCAATGCCGCCATGTATTACATGGACAATGGCAAAGACCTCAACCAGGCCCTGAGCTGGTTTGACAAAGCCGTTGAAATGAATGGCGCTGCTTTCTGGATTCATCATCAGCGTGCCAATTGCCTGGCCAAACTGGGCAAGAAAGCCGAAGCCAAAGCTGCTGCAGAAAAATCAAAAGAATTAGCTGCCGCAGCAAAAAATGATGATTATGTGAAACTGAATGAGAAACTGCTGGCTGAACTGAACAAGTAAGTTTTCGAAGAAAATTATTTTTTTAAAAAGGGCTGCTTCTTAAATGAAGGGCCCTTTTTTAGCTAGAAGCTAGAAGCTAGAAGCTAGAAGGAGAACCCTAAAGTCTGAAATAGCATTATAGATTTGAAGAGACTAACTAAATATCAGCAACCAGCTGTTTATATTCCAACCATTGATGTAATTCTAAAAAATCCGGATTCCGTTCTCTGCAAACAATTTAACCTCAGAATGGGCTGTTCCCCTTCTCGCCTCTCGCTTCTAGCTTCTAGCTTTTTTCACTCCACCAGGACACTAGCTTTTCTTTGCAAAAACAAACTGATCTAAAAGTAACGTGAATCCAACCACCCCAAACGCTCCGATCGGATTCAGCCAGAGGAAGCCCATCTGAAATACGCCAATCTTTGTGAGGATAAACACAAACAGCACCATTACCTGCGCCAGGATCGCACCCCAGAACACCGGATTACTGTTGGTGATTTTTTTAAAGAAGAATGCCACCAGGAAAACCCCCAGGATCACCCCATAGAATAATGAGCCCAGGATATTCACCGCTTCGATCAGGCTGTTGCCAATATTATACGTAAACATGGCCACGATGATACAGAAGACACCCCAGCCAAGTGTATACCATTTCGACAACCGGTATTCATCCTCGCCGCTATCCTTTTTCTTCGTAAAGCGGCGGTGAAAATCCACCATCGAGCAGGACGCCAGGGAATTGATCGCCGCTGCAATACTGCCCCAGGAAGCGAGAAAGATAATTGCGATGAGCAGCCCCACCAGTCCCACCGGCAGATGATCTACCACAAAGCGCAGGAAAATATAATTGGTATCATTCCCGTCACCACCAGGCACTTTTTTATTCAGCCAGAATACTACTTTCTTCCGCAGACTATCCGATTCTTTCTGTAAGGATTGTAAAGAGGCCAGTGATGCCGTTTCTTTTTCTTCCTCACCGGCATGACGGGCCATGGTATAGTCCCGCACTGCCTGTTGTTTATTCACTGCCACAGCCGCATATTGACCCTGTACAATTTTCAGTGAATCCTTATAGGCTGAAGCTTCCAGTTTTTTCAACTGGACATCATTAAAAAAAATAGGGGCGTTGTTAAACTGGTAAAAAGTAAAGACCAGCACCCCGATCAGCAGGATCAGGAACTGCATCGGCACTTTTACAATGCCATTCATCAGCAATCCCATCCGGCTTTCTTTGAGTGATTTTGCCGTAAGATACCGGCCCACCTGGCTTTGGTCTGTACCGAAATAAGAAAGGGCCAGAAAGAAGCCGCCAATGATCCCGCTTAACAAATTATACTGATCACTCCAGTTGAATCCTTTCTCGGTGAAACCGGTGCTGATAATATTCAATTTGCCCAGTTTTCCTCCCACTTGCAAGGCATCGGAAAAACCCACATCAGCGGGGAGCATTTTCACCACCATATAAGCAGCGAGAAACATCCCGGTGAATACGATGAATAACTGAATCTGCTGGGTATAGGCTACCGCTTTCGCCCCGCCGCTCATCGTGTAAATGATCAGGAGTCCGCCCATGAAGAGATTGGTCCAGATAATATCCCAGCCGAGTAAGGAAGATAAAATGATCGAAGGAGCGAATACACTGATCCCGGTTGATAAGCCCCGCTGCAGGAAAAAAAGCAGGGAGGTCAGCGTTCTGGTTTTACCATCAAAGCGTTGTTCCAGGTATTCATATGCCGTATACACGCGAAGCCGGTGAAAGATCGGAACAAAGAAGATGGAGATCACTACCATGGCCAGGGGAATGCCGAAATAATACTGGACAAACCGCATTCCATCCGTATAAGCCTGACCGGGGGCAGATAAAAAAGTGATGGCACTGGCCTGGGTTCCCATGATACTGAGCAAAACCAAACCCCAGGGCATGCTGCGGTTGCTCAGAAAATAACCATCGAGATTTCTCGAAGTACGGCTTTTATACAGGCCATAAGCCACAATACTCAGCAGTGTTACAACCAGTACTATCCAGTCCGCCAGGCTCATGAAAATCGTTTAGTGATAAAAAAGAAAAGGATGATCAGCAGCAACAGGAATCCGATGACCAGGATATACCAGCTATTCCAGCTTTTGAAAAAAGGGGCTTTTTCGTTATCGATTTCCTTCATATATTATTTTTTTCGGGTGGTCCGCAGCCAGCCGGTGAGTACAATCACAAATCCCAATACCAGGCCGATCATGATACCGATTCTGATTTTCTTAATCAGGATACCCAGGACCAGTCCGATGACAATCGCCACCAAAAAAGCCATCTCACTCCGGCGTATCCCCCCTTTTTTTTCTTCCGGCATCAGAATCCTTTTTTCTTATTTAAGGCAATAATATTCGCCAGTAAACGGTAGGCACCTGGCACTCCCGCAGGCAATTCCCGGAAGAATACCAGCCCGGTATAGGTAAACCAGCCCTTGCCGTATTTGGCTACCAGCAGACTGCCATCATCCGATTTCTCACCGGGGTCAGCCATACCGAGCAGCTTCTCAAATTTTCCGGATGTATCGCTGGCATGATAAATACTGCGCTCCTGTTTCCAGCCGCTAAAGTCTTCCTCTGTAATTTTATTTGGAAAGGTAAAGACCGGGTGTTCCGGCTTCAGCATTCGTACCGGCACATTTTCATCCGTCACCCGCGTTCTCGTAATTGTAAAGGGATAAGGACCGATTTTGGCTTTAACCGGACCGATCTGGTTACTGGTATTGTACTGTACAATCATATTCCCCCCCTCATTCACATACTTCATCAGTTTATCAAAATGCTTGTTCATCCATGGGTGGGTATTATACGCCCTTACGCCGGTTATGATCGCATCAAACTGGCTAAGATTATTTTTGGACAGTTCTTTATCCCCCAGCAGGATAACTTCATATCCCATTTGCTCCAGGGCCTCAGGCACTTTATCACCGGCACCGGTAATATAACCGATCTTCTTCCCATAAGTTTTCAAATCGATTTGTACCAGGTTGGCTTTCGCATCCTTAAAATAAATGATTGAGGGCACATGGTCATATTTTACCTGCTTTCGTTCGCCCGCATAAATGGGTTTAGTGTTTTGAATAACCGTTACTGAAACACTATCTGTACTGTTTTTATTCTTTGTAACAGGCCTCAGGTTGAAAAAAGCGGCATTACTGCTGTTATCAGGCCACTCCGGCCAGGGCTTATAAGTAAACTCCTGCCGTTTCGCATACCACTTCGCTGACGGATATTTCAGTTGTACATGGTAGGCAGAAGTATCTTTACGCAGATTAGTGCTGAAATGCAAAGCGGTTTGTGCGGTAGTATCATTAACAGAAATATTATTGGCTTCCGTAAACTCAAACTCAGCGGGAGGCACTACTACTAAAGGCCAATAAAGCTCCCCCCTTACCGGGTCTGTGAATTTATACCGAACCGGTCGGGTAAAACGGAATGACGTCCCATAAATGCTGATATTCAACACAGCCTCATAAGCGGGATCAGCATCCGGTTGCCCGATTTTCTGCTGATTGGCCACATTAAAAGATCCTTCTTCCATTTTGGCCACCAGCCAATACGGCTGTGTGATTGGTTTTTCAACCGGAACATATAGCGTTTTCGAAAAACTCAGATTCTTGTTTTTATCCAGCTTCTTGTTTAATACAGAATCAAAACCACTGATGCTGAAACCTTCAAACACCGCTTCAGCACCTAACCGGTTATTCAAACTGAAACTTACACGAACCGAATCACTCTGCACCGCAAACTGCTCGGTGGTAGTGACATCCAGAAATAAACCACTGCATTGTGCAATCAGTTGTTCCACTTCTTTCAGCTTCTGGGTTTTCCAGTAATGATCCGGCAGTGAACTGATCAGCTGGTATAACTGCACCAGTCCTTTGACAGACTTTTCAGGATGTATAAAGTCAAAGCGGGCACCGATACTGTCCAGCATCGCCGCTACGGCTGCCCCACCCTTTACGCGGTTCCAGGTTGGATCTACTCCATCCAGTAAATCATTGACCGGCTGGTCTCCTTTCACTGATCTGAAATATTCCCAGGACTCACCACGGGAAGCTGGCACCCCGAAGCCCTGGCTCTTATGCTGGCTCCGGCTTTCGGCGGCAATCTCTCCATAACTTTTTCCAAGCAATGGATTATATCCGCCCACATCCACTTTAAACTGATCTTCACGAGTGGTATTATTCCCCCCGAAATTGAAGGTATTCCACATGACCCGTTTAGTCTGCCAGACAGATACATATTTCAATTGTTCCGGAAAACGCGATGGATCGGCAGCC
>DAORKK010000045.1:0-21526 GCA_035439525.1 Chitinophagaceae bacterium
CACATAGAGAAAAACGGATTGATTCAGCCGGCTGATCTCCACCGCAATCACCTGGTTCCGGCTCTTCGCCAATTCAACAATCTTCAACCCCATATCCATGGCGATGGCATTGGAGAATGTATCGAGTTCGATTTAGAGGAGGACTTCCTTTTCATGGCTTTCAGCTGACATATACTAGCGTTTTCGGATGAGGAAATTTAAAATGATCGTGTAAAGATAGCAAGCGGCGACTTATTCAGGTGATGGGATCCTCATTTACCGGTCATCTGTTCTATCCAGCTCATGATCAGCGCTCCCTCTTCCCCTGAGCAGGGGTTTGAGGCGTTGCCGGAAAAATAGTTGACGACTTCGGCGATCATGGGTTGTTGTACATGTGCTAATGGGTCAAAGGTAAATTCAGTTGTTTGACCGTCAAGGGTCAGCCGTATCTCCTGCTTGCTGAAAAAACTGAAATGGATGGTACCGGTACTGCCGATAATCTCGCAATCGTCACTGGCTTCAGCTGCTGTAAAACACCAGGTGCCGCTGAATAAAACACCATTGGTAAAACGGATCATACCGGTGACAATATCATCGGCGGCATAGTGGCCGCCCTGGTTGCCGGCCATGCCGGCTATTTTTTCCGCATCACCGAGTAAATAGTACAGAATATCCAGCTGGTGGGGGGCCAGATCATGAAAGAGTCCGCCACCAGAGATAGCCGGATTGACCCGCCAGGCATTTTTTGTATCAGTCAGTTCAGCGGCGGCAGGCGCCTGCCTGGTAAACTGTAAACGGACGAACCGGATTTCACCGATCACTTGTTGTGCAAGCAGGCTCTTTAGTTTTAAGAACAGGGGCCATTGCCGGCGGTAATGGGCCACCGTTAATTTTATACCGGCCGCTGCAGCCACCGCCGCCATGTTTTTGGCCGCAGCATAATTCAGGGCCATGGGCTTTTCCACGTATACCGGCTTGCCTGCTTTAATGGCGGCCAATGTATATTTTTCATGCGCATCGGGTGGTGTGGCAATATAGATGGCATTCACCCCGGGATCCTGTATCAATGCATCCGCATCTGCATACCACCGGTCCACCAGGTGCCGCTTCGCATAGTCGGCTGCTTTGGCGGCATCCCGGCGCATCCCGGCAATAAGCCTGGAGCCCGGGACTTTATTAAAAGCCGGACCGCTTTTTACTTCGGTTACATCCCCACAGCCAATGATACCCCAGTTGATCATGAATTACTCCGTCAGGATTTTGTTGATGGATAAAATTAACTCTTTCAGGTGTAATCTGTCGTTTTTTACGGAGTGCCTCTGCGAAGTCTATTTGTATTTCCACATCGCCTGGTAATACTCATACAGTTTATGCGACAGGTCTGTATTACCGAATTCTTCTGTCAAATGGCTGAATAAGATCAGGCGTTCATATGTCTCTGGGTTGTATTGTTTTTTCGGTGTTTTGGTTAAATTAAAGTTGCTGGTGATTTCATTGTAAAAAAAATCAAGCAGCAGCTGTTGTTTGTTTTTAAATGCGGCTCTCAATACTTTTTGTCCGGCCACTTCATCTGCGAAAAACTCCAGGGTGCCCCATCTTACATTTTTTATCAGGTCGATAGCGGCTTGTGGGCTTTGAAGGGCGAGGTAAGCAAGTGATTTCTCAGCTGTAGCTGGTTTTTCATTACTCACACGGTTTTTTGCGATCAGGTCAAGGACCTCTGCTGTGTTATTCAGAGCGGCGGCCATGGCACTCAGATTCGGAAGGTTATTGTCTGAGTACATATACGTGTGATTCGGCAGGGCTATTTTGAACCACTTAAATGCCAGGTCATATTCTTTCAGATGGCACATCAATAGCCAGAGCATATCCGGTGTATCAGTGGCATTATCGGTAAAGCCGATTTCATCAATGATTTTTACCAGTTCCTTTTCTATTTCTTTATCCAGGATCAGGTCTTCCGTCTCTTTCCGTCCTTTGTTCTCCACATGATTGCGGAGACTGTTGTAGGCATATTTGAAACTGTTTTTGGTATATGCATTTTTATAATCAGGTTCTGTGGTTTGTGCCGCCAGGTTATGGTAACTCAGGGCCAGTACCCATTCCAGCAGGAACTGATTGAACTTAACCAGTTTTTCCCTTGGGTGATCTTTCCAGGTATCTTTCAGGGCTTCATTATTGAGATAGTCCAGGTAAAGGAGTTCCTGTTCATAAAACGGGTGACGGCGCTGGCTGTCTGTCATAGCGATAGCCAGTTGTTGTATGCTACGGCAGTAGTTCTGCTGTTGCTTTACCCATGCATCCCCGGTCAGAAATTTATTATCCAGAAAGTCAACGCCGGGAGACATGAACAACCGTTGATGATGGGCATTCAGGAGCAGCGGCTTTTCTTCTTCTTTTGTTTCGGTCTGCAGGCTGCTGAGGGTGATACCTGCCAAGAGGGAATAGGAATACGCAATATATTTTTCTGTGTAAGAAGCGTAGTCTGTTCCGGAGAAGACACGGGTCATGGTGGCGGACAGCACCCGTTGTTTCAATTCGTCTTTCAGGAGTGAAGCCTGGATGGAACTTTCACTGGCCCTGCCTGTTTTGGTTTGGGTAAGCGCATGGTCAAACAATTCTTTCATTTTCCCTTTAAAGAAATCATGATTGGTTTCATTCACCAGCAGGCAGCCCATAGGATCGGTGTAACCCAGGGTTGTCATCATGTCCTTTTTAACATCGTAATCGCCCATCAGCTGAGTATAGATGGTGTTATTTATTACGAGTATCATGAGGCCGAATCCTTCTATATACACTTCTTTTATATTCAAACCTTTCCCTTTTTTGAGCACCGTCAGCAATCCCCGTTTCTGTACCCCGGTAAAAACAGTATCACTCAAACGGGAGCTGCACTGAAGCGCAATACCTGTTTCGGAATCATTGTACATCCACTCTACAGCAGCCCTGTAGGCTAATATAACTCCGCCTTTTTTCAATAGCCGGGTCTGTCCGTTGCTGTTGAGGTAATAATCTTCGGAACTGAGTTTATTTTTTGAGGTGACCAGCCGCTCGGTACTGCGTTTATTTTTCCAGTTGGTAATCCGAAGAAATTCATCTGTACCCAGCCGGATAAATTGCATACTGAAATCATAGTCGGGCGAAAACGAGAAATCTTTTTCGCTGCTTCTTTTTTTGTAATAACTGTTGTTGCCAAAAGGCGAAATATACACCGGATCATTGGCCAGGCAATCAGGGCCAATACTGCATACCAACGCAAGTGCGAGGCATACTTTAAGGATGCTGCTGAAGAAGGGGCTCATATTGTATCGGGTTGTATTTCCCGTGAGCTATAAAGTACGTATTTTTTCCGGGCGGTAGAAATACCCTGGAGAGGGTAGGGGTAGCCGCTTACGGCAGTCCATTTATGATATTTTATTTAGGTCCGACTTGTCCTCCGTTTAGTTCTCACTCAGTAGGATTGCATTATCGGTAGCCCGGGATTACAACGAATGCCCTATCACCCTCAAAGGGTGTATAGTGATGAATTATCCAATGTATCAGAACCAGTATTTATTTTGTTTTAAATCGTTCCCCATCAAATACCAGCCAGCAAAACCGGTCTGACCAGCCTCCTTTATCATTGGGAAGCGGGACCTTAATTTGGGTATTATGATCGGAGAATTCGGTTTCCGGACGTACAGCTGGCCCGGTAATATGGTGAGTGTCAAATTCGATGAATAGCGAAGGCAGGTAATTGATTTCCTTTTCACTGTCAATCGGATCATACCATTCAGGGAATATAGGTTCCGGCACAAGGCTGTCATTCCGGATACTCCAGGCGGTGATTTGCTCCCAGGGCAAGGCAGATGAACCCCGGCCGAATCCACGGGCAAGGTATATGACCCGATTGCCCGTTTGCAATTCATAGATATCGCGATATAGGATTTGTGTGCTGGCATAAGCTGAAGTATCAGCCGGGTAACGGTACTTAATACCCTTACTCGTATTGAAAAGGATAAGGGCCCGATTATCTATATTGGTCCCCCCTTGCCGGGTATCCCAGGAAACGGTGCAAAACCGCTGATCAGGACTATGTACAATATTGGGTTCCCGGAAACCGGGAGTATCCGGCATTTCCATAATGACTTCCCGGTATTTGATTAAAGTATTTGCAATATTATTATTCAGACTATCACCGTCAACTGTAATATATGGGTAGAGGCTATCGAGCAGGTTGAACATGGATTGGATTACACGGCTTACATTTTCGGGCGATTCCGTTGTTTTTTTTGGCTCCTGTGGTAAACAGGAAGCCAGGGTGACGAGGATAATTAGCGGGAGAAATTTCATAGTTGGGGTGTTTCTTTTCCGGTTACCTAAGACTATTCTTCAACCTTCTTTCCACAGCAGCTTTCCCTCAATTTTATATAATTTTCTGCATGCTGTCAATTCTCCACTGGTGTACTTGTTGAAGTGGTAATTTGTTTTTCGATAAGTATTGTAAAAATTCCTTGCTTTTCGCTGATACTCATTTTTATTCTTATCGTTAAATAAATAGGTATAAAAGTTCCAGCAATCATTTTCAATAAGATCGTATTGAGTCTGTGTAATCAGAAAAGCAGGAAAGTCCGCCAGTTCTTCCAGCGCAAAATAGCTGACTTCTCCTACATTCAGTTTTCCTTTTTTGCAGTCGTTGTATATAGTGGTAGGGCGGGTATCTGTAAGGCACTCCAGAAGTACAGGGATCATTTTTTCTCCTTGCTGGATGATTTTCCAATAGGCTTCTGCACTACAGTCCAGTTTTTCAGCTTTCATTTCCATTAAGTTGTAGATTAAACTGTCTTTCTGTGCGGATAAACCCGTCTGGCTACCAGGAAGATTTATTTTTTCAGGAATATCACCTGAGTCGGTTAATTGGCGATTATTGCAGCTGATCAGAAAAGAAACAAGCAGGATAGCTGTTAAAGTAAATTTCATTTTCACCCGGTGGTTTAATTTATTTACAACTATATATGCCACTTCCTTTGGCAATTTTATGTCAGACCGGTATCCAGCCGGAATAGTTTTAATAACAGTTTTCATCAGGATTATAAGCGGTCTCGGTTTTATGCAGGATATGGTTTATAGAAGAATTTATATTTTACTTTGTAATAACAAATTGAAGGGCATTGGACTGTCCCTTGGATGAAAGAATGGTTGCAAAGTAATTACCATCGGGCAGGTCTGACAGGTTGATGCTATTCCCAGTTCCGGTTATAGCTGCGGTTTTAACCAACTGGCCTTTTACATCAGTGATCTGTAATTGTCCTGCAGCCCCGGTAAACTCAATGGTGATCTGGCCGCTTGAGGGATTCGGGAAGACCTTATTTATGACCGGGTTGTTTTTCTTCCTCTTTTGCT
Organism: Chitinophagaceae bacterium; assembly: GCA_035439525.1. Taxonomy (GTDB): domain Bacteria; phylum Bacteroidota; class Bacteroidia; order Chitinophagales; family Chitinophagaceae; genus JJ008. Next base: position 5,362 of record DAORKK010000045.1, read on the forward strand.
GGTAATACAGCAACGTACCCGCTGATACCAGCAACAGGATCGCTATTCCCCCGTAGAGCATGTATTTTCTTTCCTTTTCTTTTTTACTGATATAGGCGAGTATAGCAGGGGGCAGTTTTGCCACTCCCGGCTCAGTGATGAGGAGCAGGCTATCTGTATCAAATGATATTTCTATCTGCAGCGTGCTATCGGCCGAAGAGAGAGAAAGGGAGCGGTAAACCAGGTCATAAAAAGCCTGTACCTGTTTACTGATCTGGGTATAGACAGTGTCTAAAGATGAGGATGACCGGGTATAGTAGAATTTTCCATGCGTGGATTTTGCAATCAGGTTCAGGGTATCCTTATTCACTTCTCCCAGTCCGATTATATAGATGGGAATATTTTCTTTAACCGAATGCGCAACAACCTCCCGCCAGGTTATTTTTGAAGAATTGTCGTTTCCGTCAGTCAGTACCACCAATACATTTACGCCATTGGCATTTTTCACTTGTTCAAGACTATACTGAATGGCGTCATACAGTGCGGTTGAGTTTACTGCCTGCATTGAATCAACTACGGCGTTTATTTTGCCTGTATCCTGGGTGAGCGGGAGCTTGCTGTCAACTTCAGATGAAAACCCGGTAATACTGATAAAGTCTTTACCGTTATTGAAACTGCCGGAAAATTTTTTAACGGCATTCTTTGCATTCTCCAGCGGTGTCTTGTCGCCCGCCCCCATCGCAGTAGCATACATGGAATAATCAAAAGCCATGGAACTGGAATGGTCTATCACGATTCCCAGGTTTATTGGCTGTTTGCCGGATATTTGTTCAAGGGAGATCACTTTACCGGTTTGCTGGTTTTCCTTCACCCTCATTTTATCTTTGGTCAGGTTCCACACGGGTTCGCCTGAACGGGTTTCTGCCCTGAACACAACAGAGATGTTGGGGAAGGAATCCGGGTAAATGTTCAGGATGGTCAGGTCCGCAGAATCAGAACTGGATAATTGTCCCGCCACTTTTTTCACCTGTGCTGAAACGCAAAAAGAAAAACAAGTGGCAATTATGAAGAGTAATGATTTACCGACAGCAGTTTGCATAATTGAGTATTTAATTTGCCTCGAAGTAAATAATACAAATATCCCAGCTAATATGCCTGTATCTTTTATCCTCTTCCGGGATCAATCTGTCATATTTCACTTTATTGATCGGATGTGTTTTTTTATAGTTGCATGAAGATTAGTGGATTACCCCACACTCACCTTCTCACACCCCCCCAGCCACTCTTCCGATACTGTAGCGCCCAGACCAATCGCTTCCGGTACTTCCACTACACCATTGGCTTTATACACGATACCACCGGTGACCGGGTCTTCCCGCAGCATCAATGCCGTATCAAAATCAAAATGAACAATATTGGGAGAGGAGAGGGCGAAATGCGCAAAAGCAGTCATGGCTAACCGTGACTCAATCATAGCGCCGACCTGCAGGTGTAATCCGGCCGCTTCAGCCATCCGGGCCATTTTAAGGGCCTTGAAAATGCCGCCGGATTTGCCGAGCTTGATATTGAAATAATCACAGGCACCCAGTGCAATCAGGCGTTCGGCATCATGGTCATCGCCGCAACATTCATCGGCCATAATGGGGATGGGACTTTCTTTCTTTACACGCGGCAAAGAGAGATAATTCCAGCGGGCAATGGGCTCTTCGCAGTGCTGGATATCAAGGGGAGCTAAGGCGTTTAATGTCTCAATGGCTTCTTCCACACCCCAACCCTGGTTGGCATCGATGCGTAAAGGAATATCATTGCCAACTGCGGCACGAATTGCTTTCATACGTACCACGTCTTTCTTTCCATCCTTACCGAGTTTCACTTTAATCGCCGGATAGCCCTGGGCAAGGATCTTTACCGCCTGGGCTGCCATGACATCGGGCTCAGCAAGACTAACGGTATAATCGGTTATGATCGTCTTGTTATTTTTACCGCCGATAAATTGATAAAGCGGAACCCCGGCATTTTGACTGGCGATATCGTATAAAGCTATATCAAACGCACTCTTTATACTGCCATTGGCATAGATGATGCTGTCCATGAGGTTGACAGCCCCTTCAATATCGAGGGCATTGTGGCCAATCAGGGCGTTGGCAAATAGTTCACCAACGACCATACAGGTATCCTGGCTCTCACCATTGATGGGCATATACGGACTGCATTCCCCAAAACCAACAATCCCTTCCTTAGTAAGTACCCGGATCAGCACATTGTCGGCTGTATAATCGGTGCCAAGAGAAGTGATAAAAGGCTCGATCAGGGGAATGGACAGCTTGTACAGTTCGATCTGTTGTATAGTGATAGTGTTACTCATAACAGTTGATTAAAATAAGATCCGTAGTCCGCCGCAGAGCAGTGTCGTAAAGGGCGCATTATCGTTGACTAATAAAAACGGACTCGGGTAACCGGGTGAGGGCACTGTTACCCGGGCTTCGGTATAGAAATAAAAATCGGCACCCAACGGTTTTTCCCAACCCAAGGCCAGGTCCAGGGTCATCCGTTTAAAATTGGCCGTACCTTCCCGTACGGGTATCTGGTAAAGAGCCGTATCGATCGTACGGTTATGTGAATTTTCCACCCTTCCCATCAGCAAGCCAAATCCGGCCTTGCCGTAAAGGCTCCACCCGGTTTCCAGTTGGGGATTGCCATGCAGGTAATGCTTCCAGCCTACCGATAATAAACGGAATCGTAGCTTACCGGCATTCGTATACTGTATTTGTTGTGGAAGGGTAACTGCATCCGTGGCCTTCGCCCGGAGTACATTATTGTATTTACCAAAACTGCAATAACTGAAGTTCACCTGTATTCCGTCTTTCTCCGCCAGGTGAAAATCCAGCTGAACCGAATGATTCAGCCCGGTAAACTGCTGCCCCTTCGGCCAATTGCGTATCGCCCCCAGGTCGGTACCGATAGAAAAAGAAGGGTACTGGGCCAGTGTACTTTTTCCCAGGAAAGTAAGCAGGGTTAATATGATGAGTTGGTGGCGCAAGAAGTGTTATGCAATGTTACTAAATTATTCAGAAGAGCCCCCTAAATCCCCCGAAGGGGATTTTAAAGACTCAAATTATTTGATCAATCTTATTTAATCGTCTTGCGTAAAGTTTCCCGCAAAGCCAATAAGCCTTTCCGAACAAAGGGAAAGTCTTTTAAGCTTAGCGGGATACGATACGCAATTCTGCGAAAGAAAGAGATTGCGAACTTTCAGTGTCTAAAGTCCCTCTTTGGGGGATTTAGGGGGCCTTCTTCCAAAAAAAAGCGGGTGACCGTTCTCAGCCACCCGCCCATACTTAAAACTTACAACTCCTCCCTATTTCATCAGCTTCAATTCCTTAATAATATTCGCGCCACCGCCCAGCTTATCAATGCACCACAACACATAGCGGATATCCACACAGATCGTGCGGTTCAGGTCTTTGTCGAAAGCGAGTTTGTGGCTCAGCGCTTCATAATTGCCATCGAAGGCCAGACCGATCAGTTCACCACGGCCATTGATCACGGGAGAACCGGAGTTACCACCAGTGATATCATTGGTAGTGATGAATCCGATCACCAGGTCCTTACGGGTGGGATCCATGTACTGACCGAAATCTTTTTTCTTCAGCAACTCGATCTGATTGGCCGGGAGGTCAAATTCATAATCACCGGCCTTGTATTTTTCCAGTAATCCTTTTGATGTTGTGACATAGTCATAGAAAACCGCATCGCGCGGACGATAGGATTTTACATTGCCATAGCTCACCCGCATCGTGAAGGTGGCATCGGGATACATCATCTTCGCTTTGGCGGGATCCATTTCCATAACACCTTTCAGGTACAAGCGGCCAAACTCGGCATTCTTGGTGTTAAATTGTTGTGAGAACGGCGCATACTTGGTATTATAATTCACCAGGAAAGCACTGGCATGGGCAAAAGCCAGGTCACTCTGCAGGGTAACGGCATCCGGATTGGCCACAAAAGCCGCCCATTTCGCATCGTCGAAGATCATGGTCTTGCTGAATACATCAGCGGCATATTTTTTATAGGTCGCCTCTTCATTCAGCGCACCATAACTGTTTTTCAGCGTGCCATAAAAACCAAGCGGATGTTGTTGCTTATCCACGTCCTCATAGAACATCCGGGTCACGGCAGCCAGTATATTTTCATCCGAAGTTTTGTTTTCGTCGTTCAGAAAATTGGTGCGCTGGTTATTGGCCGCTTCCACAGCTTTGGCGATATCAGCCTTTGATGAACCGGTTTTTACGAGGGCGGCTTCCACCTGCATCAGGGAACCGGCAAAAGCGATCAGCGGGGAACCCATCACGCCTTCTACAATATACACACGATGCTTGCTGTAAGGTCTCCAGGCATCATAGGCTTTACCCCAGTCGGCAAACAGGTTTTCATATTCGGGTTTTCCTTTGGCCCAGGCATTGAACTTTGTTTCAGCTGTCTGTTTTTGCCCGAACACATCGTATTTCAGTAACTGCTTGGTTTCGCCATCAAAGAATTTCCAATAGTTGGCGATGCCTGCATAGGAGGAAGCGAGCTGCAGTTTCACCGCAGGGTCTTTCTTCATTTCCTCAAACATATATTTCAACCTGGCATCCCGGAGTTTTACCAGGGTCGGGTTGTTGATATCTGTAGCGATCTTGATACCATATGAACTTTCGTAACGGTTGGTACCACCGGGATAACCCCAGATCATGGAGAAGTCGCCATCTTTCAACGGACGTAAAGAAACGGGCAGGTACCATTTGGGTTTCATGGGTTTGTTGCCTTCCGCAAATTTGGCGGGTTTGCCATCGGCGTCGGCATAAACACGGAACACGGAGAAGTCGCCGGTATGACGGGGCCATTCCCAGTTGTCAGTATCACCACCGAATTTACCTACACTCTCGGGCGGGGTGCCTACGAGCCGGATATCGGAGTAACGCTGATACACGAAGGCGAGGAATTGGTTGCCTTTGAAAAGCGGGCTGACACGGGTCTCGATAAACTGACCGGCATCACTCATTCTTTTATTGATGGCAGCCAGTACAGCGTTTTGTTTCGCCACGCGTTCTGTCCCGCTGAGTCCCTGCAAGGAGTCCATCACTTCTTTGGTTACATCATCAATGCGCAGGAGAAACTGCACACTGAGGGTGGTGGGGATTTCTTCACCTTTGTTACGGGCATAAAAACCATTCTGGAGGTAATTATGTTCCATCGTACTGGCCGAAGCAATAGCATTGTATCCGCAGTGGTGGTTGGTAAAAATCAGTCCTTCGGCACTTACGATCTCGCCCGTACAGCCACCACCAAAGATGATAATCGCGTCTTTCAGCGATGCTTTGTTGATGTTGTAAAGCTGATCCTTGGTGAGTTTAAGGCCTTTTTTCACCATATCATTATAAACCTGCTGTCCTAATAAAAGTGGCAGCCACATTCCTTCATCGGCCATGGATTTCAGGGCCAGGGAAAGAAATAGTACAATCGTCAGGAAAATCTTCTTCATACATGTGATTTTAGGGGGCAAACCTACTGAAATTCGGTTTTATGGGACCTGACTTTCATCCGAATCGAGTATTTTGGGGTCAATAACTGTTTATGCAAATGAAACGCCTGATCATTGCCGTACTACTGGTACTTGTCCTGTTTTATTCCTGCGGGAAAAAAGATTCCACCCCCAACCCACCGGCCAATCCGGTGCCGGGCTGTTCCGGTGGCAATGGACCGGCCAACGGTTCTTTTGTTACCAGCACCAGTGTCACCCTCAGTTGGAATTCCGTAGGAACGGCCAGTGCCTATGACATATACCTCGGCACCACGGCTGTCCCCACTACCCTGATCGCCGCTAATGTAACAGGTACCAGTACCACTTATACCATACCCGCCACGCCCAATGCCACTTATTACTGGTACGCTTTGCCGAAAAATTCCGGGGGTTCTGCCACCGGGTGTACCGGCACGGTGCAGTCCTTCACTTATATCGTGATTACGCCGCCGGCCTCCCTTGGTTATTATGTGGTGGGTTATATGCCCAGTTACCGGGTGCTGGCGGATATTCCGGATGTGAAATTCCGGATGACCAATGTCGTGATCTATGCGTTTTACGGGGTCAATGGTTCGGGTACCATTTCGGCCCCCACCTCCGGTTCTTCACTGGCGGCTACGGCCACCAAGGCCCGGGCCAATAATGCGAAGATCCTGCTGGGCATCAATGACGGCACAGGTGATGGTAAGACCAATTTCAAAAACATGGCTTCCACCGCAGCAGGCCGCACCAATTTTATTAAAAGCGTGATGGCCGTCGTCCGCGCCAATAACCTGGACGGGGTTGATATGGACTGGGAATTCCCAAGTACCTCCGATGGTACAGATGTCACGTTTACGGCATTAATGAAAGAATTATCGGATACACTTCACCGTGATGCCCGTTATTATTTATCCGCCGCCGTTACAGCCGGGAAATATGCGGGAGGTATCCGGGATGCCATTAAAAATGAAATCTTCCCTTACGTGGATTTCTTTAATATCATGGCCTATGATGATTTCAGTACCAGCACGCCTTACCGCCATCACAGTGATTATACGCTGGCTACCGTTTGTCTCAATTACTGGCTCACTACCCGTGGTATGCCGGCCGCTAAAGCGGTACTGGGTATTCCGGCCTATGGACGTCCCTCCGGCATGACACAGAGCGGCACTATCAAAACCTATAAAGATATTCTTGCCGCTGGCGGTAATCCGCAATACGATTCAGCCACGGTATCCACTACCACTTTTCCTTCGTACACCGTCTACTACAACGGACAATACACCACCAAGCGCAAAGCCAAACTGGCCAAGGATATTGCGGCCGGCGTGATGTTTTGGGAGAAAGGACAAGATGCGATGGATGGAAATTCATTGCTGAAGGCGGCTTGTGACACAATTGGGAGGACTTATTAGTTTAATTGGTGATTTGTTTTGAAGAACCAAGAACCAAGACGCCAAAGAAGCATCAAAATTCAAGAAACAAATAAGCACCAGGAAATAAGCACCAAAAGAAATCCCAAAACCTCCTAAGAAGGTTTTGGGATTTGCTATTTGGAGTTTCTTTGGCGTCTTGGCATCTTGGCGTCTTGATGCTTTTCTTACTTGCATCCTGTCCAGGTTCTCAGTTCCTGATTAAAAAACCAATACATTCCATTGCAATAACTGAAGTTGAACATTTCGTAAGTGGCAATGCCTTCCGGCAGTTTTAATTTACTGACGAGGTAGCCGTTGGCGATGTTATACAATTCCACTTCCTCATTTTCGATATTCAGCAAACCGATTTCGCTCCCTTTGATGCCCGTGTAAATGATGGCTGTACTGTTGTACTCTTCAATGACATCGTAGTTATCTGTCACACCATTATCGTCTTTTTTAGTTACGCCCAGGTGCAGGTCAATGGTTTTAATAAAAACCGTGTCCCTGACACTGTACTGTTCCAGGTTGCCATCCTCATCCAGGAAATAGAGCATGTTTTTCGCCGCATCATATGCACCCACGGATTGTTCTGTGGGCTGAAGTTGTCCTTCGTGAAAAGTAGTGATATCACCGGGTTTACCATCTTCAAAAAGCGCATATTGTCCCCACCCAAAATCGCCATAGCCATTTGCCTGCAGCGCTTTGGCAAAGGGGTTGTACCAGAGACCGCGGACATCATACTGAGTGGTAAGGCCATCTTCAAATACTTTCTTCCCGTTGGCATCAAAGGCAACCATGGGGAATTCTGTATTACCCGCCATGGCGGCATAATATTTTTTCTGAATGGGGTGCCAGGCAACGGCCGCGCCATTGGATCCGCCTTCTTCAGTAATTTCTAACGTAATAACTTTTTTCAGGGTTTTTACAGCTTGCGCATTCGACTGGAAGCTGAGCAGCAACGTAAGGGCTGCAAGAATCAGTGCCTTGTTCATGGGTAATTATTATTTGCCCTAAAGCTAGACTAATCTGTTGCCTTTTTACATACCCGGAAGACGGTATTATTCTACGGGTTCATTCAGGATCTTCCAGAGCATATCTTTCAGCTCGGTTAATCCTTTATTGGTAATAGAAGAAATAAAGACATGGGGTACATCAGCAGGCAATTCTTTTTCAATGGCCTGTTTGAGTTCATCATCCAGCATATCACTTTTACTGACCGCAATGATGAATTGTTTATGGAGGAGTTCGGGATTGTACTGTTCTAACTCATTTACCAGGATATCATATTCTTTTTTGTGGTCATCACAGTCTGCGGGAATAAGGAACAGCAACACCGAGTTTCGCTCAATATGCCGCAGGAACCGGTGCCCCAGTCCTTTACCTTCAGCGGCTCCTTCGATAATACCGGGAAGATCGGCAATACAGAAACTTTTCCCGTCGCGGTATTCCACCATACCCAGGTTGGGTACCAGGGTGGTAAAGGCGTAGTTGGCGATCTTGGGTTTGGCAGCGGTGATTACAGAGAGCAGGGTTGATTTACCCGCATTCGGGAAACCGACCAGTCCTACATCAGCCAATACCTTCAATTCCAGTACTTTCCAGCCTTCCACACCGGGGAGTCCGGGCTGTGCGTGTTCAGGTGCCTGGTTGGTGGGGGTGGCAAAATGGGAGTTACCCAATCCGCCTTTTCCGCCGGGTAACCAGATCACTTCCTGGCCATCTTCGAGGATCTCAACTTCCTGGCCACCGGTTTCTTCATCCCGGGCAATGGTCCCCAGGGGTACATCAATTATGATATCTTTTCCGTCCCGGCCATGGCAGTTGTTGGCACCACCGCGTTCGCCGTCTTCGGCCAGTACGTTTTTGTAATAGCGTAAATGGAGTAAGGTCCAGAGATTGCTGTTGCCTCTCAGGATAATATGGGCTCCGCGGCCACCATCCCCGCCATCGGGTCCACCGAGTGCCGTGAATTTATTACGCATAAAGTGCTTATTACCAGCACCTCCGTGGCCACTGCGGCAAAATATCCTGATCTGATCAACAAAGTTACTCTTCTCCAAAACGGTGTTTTTTGTGAATCCGGCTTTACAGCAGGACTGCAAATATACCTGAAGTAAGCGAGAAGCGGGGAAGAAGGCTAGAAGCAAGAAGCTAGAGGCTAGAAGGAATCCTAAAGCAGTAGATTGCTGATATTTCAGTAATCATTCCTCAGGAGGCCCCTTCTCGCTTCTAGCTTCTTGCTTCTAGCTTTTTGCTTCTAGCTTATTGCACAACGATCTTACTTGAATAGACTTCCTGCTTTCCGCCATCCGTCACTTTAATCAGATAGATTCCGCTCGCTGCTGCCGGATCGAGTTTCACCACCTGTGCATGATTGTCACCGCTGATACTCATATTCTGTTGAAGCACGCGTCTGCCCATAACATCGGTTACTTCTATTGAGTAGTTACCGGCTTTGAGCTGACTGAACTGCATCACAAACTGGTTATTGGTAACCGGGTTGGGGTAGAGACTGATCTTGCCCTCTCCGCTGTTGGGAGCAGGGTTACGACTGACAAAATCTACCGTATTATTATTTTTTTCGGAGCTGGTCAGCAGATTGCTGTTGGCCAGGTCGGAACTGTTCCAGGCGGTGCTGTTGATCGCATATGGAGTGGCTGACCAGTTTTTATGGTCCACCGTAAACGTTTCAGTCCGCATGGCACTGCTGACGATGATACGGTTTTCTGCATTCACGGCTGCGCCATTTACGGTATAGCCTTCCGGCAATCCGTTGATCATGCCAAGATGAGTGGCTACCTTATTGGATGGATTGATTTTAAATACCTGGTTGCGTGCAGAAATAACAAAGAGATGGCCTTCATTATCAGCAATCATATCCCCGCCAAAACTGGTACAGGCATTATGAATGGACACTCCTTTATTGGCGGGATCATCTACAATGGCCCCGAGGTCTTCGCTGAGAAATTTTTTGCCGGTACTGAATCGGATCAGCTGGGTGGCATCATTGGTCAGGGCATAGCCAAATCCATCTGCGGCAATTACCATACGGGTAACGATATTGCCCTGATCGGCATTTTTAACGGGCTTACCAGTAAAGCCATTATCCATCACAAAATAAACCTTCATGGTCTTCAGGTCAATATAGCGGAGCTGATCGAAAAGCATCGGGGTATAATAAAGGCGGTTTGTTTTTTTATCAAAAGCCATCGCCGCCACACCGGTACCAAATGCAGCATTGATCGTGTTGCCGAAACGGGCATCGGTGAGTGGGGTCTCAATGGGTTTTTTGTTAGCGGCATTATAAACGGCCAGGGTATTGTTGCTTCCATCGAGAAGTACGGCACTGTATTCGCCGGTCTGCAGGTTCAGTTTACGCAGGAAACTCCAGTTGCTGCCACCCGGCTGCGCATCTGTGATGGCCCAGGCAAAGCGGTCGGTCTGTTGGGCCTTAACGGGGGACATACTGCAAACAATAAAGGAAAGGGTGAAAACGGGTAAAGCTATTCTCATATTCAGGGTTTTTGTTGTCATTAAATTACAACATTTCCCCTGCCGTCAAAAACAATTTTTTATAAGTGGTATAAAAATAAACCCCTCCCGGACGAACCAAGGAGGGTCAAGGTATAAAAACCCTGAGCATTGCCTTTCTGATCAATTAATTACTGTACCACAGAGAATTTAAAAGCGGACAGTTCATTGCCATTCACCAGTTGAATAATATAGAGACCGGGTTGCAGCCTGTTCAGGTTGTTGACCTGGATGCTGTTAGTTCCACCGGTTACATTGTTTTGTTGAGCCAGTACCTGACGGCCGGCCATATCCATAACACGCAGGCTTACTACGGTATTGCTGGCAGCCTCAAAGCGTACAGTGGCATTCGCTGTGCTGATCACCGGGTTAGGACTAAGACTGATACCAGTGATGGTCTTCTTCTCCTTGCGCACCATGATCACATTGCTGTATTTAAATTTACCATCCACATCCACCATCCGGAGACGATAGTATACAACGCCATCGGTCAGGCTGCTGATATTATCACTGGATGTATAGGCAGTGCGGCCGGCATTTCCATTGGCTTGTTTGCTGTCAACGATGATATAATCAGCACCGCTTTCTGTTTTTCTTTCTACTTCATAATGACTGAAGTTGACTTCGTTCTCTGTCTCCCAGTTCAGGACAGTTACGCCATTCCGGTAAGCCGCGCTGAAGTTCAGCAGGGTTACAGGCAGGGTGGATTGAGCAGGGAATACGTTAGAAGCGAGATCCTGTAAACCGGTCATCGCTACAACCAGTGAACATTGTACAGTACCTGCAGGTCCGTTAGCGGTGTTCTGGTCGATATAATAAAGTCCGGCACCGGTAGAGAGATAAATTGAACCCAGTACATCAAAAGCCACACCGTTAACTGTACCGGAAAAATTACCACCACCAGGTGTTACGAGGTCCCAGCGCTTGGTCAGTGTGGTATTGGCACCGGCAGGAGCGCCGATAAAGATCTGCGTTACACCATTGCCGTCATTAGCCAGTGCATAGATGGTACCTGAACCGGAGATACAAAGATCACCGTTCTGGAAAGTAGATACCGCACCGCCTACGAGATTCACACTGGCGTCTTCGATGGTAACGGTAACAGGATTTACACCATTTGAAACAAACCTGGCGAGGAACAGGGTGGTGCCATCACCGGCAAGAATCCATCCGGTGCCATCAGGTCCCATACCGAGACGTACAAAACCAAGACTTGTATTGTTGCCAGCTCCATTCACATCGAAGGAAGCAACACGGGTTACATTCGCACCGGTAGAAGTGGCTGCAAAAATTTCAACTACTCCATTGTTACCTGCCGTGTTGGGTAACCAGTAGAAGTGGCCCAGATTAAGACTGGGGAATGCACTACGACCCAGGGCGGCAGTTGAAGAACCTCCAGTAGTACCACCGGGGAAGGTAGGTGCGAATATATTGTTGGGACCGCTCTGGTACGTGCCATTGGATACGGCAAATCCGGAGATCTGGGTTCCATTAGAAGAAGTAGCCCAGATATTAGCGGGAACCGGTGCGGATACATTTACAGTAGTAGCAACAGAAGTGGCATTTAAACCACCACCACCTTCCTGAACAAAGCAGGTAATCTGGTAAGTGCCGGTTGTAGGGAAAGTAGCAACCGTTGAAGAGCTTGTACCATTCACCGTATTGGGGTTATTGGTAAAATTCACACCAGCCGGACTTGAACTCCAGGTAAATGTGAACTGGCTGTTCCCTCCGGTCCAGTTCTGACTGTTGCTGTTACGCTGAGCCGTAAAATTGATAGTGGCTCCGGCAGTAACATTCTGAGTTGAAGCGGGATTAAGTGTTACGGCAGGCTGTGCTGCGGCGTTTTTGTTAAAAAGGAGTGCGAATACGACAAACGTTAACAACCCCTTTACTTGTGTAAAAGTTTTCATGCTCATGGTTTTATGTAGAAAAAATAAGAATACCTTGTTCAAATGGTTTTGAACGGAAATGGACCAATGCTCAGGGTCATCTACAGGAATGGAGTTAAGGGGGTCTTAATAAGGAGACATGGACGGATTACACTAACAAAATAACGATCTAATGCTTCAGGGTTTTTTTAGAGGAATTGTGATTCGCAGAAGACAAAAGTAATATACGGATGCAGATTCTGCAAGTAAAATCGCATTTATTTTTTGGAAACCTACTCGATTTTATATCGTGTTTTTACGGCTGACTTTTTTTCCAGCTCTGATAACCAGGCAGTTCTCTCTTTGATTCTGCTGTTGGTTTTCGTCTTGGCTTGCAGGGTTTCAGACTTTCAAAACAATCGGTCGGTAAATGCTGGTAAAGTTCCGTACCCTCCGTTTTCCACTTCAGCATCTCATCAGTTACCGGTTTGATGACTTTCCCGGGATTGCCCACCACCACACTCCGGGGTGGAATGAGCTCGCCTTCCCTGATCAGGGTTAAGGCCCCGACAATACATTCATCTCCCAGTTCCACATGGTCCATAATCACACTGTTCATTCCCACCAGGCAATTCTTACCGATCTGTGCACCATGAATAATGGCCCCGTGACCAATATGCGCGCCTTCTTTTAATACAACCGTGATACCGGGAAACATATGAATGGTGCAGTTCTCCTGCACATTACAGCCATCTTCAAGAATGATCCGGCCCCAGTCGCCACGAAGCGCCGCTCCCGGACCGATATAACAGTTGCGGCCGATGATCACATCGCCTGTCACCACGGCCTGCGGATGCACAAAGGCGGATTTGTGGGCCACCGGCCTGATTTTTTTATAAGCGTAGAACATGGGGAATTATTTAATCGGTGATCAACAGGAATGTATAAACGAAAATCAATCGTTGCCTGGCACGAGTTTTTTATCGGTGCGGTAACAAAGCCCTTTGAACAGGGCTACCACATGGTCTTTCTGGTTGCGGATCTCCACCTGGTACAGGCCGGTGGACTTCCCGTTATGCAGTTCCGTGGCTACTGCTGTCAGTATATCCCCGATATGAACGGGTTTGATGAAATTGATGGAAGTGTCCAGTGCCACCGATAAGGTATTGCGGTTATTGCAGGCAAAGGCAAATGCACTGTCGGCCATGGAGAACGCGATACCTCCGTGAATGATACCGAATCCATTTACCATTTCCGGACGGATCGTCATCCGGATACGGCTATACCCTTCCCGGATTTCCAGTATGGAAATGCCCAGCCAGCGGCTGAAAGCGTCATGTTCCATCATATGATTCACAACAGCCAGGGCTTCTTTGTCTTTTTCGGTATGCATAAATTATTCTCCTTTAAATACAGGTACTCTTTTTTCCAGGAAAGCATTCACGCCTTCCCTGAAATCGGCGGTCTGAGCAGCGCGTTGCTGCAGTTTATCCTCATTCTGCAATTGTTCATACAAGGTATGCGTGGACGACCATTGCAGTTCTTTTTTAATCAGGTGCAGGGCCCGGGTGGGCATAGTGGCCAGGGTTTCTGCTATTTGCTGACTACTCACAGCAAAATCGGTGTCTTCAAAAAATTTATAAATCATCCCGATCCGTTCGGCTTCTTCTGCCGCTATTTTATCACCCAACATCATTATTGCCGAGGCTTTCTGCCAGCCGATAAGCCGTGGCAGAAAAAAGCTGCCGCCGGTATCAGGCACCAAGCCGATTTTAGAAAAAGCCTGTATAAAAACGGCGGAACGTGCGGCAACAACAATGTCACAACAAATGGCCAGGTTGGCACCGGCACCGGCAGCCACACCGTTTACCGCTGCAATCACAGGTTTCTCCAGTTCACGGATCCGGGTCACGATCGGGTTAAAATGTTCACTCAGTATCCTTGCCATCCCGGGCCCGTTGGGATCGGTTACTTCTGCCAGATCCTGACCGGCACAGAATGCCTTTCCGGCTCCGGTTATTAGTACGGCCCGGATACCCGGATCCTTACAGGTATCCAGTTTTTCCTGCAGCAACAGGGCCATTTCCCGGTTGAAGGCGTTGAATTTATCAGGCCGGTTGAGCGTGATAAAGGCAATCGGTCCTTTGCGCTCAAAGAGGATGGAAGACATAGCTGAATTTTAAGGCAAATTAGGAAAGATTCGGCTCAACCAAAGACCCCGTTTTTCAGCCCGAACGGAAATGTGACGGATTTCTTTATCTTAAAGGCACCAAACCATTAAACATGAAACTATTCACTACCGTCCTCCTCCTGTCCATCCTGTTCCTTTCCTGTGGTCCGGGTAAAGCGTATCCGGATAAAGTAAAACAAAATTTTATCAACAGCTGTGCGGCCAAAGCCAATGGCAATACAGCCCTGTGCGAGTGTTTATTTGAAAAGGTCAGGGAACGCTATACGTATGCTGAATTTATTACCCTTGAAAATGATATGAAAAAAGGGATCCAATCACAGGCGTTTATGAATTATATGGATTCCGCCACACGGTCTTGTATAATTGAAAAACGAGGAAAGCCTTAAATTGCAAAGCCATTAAACGCATACACTAAAAAATCACATTATGTTCAGGTTCGGCCTTATCCTTTCTTTCCTGTTGCCTTTGTTTGCCGTCGCTCAGCCTTCAGAAGCAGAGATCCGAAAACAGATCACGAATGCAGGCACTAAACAAATCAGGTTTACCAAAACTACCGGCACCCGGCAATGGAACAGCGATGCAGGGAACTGGGAATGGGTTCGGGGTGTGGAAGTGATCCGTACAAGTGATTACGCAGGGATTGACCTGGTGGTAACCGGTGATGTGGTATACCAATATACCGGCGCGGGCAAGTACACCTACTGGAAATTCCGGACCCTGAGTAATCAGTATCTGGGAATACCCAACCCCACCAATAAAGAAATTATGGATTTCCTTGGAACAGACTGGCCCAAATTCTATGGTTATTATTTCCGGAAAATTGTAAAACTGCATGGCGATCCCGTACTGGCAGAAAATCCCGAATGGACCTGGCATACGCCTAATTCTGTTTCATTTAAAATGAAACAAAGCTTTGATTTTATCTATTCCAATACCGAAGTACAGACCATGGAAACGATCTGGAATATCCGCTTGTATCGTGATAATCCTAAAGACAGGTGGAAGAATTTCATTTCGGTAAAAAGCCAGGATGCCCGGGAAGAAAAAATTACGGGCACACAGAAGTATACCATGGAACAGGTAAACGACCTGGAAAAGAAAACCCTGTTCTTCACGTTTGCAGAACAAAAGGCAAAACAGGAAGCGGCAGCTCTTCCGTCCGTTTCGCTGCCGGAGTTTAAGAATGCAGAGGAAATGGTCAAATACCTGCATGATATTTTGCGGAACGGCAATCCGGAAAGGTTCAGGGCCGTATTACTGCAGCTCTTACATCCAGGTTATTTCGTGGAAGGCAGTACGGTCCGTCTTCAACCCCAACAGGAACAAACCCTCCAACAGGTGATCACAGCGGTCTATAATAACAAAGCCACCTATAAGATGATGAACTGCCAGACGCCGGCTTATAAAGTGGACCAATGGGGCGGAGGCAGCCAGAAAAAAACAATCTATATCACCGGTGCGGTGAATAACTGTAATTCCTCTTTTACGATTGCACCGGTTAACATGGGCTATAAGGAAGGGGTGCCCCAAACGGCTTTAAAGATTACAGAATACGGTGTCTTTGTAAGGCAGGATCAGGATGCGATCAATTTTGTGAGTTCTTTCAGCGACAGAAAGAAATTATGCCCGA
>DAORKK010000046.1:0-21350 GCA_035439525.1 Chitinophagaceae bacterium
CCCTGCAATTGCGCAAGGTGCTGAAGACGCCACTGGAAGACCTGGATCTTTCTGTACGTGCCTTCAATTGCCTGAAAGCAGCTAAGATCAACTCCCTGAGCGAACTGGTACAATACGAACAGGAAGACCTGATGAAATTCCGCAACTTCGGTCAGAAATCACTGGCTGAGATTGAACAAGTGCTGACTGAACGTGGTCTGCATTTCGGAATGGACCTGGTGAAACTCGGAATCGACCTGAGCGAATTTTAAAAACCAGCTGCGAGTAGTGAGCTGCGAGCTATGAGTCTCGCAGCTCGAAACTCATAACTCGCAGCTATTTTCATAACGTAGGCTGTAATTCCTGACACGGTACAGCTGAACTAAATTAACATGTCATGCGTCACGGAGACAAAGTAAAAAACCTCGGCCGTAAGAAAGCACACAGGGAAGCCCTGCTGAGCAACCTGGCCAGCCAGCTGATCCAGCACAAGCGGATCGTTACCACTACCGCAAAAGCGAAAGCCTTGCGCGTATTTGTAGAACCCATTATCACTAAGGGAAAGGATAACACCACGCACCAGCGTCGGGTGGTATTCAGCTACCTGCAGGATAAAGAAGCGGTTAAAGAACTGTTTGGTGCTGTAGCAGAAAAAGTTGCCGGTCGTCCCGGTGGTTACACCCGTATTATCAAGTTAGGATTCCGTCCTGGTGATAACGCCGATATGGCGATGATCGAACTGGTCGATTTCAACGAGATTTATGGTAAGGGTAAAGGCGAAGTGAAAACGGCTGCCAAGAAAACCCGTCGTTCAGGTGCAGCAAAGAAGAAAGCTGAAGCTGAGAACACGGAAGCGCCTGCAACAGAAGAAAAAGCCGCTGAATAAGTAAAGCTAACATCTGTTTGATATGAATGCCTCCGGTTTACCGGGGGCATTTTTTTGTAATATAAGATGGCTTAACCGGCCAATCTCCGGCAAATGAAGTATTTTCATGGGCCTGCTTGCCAATGGTATTTTGAAACTTTTTAAACCAACATCATGGATCACCCCTCCGGCAGGGCCTTACTGCAATTCCGCAATGAAGTAGGTGTACGCTTCCAGCTGTACAACAGTTTATTTACTTCACTTCCTTTTCACCGTATTGAAAAAACGGGGATCTTGTTATCCCTGCTTTCCAATAATTGCGAGGAAGGCTATAAAAAGAAATTAAGTCCGTCCACGATTGTACAGGAATTTTTTGATAAGCAAACCACCTATTCCAAACCGGATGAACGCAATGACCTGCTCTTTCGATTTGTACAATATATCGAAAGACAGGTGGTGCTCTTTGATGCACTGGAAGACGCGGCCTTCCGTTCCGTGCATGATATTAACGGGGTGGGAACCCTGAAACACCTGGAGTCGGAAGTATTGCAGGGAAAGAAAGAAGATTTACTGGCGGCCAAGCTGGATAATTTTTCCGTTCGCCTGGTGCTTACGGCTCACCCGACCCAGTTTTACCCGGGGCCGGTATTAGGGATCATTAATGACCTTGCCAAGGCATTGGCCGATAACAATACCAACCTGATCAATACCTACCTGCAACAACTGGGTAAGACCCCTTTCTTTAAAAAGAAAAAGCCCACCCCTTACGATGAAGCCGTCAGCCTGATCTGGTACCTGGAGAATGTGTTTTACCCGGCTGCCGGACGGATCATTTCTTCGCTGAAGAGTCAGTTTCCGGATGCAATGCACAACGACAACCCGGTCATCCGGATGGGTTTCTGGCCCGGTGGCGACCGGGATGGCAATCCCTTCGTGACGAGTGATATCACCCTGCAGGTGGCCAATGCGCTTCGTGGAGGAATTATCAAATGCTATTATATGGATGTCCGGCGATTGCGCCGGCGACTCACTTTTGAAGGTGTGGATGTATTGTTACAGGAACTGGAAAGTAAGTTATACAGTAATCTCTTTATTCCCGGCTATAAAACCAATCTCAGTAAAGAAGAGATCCTGGGTACATTACAACAGGTAAGGGATATTATTATTCACCAGCATAATGGATTATTCCTGCATATGGTGAGTAACCTGATCAATAAAATCGGGGTGTTCGGATTGCATTTTGCCTCATTGGATATCCGTCAGGACAGTTCGGTACATGGAAAATTTTACCAGGAGCTGGCGGAGAAAACAACGGCTTTACCGTCCGGTTATCTGCACATGAGCGATGATGAAAAAATCAATGCACTGGCTGAACTGACTGCGCAGGAGACCGGTGCCTTGATAACCGACCCTATCCTGCAGGATACGGTACAATCAGTAAACGCCATCCGTGATATTCAGCAATATAACGGGGTGGAGGGCTGTAACCGTTATATCATCAGTCAGTGCAACAGCGCCCTGAATGCGATGGAAGTATATGGGTTGTTCCTCCTGGCCGGCTGGAATAAGGAAACGATGAATGTTGACATAGTACCCTTGTTTGAAACCATTGATGACCTCCGGCATGCGGCCGGTGTCATGAAAACCTTATATACCCATCCGGCGTATAAAGCCCATTTAAAACGCAGGGGCAATCAACAGACCATCATGCTTGGCTTTTCGGATGGCACTAAGGATGGCGGCTACCTGATGGCCAACTGGTGTATTTATAAAGCCAAGGAAGAACTTACCCGGATCAGCCGGGAAAATGAAATTGATGTGGTCTTTTTTGATGGCCGTGGTGGTCCTCCTTCCCGTGGAGGGGGCAAGACGCATAAGTTCTATGCTTCCATGGGACATAATATTTCCAATAAGGAAATTCAACTGACCATTCAAGGGCAAACGGTGAGTTCCAATTTTGGTACCATTGATGCTGCGCAATTTAATATAGAACAGCTGCTCAACGCGGGTATCACAAATGATCTGTTTAATAATCGGGATACAACCTTTACCGAGGCCGAAGAAGAACTGTTGCTCGAACTCGCACAGGAGGGATTCAATGCGTACAAGGCGTTGAAAGACCATCCCTATCTGGCCGATTATTTACTCCAGGTAAGTCCGTTGCGCTTTTACAGCGAAACAAATATTGGCAGTCGTCCGGCAAAAAGGGGGGGTGCTTCCGGATTATCATTGAAAGATTTGCGGGCCATTCCTTTTGCCGGTTCCTGGAGTCAGCTGAAGCAGAATGTAACCGGTTATTTCGGGGTAGGATCAGCCTTGCAGACGATGGAGAAGAAAGGGAAACTTCTCCAGTTGCAGAAACTGTATCACCAGTCGCTTTTCTTCCGCACATTGCTGGACAACTGTGAGATGGCCATGATGAAGTCCTTCTTCCCACTGACGGCCTTCCTGGCGCAGCATAAACAGTTTGGTGAGATCTGGCAGATGATCTATGACGAATATGAACTGACCAAACAATACCTGTTCAAGATCACAGGAAATAATGAACTGATGGCGGATTATCCCGTGGAGCAGGCCTCGATTCAGATGCGGGAACGGATCGTATTGCCGCTGGTCACCATCCAGCAGTATGCTCTTACACGCATCCGTGAACTCGATGAACAGGGAGCGCCGGCCGCCATGAAAGAGACCTATGAGAAGCTGGCGATGCGCTGTTCATTCGGAATCATTAATGCAGGAAGGAATTCGGCGTAAAAAAGCGAAAATCTGCTCAAAGGGCTATTTTTGCACCCTAATTTACTACCATGAGTAAAGTCAAAGTCGGACTGGTCCAGATGACCTGTTCCAGTGATAAACAAACCAACCTGGCTAAAGCCATTGAAGGGGTCCGGAAAGCCGCTACGGATGGCGCCCAGATCGTTTGTCTGCAGGAGTTGTTCACCTCCCTCTACTTCTGTGATGTGGAGGATTATGAACATTTCAAACTGGCCGAACCTATTCCGGGGCCTTCTACGGAAACCTTACAGCAGGTGGCCGGTGAACTGGGGGTAGTGATCATTGCGTCTTTGTTCGAGAAAAGGGCACAGGGGCTTTATCACAACACCACGGCCGTGATCGATGCCGACGGATCCTATCTCGGTAAGTACCGGAAAATGCATATTCCGGACGATCCCGCCTATTACGAGAAATTCTATTTCACCCCGGGCGACCTGGGTTATAAAGTGTGGAAGACAAAATTTGCCACGATCGGCATCCTGATCTGCTGGGATCAATGGTATCCGGAAGCAGCGCGTATCACAGCCCTGATGGGGGCAGAGATCCTGTTTTATCCAACAGCGATCGGCTGGGCCACTGCGCAGGATGAAGCTACGAACACAGAACAGTACGGGGCCTGGCAAACGATACAACGGAGTCATGCCGTGGCCAATGGTGTACATGTGGTGAGTGTGAACCGGGTGGGACTGGAACAAAATGGTGCTATGAAATTCTGGGGCGGATCCTTTGTTTCCAATCCGTTTGGAACGATTCTGTATAAAGCCTCCCATGACCAGGAAGAAATTAAAGTATTGGAACTGAATCTGGCCAAGACGGATCAGTACCGTACGCACTGGCCATTCATGCGTGATCGCAGGATAGATTCTTATCAACCTATTACCAAACGTTATATCGACGAAGACTGATGACACAACATACACCGAAAGATCTGGGTTATTATTTCCCGGCTGAATTTGCTCCCCATACGGCTACCTGGTTAAGCTGGCCGCATAAGGAAGCTTCCTGGCCCGGAAAGATCCATACGATCTATCCTTCTTATGCAAAGTTTATTAAGGAACTGACTAAAGGGGAAAAGGTAAATATCAATGTAGCCAATGAAACGATGAAGGTTTTTGCAATTGGGCATTTGCAGCAGGAAGGAGTGGATCTCGGTAAAGTGGAATTCTTTTTCCATCCTACCAATGATGCCTGGTGCCGGGATCATGGTCCGGCTTTCCTGATCAATCCATCATTAGATATTAAAAAAGTGATTGTGGACTGGGACTATAATGCCTGGGGAAATAAATATCCTCCTTACGATCTGGACGATGTGATTCCAACCCTGATCGGCAAGCATTTCAATATTCCGGTGTATAATCCGGGTATCGTCATGGAAGGTGGTTCAGTAGAGTTTAACGGGAAAGGTACGGTAATGACCTCCACCGCCTGCCTGCTTAATCCCAACCGCAATCCGCACCTGAACCAGGGACAAATTGAAAAGTTTCTCTGTGACTACTATGGCATGGATCAGGTGTTGTGGGTGGATGAGGGTATTGTGGGGGATGATACCGATGGACATATAGACGATACGGTCCGTTTTGTGAATGAGGATACCGTGATCACGGTAATTGAAGAAGATAAGAATGATGAGAACTATGAGCTGTTGCAGCACAATTTAAGGCAGTTAACCGGTATGCGGTTACTGAACGGGAAACAGCTCAATATTATTGAACTGCCGATGCCGGAAGAACTGATCTATGAGGATCAGCGCCTGCCCTGTTCTTATGCCAATTTTTATATTGCGAATAAATCGGTTATTGTTCCCACTTTCCGCTCTGACCGGGACGAGAAGGCCCTGCAGATTATTCAGTCCGCTTTTCCTGAAAGAGAGGTCGTAGGGATCGATTCCACGGATATTATCTGGGGACTGGGTAGTTTTCATTGTTTGAGTCAGCAGGAGCCGGCGGTGAGTGCTGTGAGTGATGTTGGAGTTATCTCCAACAGCTGATGAGTTTCGTGAGTGCTGTGAGTGCTGTTGGAGTTATCTCCAACAGCTGATGAGCAGCCATGCTGGCGATAACACCAATGATCATGTTGGAGAAAACTCTAACAGTCATGTTGGAGATAACTCCAACATGAAAAAGCCCCCTGTGGAAACAGGGGGCGGCTAACGATTGCTTGCCACTTAGAAAATTAAACCGGTGTACCGGTAAAGAATATGATGAGATAGGGCGGAGGTTTCTCCGCCCTACTTATTTAGAATGAATAGATGGCTGCAATTATGAAGCTGGCAGCGGATTTAGTACCAATCCCATCCTTATCAATAAAGAGTGCGTTATTGTTGGCGTTATCCACTCTCAGTTCTGGTATGAACGTAAACCCTCCGGTTTTGAAATTAGCGGATAAGGTAGTGGCGAAAATACTTCCCCCTTGTGTCGCTGACGCGAATGGTTTGAGCTGGTCTTTATCGCTGAAAAGTTCTCCGCGGAGTGTAAGACCAAAAGCCGGAGTGGGATCTACATTCAGGTAGAGGGCTGCACCACCCCAGGTAAATGCTTCGGTGTTTTTAGTGCCATCCCATAATTTGGTATTGTTGGAAGTGGCATTGAAACCTACATTGAACTTGTCAGAGAGTTTGGCAGTGAGGACCACGTCAAACTGACTGGTTTTTGACGTATCAGGATTCTGACCGCCAACATAGTTCAGGTAAAACTTTACATTGTCGGAAGGGGCAAATGAATACTGTGCCAGGAAAAACTTTTTGTTGATCTGGTCGGAAGGCGGAATACGGAAATCGGTAGCATTGGCCACACCCACCATGAAACTATGTTGTCCGGCACTGAAATCTGCTTTAAGGCCGGTATGGGAGAAAGGACCATTGGTAAACATATAACTCATGCTGTAATTCCGGTTCAGCTGGGGATCCAGCAGTTCATAGCCAACATGCGTTCCCCAGGTTCCCATGGTGAATTTCAGCCACTCGGCGGGTGAATAACTCACATAAAGTTGTTTTACAGCCTGTGTGATTCCGTCATCCGTATAGGCAAAATCTTTGGCCCTGGGTCCAAAACCCAGATCGGCTACGGCACTTACTTTATCACCTTTATGTTCAAATTTGACACTGGCCATGCCCAGTGAGAAAGCATTGTGGGTCTGGGTAAAACTGGTCAGACTGTTTGCCTTGGTTTTAGCAAAATCCAGCTTATAATAGGCGTCAACAGAACCGGTGATCGTCAGCGCAGGTTCATTGGAAGGGGCGGCAACGGCCGTATCCACGGTTACAGCAGCGGTTTGCGCGACAGAAATGGTGCAGGAAAGCAGGCCGAGGGCTGCCACAAAATATTTTCGTAACATTGTATTACATTTTTGATGTTAAGAAAAGGGCACAGCAGGGATAAACTTTTGCGAGAAGGTTATCCCATTCATGCAGTGCCTTTTTCGATTTAAGGTTGTCTTAGTGATTTGCTTTTTCTTCTACAGTTCCGTTATTGTGAACCAGTAAATGACCTTGCATATATTTTTCATCGTGCTGGGAAGCATCCAGTCCTTCTTCTTCTTCGAGTTCACTCACGCGGAGGGGAACCACAAAGTTGATGAATTTGAAGATACCGAATGAAACCACAAAGCTGTAAACGGCTACAATGGCCATTGCTTTCAGCTGGATGAAGAAGAATTCGGGATTACCATAGAACAATCCTTCCGGACCGCCTTTGATACCATGTGCGGCTGTGCTTGCGAATACACCGGTCAGCAACATACCCACGATACCACCTAAGCCGTGGCAGGGGAATACATCCAGTGTGTCATCCAGTTTGGATTTTTGTTTGATACTTACCGCGATGTTTGATACAAGGGCACCAACCAGACCGATAATAATACTCTGCTGGATACCTACAAATCCTGCAGCAGGAGTAATGGCAACGAGACCAACCACCGCACCGATACAGAAACCTAGTACAGACGGTTTTTTGCCTTTGATTACATCGAAGAACATCCAACCGAGACCTGCAGAGGCTGCAGCGGTGGTAGTTGTTCCAAAAGCATTTACCGCAAGGGAGGTAGCACCAACTGCAGAACCTGCGTTGAAGCCAAACCAGCCGAACCACAGTAAACCGGTTCCGATCAGTACATACGGTACGTTTGCAGGTGGAATTTCTTTTTGTTCAATATGTGATCTTCTTCTTTTCAATACGATGGCACCAGCGAGGGCGGCGCAACCGGCGGTGATATGTACAACCGTACCACCGGCAAAGTCCCAGGCACCCATTTTGGCGAGGAATCCTTCCGGATGCCAGCTCCAGTGTGCAACCGGTGCATACACCAGCAGGGAGAATAACACAATAAAGAGCAGGTACGCCGTAAAACGGATACGCTCAGCTACCGCACCTACTACCAGTCCCGGAGTGATGATGGCGAACATCAATTGAAAGAAGGAGAAGAGCGACAAGGGAATAGTGTTAGCCAGTGGCCAGGCAGCACCGCCTTTTACCCCCTGGTAAAACGCATAGGTTTGTGGGTTGCCGATAAATCCGTTAATGGATTCACCAAAAGCAAGACTAAATCCGCATACCACCCAAAGTACACCTACCACACCGGCAGCCACCGTACTTTTAATCATCGTGGAGATCACATTTTTGCGGTGAACCATTCCTCCGTAGAAGAAGGCCAGACCGGGTGTCATCAGAAACACGAGGGCTGTGGAAACAAGCACCCAGGCAATATCAGCAGAACTGTATTGGGGGTCATTGGGGCCCGGCACATAATCGGCCGTGGGCTTAATAAACATGGCAAAAATGGCAACAGCAACCAGAACGACGAATGGCAAGATTTGTTTTGCTTTTCTTTTACTCATGAGCTAGGTTTTTAGTTAAACATTAAAATAATCTACTATGTTAGCCTTATCAGGTTAAAAATAAAAATAAATGCCCTTAACGCGTGTTAGTTTTAATCAATATGTTAATAATTATTAGAAAAAGTTGAAAAAATGGGGCAAATGGCTTTAAAAGTGATAATTATTAATAATTGTAATATGAAATATTTGATGAGCAGGTACATGGAATGAGTAATGAGTAATCAGTAATGAGTAGCTGATCGTATATGCCATAAAGAAAAGCGCCCCCCGAATTTCGGAGGGCGCTTTTCTTTAAAGACTCTTCCCGTTTACTCATTACTGATTACTCATTACTCATTTCTTCATCCTAACTGGTACATCAGTGAAGCATCCTTTGTTTCCAGTACGGATCCGGTATTGTTGTTAAGGAATTGATCTACTTTCCGGGCAGCTTCCCGGCCTTCGCTGATCGCCCATACCACCAGGCTTTGGCCACGACGCATATCTCCGGCGGTAAATACTTTGGAGATATTGGTCCTGTATTCTTTTTCAGTGGCTTTTACATTTCCTCTCTCGTCCAGCTCTATGCCCAATTCATTTAATAAACCTACTTGTTGCGGATAAACAAAACCCATTGCCAATAAGGCTAACTCACAAGGAATTTCTCTTTCACTACCGGCAACTTCCACAAAGCTGGCAGGTCGGCCATCCACGATTTTCCATTCGAGATCGACAATCTTCACCGCTTTCAGTTTGCCGTTTTCATCCCCGATAAATTCTTTGGTTGCTACCGCCCATTTACGGTCAGCGCCTTCTTCATGAGACGTGGTGGTTTTTAACAGCATCGGGTAGCTGGGCCAGGGCATAAAATCATTCCGGTCGGCCGGAGGCTTTGGTAAAAGTTCAAACTGGGTTACGGATGTTGCTCCATGCCGGTTGGATGTACCCACACAATCACTACCGGTATCACCGCCACCGATCACGACCACATTTTTGCCAGTGGCTTTCACTTCTTCATTTAAAATATTGCTTTCAATATCCGCATATGCCAGTACGTCTTTTCCGGCTACCCGTTTATTATTCTGTTTCAGGAAATCCATTGCAAAATGTACTCCGTTCAGTTCTCTTCCCGGTATATTCAGGTTACGGGGAACTGTACTTCCGCCAGCTAATACAATCGCATTAAATTCACGCACCACATCATTGATGCTGACATTTACACCGACATTCGCATGACATCGGAAGGTAACCCCTTCTTCTTCCATGATTTTTACTCTCCGGTCAATCACCCATTTCTCCAGTTTGAAGTCGGGAATACCATACCGTAATAAACCACCCGGTTGTTCATCGCGTTCAAAAACCGTTACACTATGACCTGCATAATTCAACTGCGCGGCGGCGGCCAGTCCGGCCGGACCGGAACCAATAACGGCCACTTTCTTACCAGAACGCAGATTAGGTTTACGGGCCTTTACAAATCCTTTGTCAAAAGCGATTTCAATAATATGTTTTTCAATTTCCTCGATGGTGATAGCGGGTTGGTTGATGCCCAGCACACAAGCCGTTTCACAGGGCGCGGGACAGATACGCCCGGTGAACTCCGGAAAATTATTCGTGGATACCAGGATCTCATACGCTTCCTTCCATTCCTTGCGGTACACGGCATCATTGAACTCGGGAATCACATTGCCGAGCGGACATCCGTTGTGACAAAACGGAACACCGCAATTCATGCAACGGGCTGATTGCTGGTTCAGTTTTTCATCACTATACCTGTCCACAAATTCCTTGTAATGTTTCAATCGCTCCGCCACGGGTTGCTTGCCCGGTGTTTCGCGATTGAATTCTTTAAATCCTGTAGGTTTACCCATGGTACTAGTTAGTAGTTTGTAGCCTGCCTGTCCGGCAGGCAGGTTAGTAGTTAGTAGTCAGTTCTTCCTGCCTCAAACGATACCCTTATGCTTTCAGATTTACCGATGTTGTTTTTCCGAGAAGCACTTTTTTATAATCCTTCGGAAAGACTTTCACAAAATGAGGTAACTGGTTGTCGAGGTCTCCGAGTATGAATTTCGCCACGGTACTTCCGGTATATTCGAGGTGCTTTTGCAGCATGGTAAACAGTTCATTTTTATCATTCAGGTCGCAGGGGTCGAGGTCCACCATTTCCTTATTGCAGTTGCCTGCAAACAAGCCATTGACATCATAGATATAGGCAATACCTCCACTCATTCCTGCCGCGAAGTTCCGTCCGGTAGGTCCCAGGATCAGAACCCGCCCACCCGTCATATACTCACAGCCATGGTCGCCAACCGACTCGACCACTACACTGGCTCCTGAATTACGGACACAGAAACGTTCACCGGCTTTGCCCCGGATAAACGCTTCGCCGGAAGTGGCGCCATAAAAAGCCACATTACCAATGATGCTGTTATCCTCCGGTGTATAAGTGGCCGTTTTGGGCGGATAGATAATCAGCCTGGCTCCGCTCAGCCCTTTTCCGAAATAATCATTGGCATCACCTTCCAGTTCCAGTGTAATACCCTTCGTATTGAAAGCACAAAAACTTTGACCAGCCGTTCCGGTAAAGTTGAAATGGACCGTATTGTCCGGCAAACCTTCGGCCCGGTAGATTTTCGTGATTTCATTGGAGAGAATGGTGCCGGCGGTACGGTCTGTATTTTTGATGGCAAAGGTACCAGTCACTTTTTCCTTGTTTTCCAATGCCGGTGCGGCTGCTTTCAGCAATTTCCAGTCAAGGCATTCAGCCAGTCCGTGATCCTGTTCTTCACTGTTGTATAAAGTGGTGTACATGGAATTGGGTTCTTTGTACAAGACGGCAGAGAGATCGATATTCTTGTATTTCCAATGCTGAATGTTTTCCCTCATTTCCAGGTTGTCCACCTGGCCGATCATTTCATCCACGGTTCTGAAACCGAGATCGGCCATGATCTCCCTTAATTCTTGTGTGATCATTTTAAAGAAATTCACCACATGATCAGGATCGCCTTTGAAGCGGTTGCGCAGTTCAGGATCCTGGGTGGCAACCCCAACCGGACAGGTATTCATATGACACTTACGCATCATGATACAACCTTCCACCACAAGGGCTGCTGTGGCAATACCCCATTCTTCTGCACCCAGCAAGGCGGCCACTGCAATATCCCTTCCGGTTTTCAGCTGACCATCCGCTTGTACCACCACACGGCTTCTTAATTTATTTTTTACCAGGGTCTGGTGTGTTTCCGCTAATCCTAATTCCCAGGGCAGACCGGCATGTTTGATAGAACTGACCGGCGAAGCACCGGTCCCTCCGTCATGACCAGCTATCAGCACTACATCTGCTTTTGCTTTAGTAACCCCTGCAGCAATCGTACCCACTCCGGCTTTACTCACCAGTTTCACACTGATACGGGCGGCACGGTTCGCATTTTTCAAATCATAGATCAGCTGCGCCAGATCCTCAATAGAATATATATCATGGTGTGGGGGAGGAGAGATCAGCCCCACACCCGGAGTGGCGTGACGAACCCGTCCGATCCAGTCATCCACTTTGTGTCCGGGTAACTGGCCACCTTCACCTGGCTTGGCCCCCTGTGCCATTTTGATCTGTAATTCGTCCGCCTCCGTGAGGTATAAACTGGTTACGCCAAATCGTGCGGATGCGACCTGTTTGATCGAACTGCGCATGGAATCTCCATTTGGGAGTTTTTCATAACGTCTTTCGTCTTCTCCGCCTTCACCGGTATTGCTTCGTCCACCCAACCGGTTCATGGCTATAGCCAGTGTGGTATGGGCTTCCCAGGAGATCGAGCCAAAACTCATAGCACCCGTAGCAAAGCGTTTGTAAATATTTTCTGCCGCTTCCACTTCATCAATGGAAACAGAAGGCCGGTTTTTGCGGAACTGAAAAAGACTACGCAGCGTACAGGCCCTTTCTCCCTGCTCATTGACCGTCTTGGAGTATTTTTTAAAAGTGGCAAAGTCATTCATCTTTGTCGCGTGCTGCAACAGGTGAATGGTCTGCGGATTGAATAAATGAAATTCCCCCTTTCTTTTCCATTGGTATAGTCCGCCAACAGGCAGGCGGTCAGCCGGAATATCTTTTTTGCTGAATGCGAAATTGTGTTTGGCCAGCACTTCTTTGGCAATTTCATCGAGTCCCATGCCTTCAATCCGGGAAGTAGCTCCGGTGAAGTATTTATTTACTACATCTTTGTTCAGGCCAAGTATCTCAAATATCTGTGCACCCTGATAAGACTGCAGGGTTGAAATTCCCATTTTAGAGAACACTTTCAATAAACCATCATTAACGGCTTTGATATAGTTTTTCTTCAGTTCATCTTCTGTCAGACTGGTCTGAAATTTTCCGCTTTCCAGCAGATCGCGGATCGAAGAAAGTGCCAGGTAAGGATTCACCGCCGTGGCACCAAAACCTACTAAGCAGGCAAAATGATGGACTTCCCAAACATCTCCTGCTTCCACAATAATCCCAACCTGTCCACGTAGTCCTTTCCGGATCAGGTGGTGATGGATTGCCGCGGTGGCCAGTAAAGATGGAATAGGGGCGTGATTGGAGTCGATGGCCCTGTCCTGCAGAATCAGTACTTTAAACCCATCGTTTACTGCATCCTCCGCATAATCACAGATTCTTTCCACCCCGCGTTTCAATGAACCGGGTTTTCCATCGGCCCGGAAATAACATTGGATGGTTTTGGCCTGGAATAAGCCGGTATCGATACTCCGGATTTTTTCCAGTTCAAAATTACTAAGCACCGGATGTTTCAAGGCCACACTATGGCAGGTGAGCGGATCTTCCAGTAACAGGTTGCCGTTATTTCCGGCAAAGGTTGCCAGCGACATTACCAGTCGTTCGCGGATCGGATCGATTGGGGGATTGGTTACCTGGGCAAATAATTGTTTGAAATAACTGCTCAGGTGCTGGGGCTCATCGCTGAGGATGGCCAGCGGCACATCGGTTCCCATGGAACCGATCGGTTCTTTTCCTTCCAGGGCCATCGGGGTGATGATGGTATCCAGGTCTTCGGTGGAATAACCAAATGCCTTCTGGTATTTGAATACCTGGTCGTGTTCCAGGTGGGTGAACATGATCCGTGGCTGTGGTAATTCTTCGAGACGGATCTTGTATTTATTCAACCATTCGCCATAAGGCTTCTGGGAGCAGATTTCTTTCTTCAGGTCTTCATCACTGATGATCTTTCCTTTTTCCATATCCACCACAAACATCTTACCGGGCTGCAGACGGCCTTTTTCCAGGATGATGGCGGGATCAACAGGCAGTGCGCCTGTTTCAGAAGCCATGATAACCCGGTCGTCTTTGGTGACACAATAACGGGAAGGACGTAATCCGTTCCGGTCCAGGGTAGCCCCAATCATTTTACCATCAGTAAAAGAAATGGAAGCGGGACCATCCCACGGCTCCATAAAGGAAGAGTGAAATTCATAGAATGCTTTCTTCACCGGGTCCATATCCTCGTTGCCATCCCAGGCTTCGGGGATCAGCATCATCATGACATGGGGCAGTGAGCGGCCGGTAAGACTCAGCAGTTCAATAATATTATCGAGACAGGCCGAATCGCTTTGTCCTTCCGTAACAATGGGCAGCAGCATTTCCATTTCTTCCTTACTGAAATACGGCGTGGTAAATCCTTTTTCAGAAGTCTTTAACCAGTTGAGATTTCCCTGCAGGGTATTGATCTCCCCGTTGTGAGCAATGAAACGGAAAGGTTGTGCCAGTTTCCAGGAAGGGAAAGTGTTGGTGGCAAAACGGGAGTGCACAAGGCCAAAAGCACTGACCACGCGTTTATTACTCAGATCAGGAAAATACTGACGTACCTGGTGACTGGTCAGCTGTCCTTTGTATACAATTACTTTATAGGAAAGGGAAGCAATATAAAAACCGATCTCATCTTTTCTTACCGTGCTGTTGATCAGGTGAGAAGCGTAGTTGCGCAGGATAAATAATTTGCGTTCAAAATCATCCGGGTTGCTGATATGATCGGGACAGGCGAGAAATACCTGTTCGATTTCAGGCTCTACACTGAGGGCTGTTGGTCCGATGCCGGTGGTATTTACAGGCACTTTACGGTAAGTCAGAATTTCAATCCCCAGTTTCTCTGCCGAACGATTGAGGATGTCCCGGCATTCTTCCCGCAACCGGATTTCTTTGGGAAAGAAAACCATACCCGCAGCGTACTTACCGAAAGAGGGCAGGTGAACGCCCAGCTTGAGACATTCATCGAAGAAGAATTCGTGCGGAGTCTGAATCATAATACCCGCGCCATCACCGGTATTCTGTTCACAACCACAGGCACCACGATGCTCCATGTTTTCCAAAACGGTTAACGCATCAGAAATGTGCTGGTGTGATTTATGACCTTTGATATTTGCTACAAAGCCGATGCCGCATGCATCATGTTCGTAGGAAGGATGATAGAGTCCCTGGTTGCCTGCCATGAGGTGAAAAAATTAAATGTTAAGTGAATACAGTCGTTAACTATATTTCATATTGCAAGCAAACGACTGAAATTACGGAAAAGCTTTCAGCAGGAAATTGGATTCAGTAGTAAATTATCCACAAATTGATTGGGATAAAGGTTCAGACCAGGTATCCGAACAACTGGTCGTTTTTATTTATCTCGGAGAATCCGATATTGGAGTCTCTCATTTTTTTCAATAGCAGTTCATAATCACTCCGGCTTTGCAGTTCGATACCCACGAGGGCGGGTCCGTTTTCTTTATTGGTCTTCTGCATATATTCGAAACGGGTGATGTCATCTGTAGGACCCAGTACATTGTTTACGAATTCCCGGAGAGCGCCGGGACGTTGCGCAAAGCTGATCAGGAAATAGTGTTTGAGTCCTTCGTATTGCAGGCTTCGTTCCTTGATCTCCTGCATGCGGTCAATATCGTTATTGCTGCCGCTTACGATGCAGACAATATTTTTTCCTTTGATCACCTCCGCGTAGTCATCAAGGCAGGCAATGGATAAGGCACCGGCCGGTTCGGCCACGATGGCGTCTTCATTGTATAGTTTCAGGATCGTACTGCAGATCTTTCCTTCCGGAACCAGGTGCATGTCATCCAGTACTTCCTTACAGATGGGGAAAGTGATATCACCTACACGTTTCACTGCAGCACCATCCACAAACCGGTCGATACTGTCGAGTGTAACCGGGTGTCCGGCTTTCAGGGCTTCAAACATGGAGGGGGCGCCTTCCGGTTCGAGCCCGATGATTTTTGTGCGGGGGGAAAAAGTCTTGAAATAGGAACCCACACCGGCACTGAGTCCGCCACCACCCACCGGCATGAAGAGATAATCCACGTCGGTGAGGTCTTCAAGTATTTCCAACCCGACCGTTCCCTGTCCTTCGATGATCCGGAGATCATCGAAGGGGGGAATAAAGGTCATTTTATTTTCTTCCGTGAACTGACGGGCAGCTACAGCACAGTCATCAAAGGTATCACCCACGAGTTTGATCTCGATTTTGTCATCGCCAAACATTTTGGTTTGGTTGACTTTCTGTTTGGGTGTAATGATGGGCATGAAGACCACGCCTTTTACATTCAGTTTTTTACAACTGAAGGCAAAACCCTGTGCATGATTTCCGGCACTGGCGCAGACCACTCCTTGCTGCAATTGTTCGGCCGGCAGGGAGCTCATCATATTATAAGCCCCGCGGAGTTTATAGGAACGGACCACTTGCAGGTCTTCCCGCTTGAGGTACACTTTGCATTGGTATTTTTTGGACAGGCCGGCATTCAGAATAAGGGGCGTGCGTTTCACCACTTTCTTCAGCCGCTGTTGTGCCGCTGCAAAATCCATCCGGGTCTCATTCACGGTTGATTCCATAATTTATTATCCTACTGATTCAGATTTAGCCGACAGTTGATTGAACACTTCTTTGGTGGAGGAAACGGATGCAACCGCTGCTGATTTGGGCTGGTTTTCAGGACGCAGACTTCTTACAGTACGGCCGGCCTGCCACATTTCACTTTCCCGGAGTTCTTTCAGTTCTTCATCCAGTTTTTCACGATAGTCTTCTTTACTGTTACTGTCAATGGAACGCTGTGATTCCACGCCGGTTGCTACACTGGTATAGAGGTCATTGAATACAGGTAATGTGGCATCCCGGAATTTTTTCCACCAGTCAAGCGCACCGCGCTGGGCGGTAGTGGAACAGTTGGCATACATCCAGTCCATCCCGTTCTCGGCTACCAGTGGCATCAGTGACTGCGTCAGTTCTTCCACGGTTTCATTAAAGGCTTCAGAAGGAGAGTGGCCTCTTTCGCGGAGTACCTGGAACTGGGCAGCAAAAATGCCTTGAATAGCGCCCATCAGGGTACCTCTTTCACCGGTCAGGTCAGAGAATACTTCTTTCTTGAAATCCGTTTCAAAAAGATAACCGCTGCCTACTGCAATACCCAGGGCGATCACGCGCTCAAAAGCTTTGCCGGTGGCATCCTGGAATATGGCGTAAGAACTGTTCAGGCCACGTCCCTGCAGGAACATCCGGCGCAGGGAAGTACCGGAACCTTTAGGCGCTACCAGGAATACATCCACATCTTTGGGAGGAATGATGCCTGTTTGTTCGTTGAACGTGATGCCGAAACCATGTGAGAAGTACAGGGCTTTGCCAGGGGTCAGGTGTTTCTGTACCGTAGGCCATAAAGCGATCTGGGCCGCATCACTCAGCAGGTAACAAATAATCGTACCTCTTTTCAGGGCTTCTTCAATTTCGAAAAGGGTTTCTCCGGGTACAAATCCATCAGCCACTGCTTTATCCCAGGTCTTGGAGTTTTTACGCTGGCCTACGATTACATTGATGCCATTGTCTTTCTGGTTCAATGCCTGGCCGGGTCCTTGTACACCGTAGCCAATTACAGCCACTGTTTCATTTTTAAGCACTTCCTGTGCTTTACTGAGGGGAAACTCTTCGCGGGTAACTACATTTTCTTCTACACCGCCGAAATTTAATTTTGCCATGATTATGTTGTTGTTTAGAGTTGAGTTGTTTAGTTATTTAATTGTCGATCCGGTTGACCAGATTACATTGAAAAGATTTCTTCGTTTTTGTCCAGGAATTCATTCTCTACGGCTTCTTCACCGGGTTCCTGTTTTTCGAAATCCTTGAGACGTTCATGGAAGCCGCGGCTGGCTTTGATAATGGCCACCCGGGCACTGCGTACAAACTCGATAAGTCCGTAGGGCTCCAGTACTTTGATCAGGGCTTCAGTCTCTTCGCGATGACCGGCTACCGCGAATACGGTATAGTCTTTCCGGATCACTACCGTATGAGCGCCGTTTTCCCTCAGGAGACGTTCCACTTTTACTTCCGTTGCAATCACATCGGTGGGTACTTTATAAAGCGCCAGTTCCTGCCATACAATTTCCTCTTCAGTATTGTAATACGCTTTCAGTACTTCCACCTGCTTTTCAATCTGCCGGCAGAGTTTACGGACCACGTCTTCAAATTCATTGATCACAATGGTAAACCGGTGAACACTGTCCACTTCAGTGGGAGAGGTGTTCAGGCTTTCGATATTGATCTTTCTCCGTGAGAAAATGATCGCAATGCGGTTCAATAAGCCCACCTGGTTTTCGGTGTAGACCGTGATAGTGTATTCTCTTTTTTGCATAACGTGTTAATTCAAAAGTCAAAATTCAAAAG
The DNA here is from genome assembly GCA_035439525.1 of Chitinophagaceae bacterium. Taxonomy (GTDB): domain Bacteria; phylum Bacteroidota; class Bacteroidia; order Chitinophagales; family Chitinophagaceae; genus JJ008. The sequence goes on from DAORKK010000046.1 coordinate 18,119, forward strand.
TAAAAAAGACACCTAAAGCGAAACCATCTCTTTACTTTGGAACCTATTGATATTGTTTCATTTTTTCAAAAGCGAAAGTCTGTTTTCCATAACCGGACTGGCCAATACTTTAATGAAGTTTCCAGTAAATGTTTTTTACTTTTTACTTTTGAATTTTTACTTCTTTAGATTTCTTCCTTACATAATACGATCTCCGCCACTCCTCTTCCCTGTGGTACCATCGGGAATACGTTGTTTTCTTTTCCTACCATTACTTCCAGCAGGAAACTGCCATTGGTATTCAGTAACTCTTCCAGGGCAGCGTTCAGTTCCGTACGTTGTGAAATGCTTTTGCCCGGAATGCCGAATCCTTTGGCCACCTGTACGAAGTCAGGGCTCTGGATATCCACGAAGGAATAGCGTTTTTCATGGAACAGTTGCTGCCACTGGCGTACCATGCCCAGGAAGTTGTTATTCAGGATCAGGATCTTCACATTGGGTTTGAACTGCATAATGGTACCCAGTTCCTGCAAGGTCATCTGGAAGCCGCCATCACCGATGATGGCCACTACTGTTCTGTCCGGTGCCCCGTAACAGGCACCAATGGCTGCAGGGAGTGCATAGCCCATCGTCCCTAATCCGCCACTGGTGATATTACTTTTACTCTGATTGAATTTGGCGTAGCGACAGGCCACCATCTGGTGCTGTCCAACATCGGTTACGATCACCGCATTGCCGCCGGTGAGTTCATTCAGGTTTCGAACTACTTCACCCATCGTGAGAATATCGCCGGTGGGATTGAGTTCGTCCTTTATCACTTTATCTTCTTCTTGCTGCTGATAATCCCTGAATTTCTGCAGCCATTGCGGATATACTTTCTGCTCCAGCATTTTGGTCAGCAGGGGCAGGGTCTCTTTACAATCTCCCCATACCGGTACATCGGCTTTTACATTTTTATCAATTTCGGATGGGTCAATGTCAAAGTGAATTACTTTGGCCTGTTTGGCGTATTTATCCAGGCGACCGGTGACGCGGTCATCGAAGCGCATCCCGATAGCGATCAGTACATCGCATTCGTTGGTGAGTACATTGGGACCATAATTACCATGCATACCCAGCATACCTACCGCCAGCGGATGGTCGGTGTTGATGGCGCTCATACCCATGATGGTCCAGGCGGCGGGGATACCGGCCTTTTCAATAAATTGTTTGAATTCCTTTTCTGCTTTGCCCAGGATCACCCCTTGTCCGAAAATGACGAAAGGTCTTTCCGCTTTATTGATCAATTCAGCGGCTTGTTCAATATATTCTTTCCGGACAATTGGCTTCGGACGGTAACTCCGGATATGGGTGCATTTTTCATAACCACTGTATTCGAATAATTGCAGCTGGGCATTTTTAGTAATATCCACTAATACCGGACCGGGGCGGCCACTGTTGGCGATATAAAAAGCCTTGGCTAATACATGCGGTATCTCAGTTGCATCCGTTACCTGGTAATTCCATTTGGTAACGGGCGTGGTTATATTAATTACATCGGTTTCCTGGAAAGCATCCGTACCCAATAAATGCGCAAAAACCTGACCGGTAATACAAACCAGTGGAGTGGAGTCGATCATGGCATCTGCAAGTCCGGTCACCAGGTTGGTGGCACCAGGTCCGCTGGTGGCAAAGACCACGCCTGTACGTCCGCTTACCCGGGCAAATCCCTGGGCCGCATGGATAGCGCCTTGTTCGTGGCGGACGAGGATATGTTTCAACCGGTCATTGTAATCATACAACGCATCATAGATCGGCATGATGGCTCCTCCGGGATAACCGAATACGGTTTCCACACCTTCAGCTAAAAAGGCCTCCAGCACTGCTTGTGAGCCACTCTTGGTAATAACAGCCGGAGTAGCTGTTTTTTCTTTCTGGGGTGTCAGCGTTTGCATAGTTCAATTCGTTTATTCTGATTAACTGTACTGAATACTCAATATTCAATGTTCAATTTTCAATGTTCAATGTTCAATGTTCATTTAACCGTATCCGGCAGGTATTATAAATCCTCATCGGTCACACAACCCTTGTCCGCCGGCTTTACGGTTTTGGCATATTTATATAAAATGCCTTTGGTCGCTTTCAGGGCGGGTTGTTTCCAGTTCTTTTTCCGTTCGGCAATGACGGCCTCACTTACTTTCAGGTTCAGTTGATTGTTGACCGCGTCAATTTCGATGAGGTCATTGTCTTCTACCAATCCGATCAACCCGCCTTCAAAAGCTTCGGGCGTGATATGTCCTACCACGAAACCATGTGTACCGCCACTGAAACGTCCATCGGTGATAAGCGCCACTGATTTACCAAGACCCGCACCAATGATGGCACCGGTAGGTTTCAACATTTCCGGCATACCGGGTGCGCCTTTGGGTCCGATATAGCGGATCACCACTACGTCTCCTGCTTTTACTTTGCCGGAAGAGATGCCTTCGATCAGATCTTTTTCACCATTGAATACGCGGGCCGTACCTTCAAAACGTTCTCCTTCTTTACCGCTGATTTTGGCTACACTTCCCCGCTCCGCCAGATTGCCATACAGAATTTGCAGGTGTCCCGTTTTTTTCAGGGGCGCTTCTAAGGGGCGAACAATATCTTGTGCACTGAAATCAAGATCCGGAACACCTGCTAGATTTTCTGCAACCGTTTTACCGGTAACTGTCAAACAATCGCCATGCAATAAGCCGTTTTTCAATAGGTATTTCATTACCGCGGGAACCCCGCCATGTTTATGCAGATCCTCCATGAGGTATTTGCCGGAAGGTTTGAAATCGGCGAGTACGGGAATGCGGTTACTGATCTGCTGAAAATCATCGGGTGTTAAATCCAGGTCCACACTGCGGGCCATCGCGATCAGGTGCAATACCGCGTTAGTACTGCCGCCAAGCACCATCACTACCGTAATCGCGTTTTCAAAGGCGTTACGGGTCATGATATCCTTAGGGGTGATATTTTTCTCCAGCAAAACTTTAATGGCTTTGCCGGCGGCAGCACATTCTTTTTGTTTGTCTTCACTGAGGGCGGGGTTGGAAGAAGAGAAGGGTAAGCTCATCCCCAGGGCTTCAATCGCAGAGGCCATGGTGTTCGCCGTATACATTCCTCCGCAGGCACCGGCTCCGGGACAGGAGTGTTGTACAATGCCTTTAAAATCGCCTTCACTTAAGTTGCCCGCGATCTTTTGTCCGAGTGCTTCGAAGGCGCTGACAATATTCAGGTCTTC
>DAORKK010000047.1:0-10136 GCA_035439525.1 Chitinophagaceae bacterium
TCTTCTTTCGAAAAGTCTTAAAATCTTTGCGGGCAATAAAATAACCGCGAAGCGGGTATTCTTTTCAGCAATATCTCACAAACTCCCCTTATATATCAGACAGCCCTGCTATTTTTGCAACACAAATTTTTTTCTTGAAGCAACTGATCTGTTTACTGGTTTTCGTGGTTAGCCTGGCGGGTAATGGACTGGCTCAGACTACAGCAGACAGTTTGGGTATACCAGCGGATACGGTTCGGGTTGCTGACAGCCAGCTGCTGAGCGACACCCCTGTGGTAATTCCAACGGTATTGGTAAAACGCCCGCTTTTACAAACTGATAGCAGCTGGATGCTGGCAGTTGGTGATCTGGTGGCAGGCCCAAAACTTCAATGGCTGATCCTGGCCCATCATCCCATTTACCGGTTTGAATTTAAACCGGTGGATGGCGTCCGGAGAGCGGACCTTACTGATAAGGGGGAGGAGCGGGTGGCTAAAGACAAGGACCTGCTGTTTTACAGTTTATTGTTACTGATCATCGTTTTTGCCTTGCTTCGCCGGGCATTCCCCAAATATTTCAATGACCTTTTCCGGCTTTTTTTCAGAACAACGCTGAAGGAAAGACAGATCAGCGAACAGCTGATGCAAACGCCTGTTCCTTCGGTTTTACTCAATGGTTTTTTTGCCGTCAGTGCCGGCTTCTACTGCACTTTCCTGCTGGTTCATTTCAGACTTAATCCCACCGGTGAATTCTGGACCCTGTTTCTATATTGTACGGGGGGGCTGGCTGCTGCGTATTTTATTAAGTTCACCGGATTGAAAATATCCGGCTGGATTTTCAATCTGCAGGCTGCCGCCAATTCCTATATATTTATTGTCTTTATTATCAACAAGATGATCGGAATCCTGTTGCTACCCTTTTTGCTGGTACTCGCATTTTCAACCGGGACGGTATATACGGTGGGCATGACATTATCCTGGTGCCTGATCGGCGGATTAATGCTTTATCGTCTTTTCCTGACTTATGCGGTCATTCGTAATCAGGTCAAAGTCAGTCCATTTCATTTCTTTTTATACTTTCTGGCCTTTGAGATAGCCCCCCTATTATTGGTTTACAAGGCCTTGTTAGTCTTTTTCAGTGAAAACACTTAACTTTGCACCCAACTTTAGCCGATCCGAACATGAGTACAAATGGGGTTAAAAAGGCCGGGGAACAGGCCAAAGCAATACAGAGAATCCTTATCACCCAGCCGAGGCCGGAAAGCGAGAAATCGCCTTATTTTGAGCTGGAGCGGAAATACAGTGTCAAACTGGATTTTCACGCTTTCATCAGGCTGGAAGGAATTCCTGCCAGGGATTTTCGCAAACAAAAGATTGAGATACCCAACTATACCGGTATCATTTTCACCAGCCGTAATGCCATTGATCATTTCTTCCGGATGTGTGAGGAAATGAAAGTCAGTGTTTCCCAGGACACCAAGTATTTCTGTATCACAGAAGCGGTGGCCCTTTATCTCCAGAAGTTTATTCTTTACCGCAAACGCAAAGTTTTTTACGGAGCCGATGGCACCAATAAAAGCATGTTTGATGTGATCAATAAGCATAAGGCGAATGAGAAGTTCATGTATGTGTGCTCCGAAAACCAGCAGGATAATGAGATCGTAAACTGGCTGAAAGCAAATAACTGCGAATACACTATGGCCTTTATGTACCGCAGTGTGAGCAGTGATGTAAAGGAAGTGCTGACCAGTATTGATTATGATGTCATCTGTTTCTTTACCCCCAGCGGGGTGAAGAGCCTTTTTGATAATGTTCCCAAATTTAAACAGAACGGTACTGTACTCGGAGCCTTTGGTACCAATACCTTCCGGGCGATTGAAGAAAAAGGGCTGAAACTCGAAATCAAAGCCCCGCAGCCACAAACTCCCAGTATGGTGGCGGCCCTGGATCAGTTTCTGGCTTCACTGAAGAAGAAAAAATAAGCAACGAATAAATTAAAAAAGGCTGTACTTGAAAAAGTGCAGCCTTTTTTTGCCTGCGGCAAAAAGGGGTGGCCACGAATTGACACAAAGTGGCACGAAATAATACAGAAATACACGGCCACGGATCACACAGATTAACACGGATTGTATTTGCGAATGGTTAAAGGACCCTACTGATTAAGAAAGGTTAATCAGTGCTGATCCGTGTGATCCGTGGCCTTGTATTTTTCGTGAATTTTCGTGTGATTTCGTGGCTCCCCTAATAACCGCGAAGCGGGTATTATTTCCCGTCCTTCCTTTATTCCCGGCTAATTTTTTGCCACGAATAGGCACAAAAGCCCACAAATTTTTCCCGCTAAGCCTGATAAGACTTTATGATTAATGAGGACTCTTCTTCTTTCGAAAAGTCTTAAAATCTTTGCGGGCAATAGAATAACCGCGAAGCGGGAAATCCTTCCCGGCTAACTTTTCTCGACTAAGTTCGTTATACTTGATTAATGAAATCTACCGGTAACCGATTAAAAGACGAAACAAGTCCTTACTTGTTACAGCATGCTCATAACCCCGTGGATTGGTATCCATGGGGCCCAGAGGCACTAGAGAAAGCTAAAAAAGAGAATAAGCCCATCCTGGTCAGTATTGGCTATGCCGCCTGCCACTGGTGCCACGTGATGGAGCGGGAAAGTTTTGAGAATGATGCCACGGCGGAGATCATGAATACCCATTTTGTCAATATCAAAATTGACCGGGAGGAACGCCCGGACCTGGATCATATTTACATGGATGCTGTGCAGGCTATGACCGGAAGCGGGGGCTGGCCGCTGAATGTTTTTTTAACACCCGATACCAAACCCTTTTACGGAGGCACTTATTTTCCTCCACAGAAGGCGTTTAACCGGCCTTCCTGGACGGAAACCCTTTATGGGGTGGCACAGGCTTTCCGTGAACGAAGACATGAGATTGATGCCCAGGCAGAGAACCTGACGGAGCACCTGCTTAATGCCAATGCTTTTGGTATAAAAATGCCGGAGGAGGCAGATAGATTGTTTCATCCGGAAAAGTTGCAGGAGTGTTTTACTCAGTATATGAAAACGGCCGACAGGCAGTGGGGCGGTTTTGGGAATGCTCCCAAGTTTCCCCAGACCTTTTCCATTCAGTTTTTATTACGTCACCATTACTTCACCGGCGAACCTGCTGCCCTGGAGCAGGCCCTTTTATCATTGGATAAAATGATTGATGGTGGAATTTATGACCAGGCAGGGGGAGGTTTTGCCCGTTATTCTACAGATGCCGAATGGCTGGCCCCGCATTTTGAAAAAATGCTGTATGACAATGCCTTGCTTGTATCTGTATTAAGTGAAGCGTATCAACTGACGCATAAACCCCGTTACCGGGAAGTGATCGACGAGACCCTGACCTTTATAGAACGGGAGATGATGCATCCGGGAGGGGGCTTTTATTCAGCCCTGGATGCCGACAGTGAGGGCGTTGAGGGAAAGTTTTATACCTGGAGCCGCCAGGAACTGGAGTCGGAATTGGGAGAGGAGGCGGCCGCTTTTTGCGCCTATTATGATGTGTCTGAGGCTGGCAACTGGGAGCATACCAATATTCTCTGGGTCCGGAAGCCCATGGCCGAAGTGGCGCAATCGTTGAAAATGGAGGAGGCGGCGCTTTCGGAACTCCTGGCAAGGGGGCGTAAAAGGTTGATGGAAATAAGGGCAAACCGGATTCGTCCCCTCCTGGACGATAAAGTGCTGCTGGGCTGGAATGCGTTGATGAATACGGCTTATTGCAAGGCCTATGAAGCTACAGGAAATGAAAAGTACCGGGATCAGGCGCTGCGTAATATGGACTTTTTACTGTCGGCTTTCAGAGACGAAACAGGCCAGTACCGCCATACCTGGAAAAATGGTCAGGCGCGATATCCGGCATTTCTGGACGATCTGGCCTTCTTACTCCAGGCTATGTTACAGTTGCAGCAGGTAACCGGAGATCTGAATTGGCTGGAAAGGTCCCGCGAACTGGTACGGCTGATCATTGAAAAATACCAGGAACCAGGAACCCCCTACTTTTTCTATACGCCTGATGATCAGGAAGATGTAATTGTACGAAAAAAAGAAGTGTATGACGGAGCTTTGCCTTCAGGGAATGCTGTGATGGCCATTTGTTTATATCACATGTCTGTAATATTTGATATGAAGGAGTGGAAAGAGCGAAGTCTGGATATGTACCGCATGCTGGGAAATGCGATTACCCGTTACCCGGTTTCTTTTGGGGTATGGGCGATGGGGGTACAGGAAGTGGTGGAAGGAACCAACGAAATTGTGCTGACCGGGGACAACCCGGAAGTCCTGATGGCCGATTTGCTGGGTAGATATGTGCCGAATAAAGTAGTGCTGACAACCGGGATAAAGAAGTCGGATATCCCATTACTCGAGGGCAGAAAAGGGGAGGGTAAACCTTCCATATACCTCTGCCGTAATAACACCTGCCAAGCGCCCGTATTTTCCGCAGATAGCCTTATCTCACTGATAAACAGGGACAAAAAACAGTAAATAAATTTTAGTTAATACAATAAAATAAGCTTCATGGCCGTTAGAAAAGTTACCGTGATTTTTACGGTTTGATTTCTAAAAATAAATTATAACCTTGTGCCGGAGAACAGTTCTAAACATTATATTTGCCCAATACCCTTTAAGTGTATGAAAATGAGAAACCTTTATTATGCCCTGTATGCAACCGCGTGCATGACTCTTGTATCCAGTTGTGGAATCCTGGGTGGTAAGAAAAACAAAGGCGGCGCCCTGCCCAATGACGGCCAGGTGCACGGAGTAGCCCCCGGTGGTAAGTATGCACTTCCCAAGCCTCCAGGCATGGTGTATGTGCCGCAGGGTACATTCCATATGGGTCCCAGTGATGAGGATCCTGCGTATGCATTCAGTGCACGGAACCGTTCCGTATCGATCAGTGGCTTCTGGATGGATGCCACCGAAATCACCAACAACGAATACCGCCAGTTTGTAAACTGGGTACGTGATTCTGTAGTAGCCCGTAAGATGGGGTATGTAAAAACAGGGTCAGACGGCAACGAGAATGTTGACTGGGCAAAAATGAAGACCATGAAATGGGGTGATCCCAAGGTCATGGAGCAGCTCAGCAGCACCGATATCATCCTTCCTCCGGATGACCGTGTATTTGGTAAAAAAGAAATTGATCCTTCCAAAATCGTGTTTCATTCTGAGACCTTCGATCTGAAAGAAGCAGCCCGCCGGGAAAATGCCGGTAAATCCCGTTCTACTTTTATTGTAAAGAAAGATGTGGCGATTTATCCTGACACCCTGTGCTGGATCCGTGACTTCTCCTACTCTTATAATGAGCCGATGACCAAAAGATATTTCTCTCACCCCGCTTTCGGTAACTATCCGGTAGTTGGTGTGAACTGGAAGCAGGCCACCGCTTTCTGCGAATGGAGAACCCATTTCCTGAATGCCTGGCTTGATTCCAAGAAGAGAACACAGGAGTCAGATTTCCGCCTGCCTACCGAAGCGCAGTGGGAATATGCAGCCCGTGGCGGTCGCTCACAATCGATGTTCCCCTGGGGTAACTATTACCTGCGTAACAAAAAAGGATGCCTGATGGCCAACTTCAAACCTGGTCGTGGTAACTATCCGGAAGATGGCGGTTTTTATACCGTACGCGCTGATGCTTACTGGCCGAATGATTATGGTCTGTACTGTATGTCAGGTAATGTGGCCGAGTGGACTTCTTCTATCTATTATGAAGGCCGCAACAATTTCCAGCATGATATGAACCCTGATGTTCGCTGGAATGCAAAAGATGATGATCCTCCCCTGATGAAGCGTAAAATCATCCGTGGTGGCAGCTGGAAAGATGTGGGATACTACCTGCAGACAGGTACCAGTACTTACGAGTACCAGGATTCCACCAAATCATACATCGGTTTCCGTTGTGTGATCGATCTTCCCGCCGCTCCGCAGAAAGGCCGTCGCTGATAATATCGAAATAACAATCCAACAATATTGAGAGGACAGTTAAACGAACCTGTCCTCTCACTTTCTCTGTTCAGTAAAATAATATCATTAAAACCACTTTTTAAAAAATCCAATTATGGCAGCAGCAATTCCATCTAAGGTTAGTAAATGGGTAGACGTAGGCGTATCATTCGGTGCAGCATTAGTTATCTGGGGAGCCCTCCGGAAAATCACACACGCAGGCGATGCCGATACCTGGCTCTGGATCGGTCTGACCACCGAAGCAATCATCTTCTCTATCTATGGTATATTATATGCCGTTTATCCTGCAGTTAAAGATGCAAATCATGACGAAGAGCAGTTCTCTGTTGCTGGTACAAAAAGCCGTGCAGCGCTGGGTGCTATGGATAAAATGCTGGCTGAATCCGATATTTCTCCGGATACCATGAAACGCCTGGGCGATGGTTTCAAACAACTGAATACCACCGTTTCCGGTCTGACCACTATCGGAGATACCATCAACGCAACCGCTGACTTCACCAACAAAACCCGTGAAGTAACCGGCCAGCTGGAAAAAGTAAAAGACGCTTATACCACCGCTGCTTCCTCAGTTGGTGCATTCAATACCGCTACTGAAGGTGCTAAAGTATTCCACGAGCAGATCCAGGTACTGACGAAGAACCTGTCTTCCCTGAACACGATCTACGAACTGGAGTTACAGGAAAGTAATAATCACCTGAAAGCGCTTAACTCTTTCTACGGTAAACTGTCTGAAACATCCAATGCGATGCTGAACAGTGCCGAAGATGCTAAAAAGGTACAGGATCAGATTGGTCACTTAGCTACTAACCTGGGTCGTCTGAACAACATTTACGGTAACATGCTTACTGCAATGCAGGGTCGCAGCTAAAACAAACTGTCTGTGCCGGGCCACCTGAACCGTGAATACCGGCCGGATATTAAAAGTCATCATTTCTAATCCTATTAAACCTAAATAGTCATGTCTCTACCTAAAGAGCCCCGGCAGAAGATGATCAACATCATGTACCTGGTGCTTACCGCACTGCTGGCACTGAATGTATCATCTGAGATCCTGAATGCCTTCCGGACTGTTAGACGAAGCCTGGAGAACAGTAATGCGACAGTGAATCAATCCACTTCGTTGCTTATGAAGTCGCTCGAGGAAAAATCAATTGATCCGCAAACCAAAGAAAGAGCTGTTCCCTGGTACGAAAAAGCGCAGAAAGTAATTACCATTACAGATGCTGTTAATAAATATATTGATGGCCTGAAAAATGATATCATTACTAAAGCTGGCGGTAAACCCGGCGATCCTACTGTTTCCTTTAAAGAAGACAACCTGGATATTGTTACAAAAATGTTTGTACAAGGTGGTGAAGGGAAGCGTCTGCTGGATAAACTTCAGAAATTCCAGAGTGATATCTATGCAATTGATCCCGAAATAGACAGCGCCTTTAAGAATTCTAAGAGTATTGACCTTTCCAACCCTCCCGGCCAGGATGGTAAAACCAAGGCCTGGGATGTTGCTTACTTTAATATGGTGCCTACGGTTGCCGGACTTACTATCCTGAGTAAGTTTCAGAACGACGTTAAAGGCATGGAGAATAAAGTGGTTACTTTCTGTCACCAGAAAGTAGGGGAAGTGAAAATTGTATTTGATTCTTATGCTGCTATTGTTGGCCAGAACTCAAACTACCTGATGCCCGGACAACAACTGGAAGTAAAAGCAGGTATCGGTGCCTTCAGTAAATCCTCTGTACCGATCATTTCCGTTGGTGGTACCACTGTACCTATTGGTGAAGAAGGGTTTGCCCTTTACAAAGCGGACGCAGGGGGTGTAGGTCCTCACAGTATTCCTGTGCGTATCAGCTTCTTTAACCAGACCACTGGTAAAGATGAAGTGAAAGAAGTAAAAGTTGAGTATATCGTTGGTTCTGCCAATGCATCAATCGCTCTTGATAAGATGAATGTACTGTATGTTGGGGTGGATAACCCGGTAACAATTGCTGCCAGTGGTGGTGGTGATGATAAAGTTAAACCTATAATTACTGGTGGAGGCGGAAACCTGAACCGTATTGGAAATGGTAAATACATTGCTAATGTAACCAGTGTTACGGATGATTGTAAGATCACTGTAATGGTAGATGGCAAAGTAGCCGGCGTCAGCCAGTTCCGTGTAAGGACTATACCTGATGCCCAGGCCGCTGTAGGTGGTAAAATAAGCGGTACCCAGGTTACAGCTGCCGAGTTCAAAGCGCAACCCGGTGTGTGGGCTGGTATTAAAGATTTCCCCTTTGACTTAAAATACCAGGTAGTGAGCTTTACGTTCACCTGCGATACGGATGATGGAGATATCGTTTCCATTCCTGTACAGGGTGCGGCTTTCCAGGGATCAGTGGCAAACGCGATCAAAAGCTATGTAAAAGCGGACAAACTGGTGACAATTGATGAAATACGCGTAAAAGGTCCGGACGGACGTACTACGAAAGCCCCTTCACTCGTTTATTACATTAAATAATGTGTGATATGAATATGAAATTTGTAAAATTTGGTTTCTGCCTGCTGTTGTCGGCATTTATGCTGACCCCTGCTGATGCACAACGTGTGTCAAAAAAGAAGAAAGCGGAAAACGCCCAGACAAACCCGGCGGGAACCGAACAACAACAGAACAATAATACACAACCTCCTTCCGGGTTCGATCCGTTGGCTGGTCTGCCGATCACATACGACACCTCCAGTACCGATCTGACACCCAAGAAGTCATTGAGGAACGACAATGCGTTTGATAAGAGTAATCTGAATCAACGCACCCCGCTTCCTTATGAGCACCTGCGCTGGGATGATGCCCTGTATGCGGAAAAAGTATGGCGTGAACTCGATCTCCGTGAAAAAATGAATAAGACATTCATGTATGAAGCGGAAACCGATAACGGCAGCGAAATTTTCGTAAACATGCTGATCAAAGCCGTGCAGAACGGAGAAGTAACGGCTTTTGAAGACGATCGTTTCACTACCCCTGTAGCTGTTGCGGATATTACCCAGAAATTAGCAGTTACAACAGATACTGTCAAAATTTTTGATCTGAATGATATCACTAAAGTCGTAGGATGGAAAGTGGTACGCGGAAGCTTTGACGCCAAGTCTGTAACCCGTATCCGCTTAAAAGAAGAATGGGTATTTGACCGCGAATCCAGCCGCATGTTTGTGCGTATCCTGGGTATCGGCTTACTGAAAACCGAATATATTCCGAATACGAATAAAGAACGCGGTACATCCTCCCTGTTCTGGGTATACTATCCCGACCTGCGCCCGATGCTGGCTAAGGCAGAAGTGTATAATCCAAAAAACATGGGACAAAGCCGCATGACCTGGGAAGAGCTTTTCGAAAGCCGCATGTTCAGCAGCTATATCGTGAAATCAACCCTGGATAATGCCAGCAACAAGATGATCCGGAGCTTTATCAATGACCCGATCCTCCGCCTGCTGGAAGGAGAAAATATCAAAGAGAAAATCTTCAATTTCGAACAGGATCTCTGGTCCTACTAATCGAAATCTGAACTTAATAGAAAGGCTGTCCTGCGGGATGGCCTTTTTTTTTTAAGCAGTTGTCGGATGTCAGGTGTCAGGTGTCGGGGAACAGCCCGTCAAAACTAGTCGGTAGTTAGAAGTCGGTAGTTAGTAGTCAACAGCCCATTCTTAGCGCATTTTTCAAAAGATCGAACTGTTGCTGCTATTTCGAGCGTAGCGAGAAATCTTGTATTTCCTTTTTACTCCCCCCATAACTTGTCATCCCGACGGAGGAGGGACCTTGTATTTAAGCAGTTGTTCGTTGTTAGCTGTTAGGTGTTAGGGGAACAGCCCGTTCAATGAATAGGTGTTCGTTGTTCGCTGTTAGGTGTTAGGAAACAGCCCCTGCTGAGAGAAGGTGTTCGTTGTTAGCTGTTAGGTGTTAGGGCAACAGCCCGTTCTGAGAGAAGGTGTCGGGTGTCGGGGAACAGCCCGTCAAAACCAGTCTGTAGTTAGTAGTCAGTATAGTTAGTTGTCAACAGCCTCTCCTGAGGAGCTTGAATCTAATTAAACGACTGCCACTCGTTTTACGTCATGCCCTTCGTACTTCGTACCTCGTACTTCGTACCTCGTACTTATCTTCAGGTGTTGATTCT
>DAORKK010000047.1:10236-20905 GCA_035439525.1 Chitinophagaceae bacterium
TCGTACTTCGTACCTCGTACTTCGTACCTCGTACTTATCTTCAGGTGTTGATTCTACACTTATCCGGCGGACTATAAAAACGCTTCAAAAAGCCAAACTCAATGATGTAAAAGCTTCATTACTAAGTAAAAAAAGTTGTCAAAATCGTAAAAGTCCTATAGGAAACTTGGAGAAAAGTTGTACCTTCGTCTTGGTTTTTCATAGGATATTGGATTTTAAAAACGGGGCTGAATTTCTATTCCGGCCCCACTTTTTTTTATATAAGGGCCTACTTCTTCTTCCCTGATATTCTTACACATTTACAATAGTACAAGTCGGGAGTCGAGAGTCGGGAGTCTACAGCCCCTCCTTAGAAAGTCAACTTTAAACTTCTTCCTGATTTAGTGCTTTATGAACTTATCAACTTATCTACTTATTAACCTGTCAACCTTCCTCTAAACCTTTTTCTGCTTTGGTACGCTTCCCCACTTCCCATTTCCTAATTCCTAATTCCTTATTTCCTATTCCCCTCTCTCGTTTTCTTCTCAAAATAATCCATAATCGCCAGCGCTTTCGCCTGCCCGATATGCTTAGCCAGATCTTTCAACGAGGCTTCACTGACTTTTTTTACGGAACGGAACGTTTTGAGCAGGTTTTCAGCCGTGGACTTGCCAATGCCGGGAATATCCTCAAGCTCGTTTTTAAACGTGCCTTTACTGCGTTTGGCGCGGTGGAAAGTGATACCGAACCGGTGTACCTCATCCCGGATACGGCGGAGTAGTTTTAAGGTGGGACTGTTATAAGGCAGTTTGAGCGACTGGGTATCGCCGGTAAAGAAAATCTCCTCTTCATTTTTTGCCAGACCGACCAGGGTGGTTCTTCCTTCCAGTCCCAGTTCGGTTATGGCTTCATTAGCGGCGCTTAGCTGGCCTTTGCCGCCGTCAATGATAACTAGCTGAGGGAAATCGTGCCCCTCCTCAGAAAGCCGTTTATAACGCCTGTAGACAGCTTCTTTCATCGTCGCAAAATCGTTGATCCCTTCCACGGTCTTTACATTGAAATGCCGGTAGTCTTTTTTATAAGGCTGTGCATTCCGGAAACAGACCATGGCCGATACCGGGTAACTGCCCTGAAAGTTGGAGTTATCAAAACATTCAATATGCACCGGCAGGTCAGTTAATGTCAGTTCTTCCTGCAGTTGTTCCAGCAATGCTTTGCCGGCCTCTTCTTTTGAATGCAGCTTTAACCGTTCCTTTGCCTGCAATTCATCAATAAAATACCGGGCATTTTTTTCTGCCAGTTCCAGCAATTTCTTTTTATCTCCCCCACGAGGCACGGTGACGATCATATCTTCCTGTGGAAAATCGATCGGGATGGGCACGACTATTTCGCGGGCATCACTGTTGAAGGTGCTCCGTAAGGCGGCCACTGAAAACGCCAGTACTTCCTCCGGTGTTTCATCCAGCGGGGTGTCCACCTTATTGGTCTGGGTCTGGATAATGGAACCGTTACGTACCATCAGGTAGTTGACATAAGCGATCTCTTTTTCCTGCAGCAGGTAAAAAACATCGAGATCGGCTGCTTTCAGGCCCGCCACCACGGAGCGTGACTGATAATTTTCCAGGTAGTCAATTTTCTTCCGGACCAGTTCCGCTTTTTCAAAAGCCAGGTCAGCCGCATGTGCTTTCATTTCTTCTTTGAAATGCCGGATCACCGGGGCGAGGTTTCCCTTTAGCAGGTTGCGGAGCTGACTGATATCGCCTGCATAGTCTTCCAGGGTCTGTAATCCTTCACAGGGACCTTTGCAATTTCCCAGGTGGTATTCGAGGCAAACTTTAAATTTCTTTTTTTCAATATTACCGGCCGTCAGGTTCAGACTGCAATTGCGCAGCTGAATGGTTTGTTTGATAAATTCAAGCAGTTCCCGTACTCGTTTAACAGATGTATACGGCCCCAGGTACGCTGATCCATCGTCTTTTTTTTGTCGTGTCAGGAATACGCGGGGAAAGGGCTCGTTTTTGATGACGATAAACGGGTAGGTCTTATCATCTTTCAGGTTGATATTGAACCGTGGCTGGTATTGTTTGATCAGGGAGTTTTCCAGCAGGAATGCATCCTGTTCAGAGCCGACAATGGTAAACTCGATCCGGGCAATCCGCTGAACCAGTTCATGGGTTTTATACGTGGTGAAGGTTTTGGAAAAATAAGAACTGACCCGCTTACGCAGGTGCTTGGCCTTTCCCACATAGAGGAGCTGATCCTCATTGTCATAGTATTTATAGATCCCCGGTTGCGCGGGAATCGTGGCAGCGATCAGTTGAAATTCGGCCGCGGTCATGGGGTATTTTCTTCGTTCCAGGTGACCCTGTTCGTACTGGTGATTTCAGGTTGCCCGGGTTGCTGGGTGCTGGTTACGATCAGGAAACTCCGGTCGGTGCGCCAGACCATTTTCTTTTGCAGAAAGCCATCCCGGTTTTTCAGGATACGGTCCACGATGATATTGGTGACTTTATTACTGCCGTCTTCCATGACTTCCTGACTGATAAGCAGTTCAATTTTCTTGATTTCCTCTTTTTTCGGATCGAGGGGCGTATAGGATATGATTACCCGGCGCATCAGGGTATCATACATTTTTTCTTCGGTAAACCGGGCGGCCACTTCCGGGTTGGTCAGGTCGGGGAGTTCAAGAAATTCACGGGCCGTTTCCCTGAATTTTTCGCGGGGGATATAGTTCGTGTCGGTGTGCAGGCTGTCTTTGGCAATCACCTGGACGATCGAATACAGGGAAGTGTCAATATGCGCCACCTGTTTTTCAATCAGGGATATCACGGATATAAATCCTTTGCTTTCCGCTTTCTTTTTTTCTTTACAGGAAAACAGGAACAGGGTCAGTAAAGGAAGCCCGGCAAGAAACAATTTTTTCATGTTGCAAAATTACTTGAAACCGCATTAACTGCATGTCCTGAAACAGAAAACCCGCCAGATGATAGCGGGTTTTCTGTTGTATGCAGCAGGTTGAAAATATTAGTGATTGAGCATGATACCCAGCTTGAAACCATAGTCAAACAGGTGTTCCTGTACCGGGTATTCTTTTTTGAAGCTGGACATGGCCTGGTAGCGCACCTGAGGCCCGAGCCTCCAGGCGGTTTTTCCCACATTAAAACCGGCAAAGGTTTCAAACCCGGCATTGACATTCCATTTGCGGGTGAGGGAGGGCACTTCCATATAGTTTTTGTAATCGGTAGAGATCACGTAAGCCCGGTTACCCAGTACATAAGTGGGTTGTAATGTGGCGGCCACACCCACAAAGGCTCTTTTCGTTTTAAATGCTTTGAATTCCAGTCCGACCGGTACGGAAACCGAGTAATAGAAATTCCGCAGCCAGTTGGCTTTATTTGCTCTGTTCACCCCGACAATCCGGTAATTGGTTACCGTGGAGACGGTGCTGGTTCCGCCATAATCATTACTCAGTGCGACAGTAGCCAGTTCGCTCGGGTAATTATAGGCCCATATATCATATTTGCTGATATTAAACTGGAGACCGGTGACCATGGATAATTTTTTCGTCAGCGGGTATGACATGGAAATGCCCAGTTGCAATCCGAGGTCAGGACGGTGGGTGACCAGGTTATTCAGGTCCGGGGAATACGTGAGCGGTGTGGAGCTCATATTCGAACGGGCTGAAGTGATAAATTGTTTGTTTTCGTTGAGTTTCCGGTAAGTCACGGTAGGCGTGATAAATACCTGCCATTTGGCTTTTCTGGTTTTACGGGCCACCTGGTATGAATTGAAAACACTTTCAATGGTCAATGGATATAATGCGTCTTCTCTCTTTATTTCAGGAGCGGTTTCCGGTTGTTTTTCATTTAATACCGGACTGGCTGCAGGATCTGCAATCAGATCACTGGCAATTGTTGGTACCGGAGTTGCAGTGGTCAGATTCATCGCCGGGGCGTGATTCAGGTATTCCGGCTGACGAGGGGCTGAACGGGGAATAATTACAGCCGGATTACGGGCCGGATTATCCTGAACAGGGAAAACGGCGGTGATATTTACAAGACTGCTGCCGACAGGAGCCAACGCTGCAGTGCTGGCATTTTCATCATCAGAAAGCTCCTGAATTGCAGGTGATGGTATTTCAAGTAAATCGGTAGCCAGGAATATATTCTTTTCCTGATTGCCAGGTGAGGCAATCGGCGCTTTGCTGTCCTGATTGGATGTTGGGGTGGTTACCAATTCGGTTGCTGGAACCGCTGCCGGTTCTTTTTTTGCCACAGGTTGGCGGGCAGCGATAGCGGGTTCTTTCTTATTACCCGGACTGGTGAGCATGATCCAGGTTACAGTTCCGGTAGTGAGTAATAATAATGCGAGCCAGAGACCATGCCAGCGGCGACGGGTATGAAGTGTGTTATGGATGCCTTCCCACACATTTTCAGAAGGAAACATCCGGTACTGGTCAGCATTCTGCTTCAGAAACCGTTCGAAATCGTTATTATTGAAATTACTCTCCATAACCAGTCAGCAATTAAGGGTACGTTTAGCATCATCTTCAGCGGCGGCTTACGGCGGCCAGCCAGTTGAATTCCTGTTTTGGTTTATGCAAAATTCTTTTTCTTACTAATATATCTTCCAGCATGGCTTTGGCCCGGGTATACTGGCTCCGGCTGGTACTTTCTTCAATATCCAGCATATTGGATATTTCCCGGTGACTATATCCTTCCACCGCATAAAGATTCAGTACTGTACGGTAACCGATTGGTAAGAGCCGGATACATTCCACCACCTGTTTGGCCTGAATAATGGCCGGTACCGATTCTTCCCTGACCTGAACACCCGTTGCATGGATAATGTCCACGCTTTCATTGAACTTCTTATTCTTCTTCAGGATATTGATACAGGTATGTACCATTATCCGTCGGATCCAACCTTCAAATGCACCGCGGTTTTCAAACGTGTGAATCTGTAAAAAGACCTTTATGAAACCTTCCTGGAGCATATCCTCCGCATCTTCCCGGTTCTGTCCAAAACGATAACATACGGCCAGCATTTTTGAACTATACCTGTTGTACAGTTCACGCTGGGCTGATGCCTCATTTTTCAAACAACCTTGTAAAATGGCTTCCTCGGTCATAACTACCCTTTGGTTGCCTGTAAATTAGACATTTTTTTGGAACGGATGCTGCATGGGGAAAGAAAAATGAGGTTAAAATCGGGAAAGTACGGAAGTCGGAAAATCGGGAAGAAGCAGCCCGGAAGATGGAATGGGCTGTAAATGAAGAGCGTGTCTGGAAGGGGAAAAAGGGGAAGGTTCAGACTTTTCTGAAGCTTCCCCTTTTTGGGTCTTTCTTCCGGAATTTTCCGGCTTTCCGGTCTTCTCCTTTACAAAGCCGCTCTGACCGACAGTATAAAGTTTGAACCCGATGCTACAATGCCAGACGAATAGGGTCTGTATCGTTGGTTGGTCATATTTTCCCAACCGACGGTAATCATCACGTTTGGAGTGAACTGATACGAGGCTTTCAGATTCAGGGTATACCATCCCGGTGCATATGGTTTTCCGGATGCATCTATTGCATAGATATCAGTCTTGGCCTGCTCAGTCGGCGCCAGATCAGCATTACTGATCTGGCTGTTATACTGGCTGTTCAGTTCCGCACTTATTTTTTTCGTCCGGAATCGGAAAGCGGTACTGCCATAGAATGGCGGGGCATGACGAAGGGGAACCTGTTCATCTTTTACATCATCCGTTTCTTTGCCGCTGATCCAGTTGGCATGTGAAACGAAAGAAAGCGATTTTGCAAAATAGACCTCAGCACTAAGCTGTAAGCCGGTTACTGTAGCCCTGGCCACATTCTGTAATGCTTCCACACGGCTAAGTATATTGTCAAAAAGGATACTGTCCTGCCCGTTGAAAGTTGCAGGACGACGAACAATTGCATTGGTCAGTATAGTATGAAAAGCGCTGAGCTCAAACCGGTATTTTAGAGGCTGATGTACTACCATGCCCGTTTCAAAATTCCAGGCATATTCCCGGCTAAGTTCCGGATTGGGAACAGTGATATTCCCGGGCGCGCTTTCAAAGAATTTACCAATATCATCCACATTCGGCATCCGGAATCCGGTAGAGACATTTCCATTGAACTGCCACCCTTCTGCCGGACGGAATACAAGGCCGGCATTACCGGTCAGTGCCCCGTCGCGGAGTTTGGCCTGCTGATAAGGGAACCTGATAAACGTGGTATCAAATGTGGCATCGAGTGTGTTATAATTGAAACGAAGTCCGGAGGTCAGTGTCAGTTTCTGGTGCAGGTTGATTTTATAACTGCCGTAAATGCCAGTAGTACTCCAGGTGCTGCCATTGGGGTACCGGCTGCCCATGGGGCTGACCACCCCGGTGCTGATATTGGTTCTTTCGCCCAGGGAACCCACTTTGTTATGCACGTATTCAAGCCCATAAAAAAGCTGTCCTTTTCCAAGTGACTTGTTGGCATCTGCATTTACACTGAAGGCATCCACGAGTTCCGTTTGTTTATTCCTGTTATTATTCGCACGGGTACGGTCGATCCGGCTTTCTTCATAATCCTGGTAAGCAACTGTCAGCCGGATATCACTATACAATCCGGTTTTCTTTGTGTGCAGTACATTAAGTGTATGCATATCCCAGATCATGGGTCCATAATACCACTCTGCAAAACGCAAAGCGCCGTTCCGGTACTGGATCAGTCGGTCATAGCGGGGAGCGTCCCCTGTTTTAGCATGGGTATAACTGTATAAGAGATCCCAGTACTGACCTGGTTTGAACCGGATTTTTTGTAAGAAATTCAGTTGATCGTACCCGCTGAAGCGTTGAATACGGGGATCACTGTTTTTCACAATACTGTCCTTGTTATTAATGCGATCCACATATTCCGGACGTCCGTAACTGTCCTGGCCGCCATTCTTTCCCATTTTCAGGTCATCAAAACGACTGTATGAAACGGAAGTAAGGATGGACCATTTTTTCCAGCCGAGATTCAGGTCAGCATGGCCGGTTTTTTCCTGGTTGGCCGAAGAGTATCTGCCCAGTACAGCCCCTTTGGCCTGCATTTTATCTGTTTTTGAAAAACGGGGCTCCAGGGTATGAAAATCCATCACACCGCCAATAGCGTCACTACCATATATCAGCGAGCCCGGCCCGAATATGACTTCGGCTGCTTCTGTACTCAGTGGATCTATACTGATGATATTTTGCAGGTTACCACTCCGGTAAATGGCATTGTTCATGCGAACACCATCGACCACCAGTAATACCCGGTTTGTGGCAAACCCACGGATCATCGGACTGCCACCGCCTAACTGGCTTTTCTGAATAAACACCGTGCCGCTCTGGCCGAGCAGGTCGGCTGAAGTTTGCGGATTGTTTCGCAGAATATCATATTTGCTGACCTTGATGATTTTATTGGGAACCTCGTTCAGTTTCTGTTCCCATTTATTAACCGAAACCACGGCTTCATCCATGGTTTTTTCAATTAGAGTATCTGTTTGCGCTGATACCGGTATGGAGGCATACAGGTACAGGCAAAGCAGTAACACGCTCCTCATAAAGATTGATTTACGTAAAAAAGTAGAGTTTAAGCCGGATCGAACCTGTAATCCTGAGGAGGTGGTGTGCTTACAGTCAGATAGGCCGTAAGCAACGGTTCATTACGTAAAAATGATGGCGGGAGATCAGGAACTGATGGATGGAAACCAGGCTCCTGCGGTTCAAAATATAATTGTTGCAATGACTTGAATACCTGTACCAGTGCCTGCTGGCCTGCTTTCTGCTGCCGGGCGCGTTGTTGTTTTCTCAGCAGTTTGGTTTCGGGATCATCATAATGGCCGGTAAATGTGTACCACCCGTTTTTTAATGCCGATTTTTTAATATCAAACATCCGTCCGTTTACAAAAATTTCCTTTTTGTCCATCCACTTTACTTCGCTTTCAGGAATGCGCAGTTGAACCAGTGACACGGATGACGAAAACCGTTCATGGCTCCGGTATTTGATCTGCCATTTGTTCAGGTCATTGATGACAATGAACAACAGCGGAATCAATACCGGCAGCAGGAGCAGGAGACTTATGAAAGATCGGTTTCTGTTTCGTTGCATGTACAAAACGGATTATCGCTTTGGTCGTATCAGGCTGTCGACCGGGTACTTCACTTTCATGGCATCCATAACAGATTGTGCCCAGCCGGTCAGTTTCTCTCTTTCGTTAGAAGTCAGCCTGGCGTCTTTATGCGTCCATGTATAGGATTTTAATGGCATTTCCAGTTCTTTTACCATTTCAATCACTTCTTCCATTTTGTGGTATTGGTAGCGGGGAGCGCGGTTCGTGAACTCATCAAAATTGAGGTCTTTTTTGCCATCCACCACGTGTTTGTTCAGCCACCAGTCCACGGGCTGTATTTTAGCATACCAGGGGTAACGGGTATTATTGCTGTGGCAATCGTTGCAGGCTTTTCCCAGGATGGTTTTAACATCCGCCGGTATGGCATAATTATTCCCGATCGTGTTGGGCTGTAAGCCCTCACTCGTATTCTTTGCCGGGTGAATAAACTGGATCACAATAAATGCGGCGAGTAATACGTACATGATTTTCCTGAACATACGTGGTGTTTTTAAGGTTAATCAATCTATGAGTACCTCTCCCGTCATTTCTTTCGGGATCGGTAATTGCATCATCGTTAGTATCGTCGGGGCCAGGTCACCGAGTTTGCCAGGTTTAACCGCGCCTTTCCATTCTTTATCAATAATGAAAAAGGGAACCGGGTTCAGGGTGTGGGCGGTGTTCGGACTGCCATCTTCATTGATCATAAAATCGGAGTTGCCATGGTCGGCTGTCAGAAAGATCGTGTATCCATTGGCCAGTCCGGCCGTTACCACTCTTTCCACGCAATGATCCACCGTTTCAACTGCTTTGATGGCCGCTTCCCAGATACCCGTGTGTCCCACCATATCCGCATTGGCAAAGTTCAGGCATATAAAATCAGCGGACTGACTATTTATTTCGGCCACGATGGCATCGGTAATTTCATGCGCACTCATCTCAGGTTGCAGGTCGTAGGTGGCTACTTTGGGAGACTGCACCATGATCCTTTTTTCACCTTCAAATGGTTTTTCACGGCCTCCGCTGAAAAAGAAACTAACGTGCGGGTATTTTTCTGTTTCAGCGATCCGGATCTGTTTCTTCCCGTTTTGTTCCAGGATTTCGCCCAGTGTGTTATTCAGGTTGTCGTTTTCAAAGATGACATGTACGTTTTGATAGGTTTTGTCATATTCGGTCATGGTGGTATAATCCAGCGACAGTTTATGCATATCAAACTCCGGCAGGTCCAGCTGGGTGAGCACCTGGGTGATCTCCCTGCAGCGGTCGGTACGGAAATTAAAGCAGATCGCCACATCGCCGTCCTGTATAGTGGCGAGTGGTTGCTGTGACTCATCCACGATCACGGTGGGTTTGATAAACTCATCCGTAATATTTGCGGCATACGCATTTTCAACTGCGGCTACGGCATCTGTAGCTTTGGCCCCTTCTCCTTTTACCAGGGCGTCATAAGCCAGCTTCACCCGCTCCCAGCGTTTATCCCGGTCCATGGCATAGTAACGACCGCTTACACTGGCAATCTTGCCCACGCTGCCATTGAGGTGTTGCTGCAGTTCGATGATAAAGGCGAGTCCGCTTTTCGGATCACAATCACGTCCGTCTGTAAAGGCATGGATAAAAACCTTTTCGAGTCCTTCTGCCTTACATACATCGGCAATTGCCTTCACATGGTTGATATGGGAGTGCACACCGCCATTACTTACGAGTCCCAGCAGGTGCAGGGGTTTATTGTTTGCTTTTGCAAACCGGATCGATTTCAGGAGCGTTTCGTTTTGTGCAAAAGAACCATCGCGAACGGCTACATTAATGCGCTGCAATTCCTGGTAGACGATACGACCGGCGCCCAGGTTCAGGTGACCTACTTCCGAGTTACCCATTTGCCCGTCGGGCAGACCCACCGCTTCACCGCAGGTAATCAGGGTGGTATGCGGGTACTGGTGATATAAACTGTTGGTAAACGGTGTTTTGGCGTGTTGAATCGCGTCTGCGGATGCAACTTTTCCCAGTCCCCAACCGTCCATAATGACCAGGATTACTTTTTTAGATGACATTTGACTCAATTATTCAAGGGGTTATCACAATAAAATTCAGGGAAGATTTCCCGTCCGTACCCTGTAAAACTACATCAATTCAGCTATTCTCCACCCTGATTTGGTAAAAGCCCCTGATTTGTAGTATTTTAGTACCGGTGGAACTGCTGTCACATAACATGGCATGTTTTTAGATAAATACCCAGTGAAAACCAACATCGAAGTAATATGAAACAGATTTTTACAACCTTTCTTCTTTCGGCGATGCTGTTGTTGTCTTCATTTAAGGCACAACAAGGTATTGACGAAGTGGTAAGTGCAATTAAATCAGGGAATGCCACCGAACTGGCGAAGTACTTAGATGACAATGTGGAGCTGACCCTGCCGGAAAAGTATGACACATACAGCAAGGCCCAGGCCCTGGTCATATTAAAAGATTTTTTTTCCAATAATAAAGTGAAGGGATTTGAGCTGAAACATAAAGGCACTTCTCCCGGGGGTAATTTCGCTATTGGAACCCTGCAAACCAGTTC
>DAORKK010000048.1:0-18405 GCA_035439525.1 Chitinophagaceae bacterium
ATAAAGAGATCACCCGTAAACAGGGATTGATCGGATCGGTGATGGATTATCCGGCGATCAATATCGCCAGTGATAAAACCAAACAAGGCGATTACTATACCACCTTGGCCGGACCTTATGATATCTGGGCTATTCAATATGGGTATACGCCTTTCAGTGCCGCTGAAGAGGAAGCCGGGTTACGCCGTATTCTCAGCCGCAGTACCGAACCGCAACTCGCTTTCGGGAATGACGGAGATGATATGCGTGCTCCCGGGAAAGCAATGGACCCCCGGGTGAATGTGAATGACCTCAGCAGTGATGCTATTGCCTATGCGGAAGACAGGTTGAAACTGGTTAATTCGGTTATGGGTAAGCTGGTACAGAAATACAGTAAACCGAACCAGAGTTTCGCTGAACTTCGGGCGCGCTATGGAGCATTGCAGGGACAACGGAACAGTATGATTGCAGCAGCCAGCCGATATATCGGCGGGATCTATATTGATCGCAGTACACCTGACCAGCGCTCCGGCAATAAGCCATACACACCGGTTCCGCTGGCCACCCAGAAGAAAGCGATGGAGCTGCTCAGCAAATATGTTTTTGCCCCGAATGCTTTTGATGCCGACAACCAGGTACTCCCCTACCTGCAACCCCAGCGCCGTGGCTTTAACCAAAGCAGTACCGGTGATGATTACCGGATTACCGGGGTGGTACTGAACCAGCAGGGAGCCGCTGTTGCACATATCCTGCATCCGGCGACTGTACAACGGATCACCAACAGCCGGCTGTACGGGAATCAGTATAGTGTAGCCGATGTGATGAATGATCTGGTGAAAGCCTGTTTTGAAGCTGACCTGAGAACCAATGTAAATGTGTACCGTCAATACCTGCAAACAGCCTTTGTTAAGCAAGCCGCCTTTATCCTTGATCCGAAAAATCCGGGATATGATGATGTGGCAAGGGCCGCTGCACTGAACACATTAAAGAAACTGAAAACCCAGCTGGCTGGAGCTGTTTCTACCAATGAAGAAACAAAAGCACACCGCGGGAACCTGGTTTTCCTGATCAATAATGCACTGGAGCCCAGGTAAACTATCTTTGAATTTTTAATGAATAGAAAGGCTCTTTGGTTTCAAAGAGCCTTTTTTTAAGCCGATCGCCTGCCGGCTAAGGCAGGTCGTTGGGACGAACCTGAAGTTCTTCCCAGGGGGTGGAGCCGTCCTTTTCGCGGGTGAACGTATATTTATCCGTATACATGAGAACGATTTCGGCTGTTGTATAAACCTTGCAACCGGCTGTCAGGTGTCCGCCAATGGTGCGGCCGGTGCTGTCGCTGATACTCAGGTGCAGGTGCGAGCCATTCACACTTACTGTGCCGGTAAGACTTACAATTTCAAAATGGCCACTTCCGGCAGCTGCATCGGGCTGATTGGCGAAGCGGATGGCATAATCAGTCAGGCTACCTGAGCAGGTCGTCACCCAGCCGGCACGGATGTCTTTTTCCCGGACTATTTTCTCGATACCGGCCCTGAGATCCTCGCCGGGTTTAAGCCGGAAAGCAGCAGTACTGATTTTTTCAGGAGTCATGGTCTTGGTTTTACAGGCTGAAAAAAGGATAATTGTTAAAAGAATTAGAACAATCCGCATGCGGCATCTGTTTTAATGATTGGTCCGTAAGTTAATGGGTATTCCGTCAACCTATTCAATAATTCACGAAATTTAACCACTTGAAACAGCGAATAAACCTGAAGCCGATGCTGGCCGTTTGGATGACGGGACTGGTCACCCTTGTGGCCTGTGCCCAAAAAGCACCCGGCACAACAGAATCTAAAAAAGAAAAGCAAACTATGATGAATTCCGCGCCCTTACCCGCCACTGCTGCCGTAGCTACTTTTGCCAATGGCTGCTTCTGGTGTACTGAAGCGATTTTTGAAGAACTGGATGGGGTGATCAGTGCCGTATCCGGCTACACCGGAGGCGAAACGATCAGCCCTACATACAAGGAAGTCTGTGATGGCAACACCGGGCATGCCGAATGCCTGCAGATTACGTATGACACGTCCAAAATCAGTTTTGATGAATTATTGGAAGTCTTCTGGCAAACACATGACCCCACCACATTGAATCGCCAGGGGGCTGATGTGGGTACCCAGTACCGGAGTGGTATTTTTTACCACAGCCCCGAACAAAAAGAAAAGGCAGAAAGTTATAAAGCAGCGCTGGATAAAAGCGGGGCGTTTGACCGCCCGATCGTAACGGAAATCACGCCTTTCAGTGTTTTTTATCCGGCTGAAGATTATCATCAACAGTATTTTGAATTAAATGGTAATTCAAACCCTTATTGCCGGGTGGTAATACAACCCAAGCTGGAAAAGTTCCGGAAAGTATTTAAAGACAAACTAAGAAAAGACCGTTGATTTATAAAAAAGAAAGGGCTGTATCCGCGATACAGCCCTTCTTGTTCAAATGAAACCCCTTTCTTTTATTGTACGACTACTTTCCTGGAATATACAACTGCCGGCGTCCTGAGTGCCACAATATAATTCCCCTTCGCAAAGTTGTCAAAGCCATCTACCGCGATACTGTTAGAACCAGCCTGCAGATTTACTTTCTGTTGTTTTACGATCCGTCCGGAAAAATCGGATATCAGCACCGTTCCTTCTGTTTTTTCTGCAAGAGCAACGGTCACCGTGGCTCCTGTCTGAATCAGTGAAGGATAAACGTTCATTTCATTCTTTACCAACCCACTTACTTTAACAGCGATAACACTGCTGTATTCTGTTTTTCCTTCCAGGTTAGTGGCACATAAACGGTAAAACAGCTGGCCACCCTGTACATCGGCATCGGTATAACCTGAGTGATCAAATGAACCACTGTTTGCCTCATATACTTTGGTGAAATTGGCAGATGTGTTACTTTTTTCCAATACTACTTTGCTGTATTTATTGGCCGCCAGTTCCCAGGATAATTTCACTTTATTATTTACAGCCACTCCTTCAAAAGACATGAGTCCGGAGATAGCCAGAGGAAAATGCTGATACGTGAACTTTTTATAATAAAGCGATGCATATCGTGTACTGCTTCCGCTTGTTTCGTTATTGGACCCTACCCGGTAAGTCATGCTACCCACATTGGTATTCGTTACAGAGAACATCACTTCTTTGGCCGTAGTATCTACCAGCGCCCCAAATAAATTACCGGTATAGTTGTTACCACTTACCGCAGTACCGGATTGAGAAACAGTCAGCTCTGCATTATACGTGTTAAATTCATAAGAGCCGCCGCCCATATCAATCCGGTTAAACTCTTTCAGTGAATTGCTGCCGCTGGGACTGCCATCGATATCAAGACCTGTGGCAGATACAATAGGCCTGTTTGAAGTAGTGCTGGTGCCACTGGTTACAAAACGAATCTGAAATTCTATATATCCATTGGTATTGCCATTAATCCGGTATTCAGGTTGAAAAGCTTCACCATAACCATCTATCGTACGATCGATATTACGCAGGGTGATACCGGATGTAACAGCACTGATGGTAACCAGGGCATCCACACCGGAAGTTACATTTGAGAAACGGTAAACGGCACCATTACTCAGGGCTGTACCTGACTCTAAAGAATATGAACTAAAACTGAAAATGGGAGCTGCCTGTGCTTGTGATTTTTCGGTTGAAAGGATGACAAAAGATACAATGGTCATCACCACGGCGAGGAGACGCGTTTTCATAAAAGGGTTTTTTGTTTTACAAAGGGTTGTGATCGTTGGTCGCTCGAAGGATCTGGATTAATCCGGAAATGTTCCCATGAACTTTACGGAGTTATTCTGCTTACCTACTCCGTATTTTCCTGATGAGTCAAAAGTAATAGGCACATGGGAATTATGCAAGCTTTTACGTAAGAAATATAAAAGTATTTACTTAGTAGAATTACGTATATACCAATACGTTGCTGATTACCAAATATTTATTTAAAGCGGGTGGTACGTAGTTCCAGCAGGTTTAGTGCATTGGCGCGGAATCCTTCGACACGTGTTTGTACTAAACGCACCGCTTTATCGTACCACAATGGTACTACCGGTGCTTCATTGATCATGAGCTGATCGGCCTGGCGGTAGAGTTCATAGCGGATTGAATCATTGGTTTCTGCAATCGCTTTTTCGAACAACAGGTCAAAGGCCGGATTATGGTATCGGGTATAATTGGGAGGCGCGGGATTCTTTGAATAAAAAACAGAGAGGTAGTTCTCCGCATCCGGATAATCGGCAATCCAGCTGCCGCGGAAAAATGCAGCCCTGGAGCCGGAGGTCATATCTAATAACAGCGATTTCTGTACTACCTCCACCTGCACCGGTATACCTGACTCTTCCAGTTGTTTGGCAATAAAATTGGCCATATCCGCATAGATCGCAATCGTGAGCAGCTTAATGACCGGCAGCCCTTTCCCGCCCGGGAAACCGGCTTCTGCCAGTAATTGCCGGGTTTTAACCGGATCAAAATGATAGCCCCTGACCACTACTGAATCAAAAGAAGGAAGTCCGAGTGGCACAAACCCGGACTCTGCCGGTGTACCCAATGAATTGCGCAGGTAGAGGGTCATCTTACGCCGGTCAAATCCAAAGTTGATCGCCTGCCTGATTTTTTTTAAGCGTAACGGTGAGCCGGCAAGAAGTGGATTGGTGGTATCCATTAAAATACCCAGGTATTCAATATTCAGGTATGGGCTGGCAATCAGCCTGATCTTACCCTCCCACTCTTTTCGCAGGGTACCGGCCTTGGTCAGCACTTCATCCTTAAACGACGCTTCAATATCATTAATAAAATCAAGGTCCTTTTGCCGGAATAATAAGAATTCCGTGGCCTTGCTGTCGTAAAAACTCACTTTCACCCCATCCAGGTAAGGCAAGGTGTTTCCCGCACTGTCTTTTTCAAAATATTTTTCATTTCGTTTCAGTACCAGGGCCTGTCCTTCTTCCCAGGCCACCATCCTGAACGGACCGGTGCCGACCGGGTGCCTGCGGAAATCATTGCCGTAGTATTCCACGACTTCCCGGGGAACAACAGAACAGTACTGCATTGATAAAATGCCCAGGATCGGGTTGTACGGGTAAAGTAAAGTGAGCCGGAAAGTGGTATCATCCAGGGCCTCGAACGGTTGCAGGGTGTCTGTTTTCCGGCTGAAGATCCAGGCACCCGGGCTGGCCACTTTTTTATCCATGATCCTTGACAGGCTGTACACAATGTCGTCAGCCTTCATTTTTCGACCCTTACCACCAGGAAACGCCGGGTCATCATGGAAGTAAACATCATTCCGCAGGTAAAAAGTATATACGGTACGGTCGGCAGAAATATCCCAACGGGTGGCCAGGGATGGAACAATATGAAGACTATCATCAATTTCCACGAGGGTATTGAAAAGCTGGTGCGCAGGCCACATCGTTGCCTGGCTTTTGGCAAAGGCCGGGTCAAGGGTCGGAATACCGGAAAACTCGTTGTAATGGAAAATATTCTTTTCCTGTCCTGTCTTGTTATAACAGGAGTTCAACAGGCAGATCGCCAGTAAAAAAGGAAAATATTTTGTTAAACGGTGCATGTGTTAATAAGAGTCGGACTAAATTAGCAAAGTATCGCTTATAAAACGTTTAACCGGAAAGAATGTACCGACACTCCCGTATTTTAATTGTGCTCCCTTTCGTTTTAATATCCCTTTTTAGTGGCGCCCAACCGCTCAATAAAAAGGAAACATTCACCCGGCAGGACACATTGCGTGGCAGTAACGGTCCTGGCAGAGACTGGTGGAATGTTATTGAATATGATATTCAGATCACGCCTGATTATTCGTCAAAGAAAATAACAGGCAGTGTTCAAATCCTTTTTACGGTACCCGAAGACTGTACGGACAAAATCATGCAGCTTGATTTACAGGAACCGATGCGTATTGATAGTATGAAACAGGGAAATGAACCCCTGACTCAATTCCGAAGAGAGGGAAATGTTTATTTTATTGACTTTGGGAAACGGAAGTTTCAAAAACACCGGCCAGCGGAACAGAACTATACCTTTTTTTCAGTTTCAGTCTATTTCTCCGGCAAGCCCCGTGAGGCAGTCAATCCACCCTGGGAAGGAGGCTGGATCTGGACTAAAGATAACCGCGGACGGCCATGGATGACCGTTGCCTGCCAGGGTTTGGGGGCCAGCGTATGGTATCCCTGTAAAGATTACCAGGGTGATGAGCCGGATAAAGGTGCTTCCCTTACAGTTACCGTACCAGACAGTTTAACCGCAATTGGCAATGGACGGTGTATCAATAAAAAAGCGGGTAAAAACGGAACGACCAGCTGGACCTGGCAGGTTAAGCATCCAATCAACAGTTATAATATCGTCCCATATATTGGTAAATATGTACATCTCGCTGATCGTTATACCGGGGAAACCGGGAAGGAACTATCGCTTGATTACTGGGTCCTCGATGTTGATTCTGCCAGGGCGGCGAAACAATTTGGCCGTGATGTAAAGCGGATGCTGAAAGCCTTTGAATACTGGTTTGGACCCTACCCTTTTTATGAAGACGGATTTAAATTAGTGCAGTCCTCCCACCTGGGTATGGAGCACCAGAGTGCAGTAGCCTATGGCAACCACTTCATGGATGGTTACCTGGGCATGGATTTATCGGGAAGTGGCTGGGGAAAGAAATGGGATTATATTATCATCCATGAAAGTGGCCACGAGTGGTTTGCCAATAATATCACCACCAATGATATAGCGGATATGTGGGTACATGAAGGTTTCACTATGTACTCGGAAGTTTTGTTTACTGAATTTTATTATGGTAAAGCGGCCGGCGATGCCTATCTGCAGGGAATCCGCAATAATATAGCCAATGACCGTCCGCTGATCGGGCCCTATGGCGTAAACAAAGAAGGCAGCGGGGATATGTATAACAAAGGCGCCAGTCTGCTGCATACCATCCGCCAGGTGATACATGATGACAGTCTCTTCAGGAAAATAATGCGGGGATTGAACCAGGAATTCAGGCATAAAACGGTGGATTCAAAAGAAATCGAAGCCTATATGTCCCGGGTTTCCGGCAAAGACCTTTCTAAAATATTTGACCAGTATCTACGTACCACGCAGATCCCTGAACTGGAATACCGGTTAAATGGCCAGGAGCTAAACTACAGGTGGACAAATGTGGTAAAGGGATTCAATATGCCCCTGCAGCTGATGGCGAAGCCGGGTTCCTGGCTGTATCCGGAGACCGGCTGGAAAAAGATCACGTTACCCCCCGGCACCGGTATTGAACAGTACAATCCCAATTTCTATATTACCCTTAAAAAAGGACAGTGAACCTGATACCTGACAATTCCAATCAGTCCTTTACCTTTACCAAATGAGCAGCATCCGGCGGCAAAGTATTATTTCTTCATTGGTGATTTATATCGGGTTTGGCGTTGGCCTGCTGAATATTTATCTGTTTACCCGGAAGGGTATTTTTCTTGAACCGCAATACGGTTTATATAACGCGTTTATAGCGATTGCAACACTTATGATGGCTTTTTCCAGCTTTGGAATGCCTACCTATATTTATAAGTTCTTCCCATATTATAAATCACATCTGCCGGATAAAAAGAATGACCAGGCTGCCATTGCGCTTTTTACCGGCATTATCGGGTTTGTTGTAATTATTCTTGCCGGTATCCTCTTCAAACCCCTTGTGATAAAAAAATATATCACGTATGCCCCGGAAATCATTACTTATTACAACTGGATTTTTGTACTTGGCTTCGGACTGTTGATATTTACACTCCTGGAGGCCTGGGCCTGGCAGATCCATAAATCCATTTTTACCAACTTTCTGAAAGAGCTGGGCTGGCGGCTCTTTACCATGATCCTGATTCTGTTGTTTGCCGCTCAGCTGATTTCCTTTGACCTGTTCATCAAGTTGTTTGCATTCAGCTATCCTTTTATTGCAGTCATCTTACTGGCTTACCTGCTTTATACCAAACAGATTCATTTTAATTTCAAACTCAGCAAAGTTACCCGCCGTTTTTCCGGTAGTATTCTGAAACTTAGTTCTTTTGTTTATGCAGCACTCGTTGTATTTAATATTTCCATTGTTTTTGATTCATTACTGATCAGTTCTGTCATGAAGGATGCGCTGGCCCAGCTGGCCATTTATTCCGTAGCCCAGAATATCGCGGCAATGATCCAGGCCCCTCAGCGGGGAATCATCAGTGCCTCTATGATTCACCTGGCTACGGCCTGGAAAGAAAAAAACATGGAAATGATCCGTAAAATTTACCAACGGTCATCAATTAACCAACTCTTATTTGCCTGTGGCTTTTTCTCACTCGTTGTTTTGAACCTGCAGGATGCTGTGGTCACCTTTGAATTAAAAGATACTTACCTGAAAGCATTTTATGTCGTGATCTTCCTGGGAATGGCCAAGTTAGTGGATATGGGAACCGGTGTAAATGCGCAGATCATTGCCACTTCCACTTACTGGCGTTTTGAATTGTTTAGCGGCATTATCCTGCTTTCGGTGATGTTGCCACTGAGTTATATCCTTACCAGGGAATACGGAATCGTGGGCACTGCAGTGGCCCAGCTCATCTCGATCAGTATCTACAACCTGATCCGGGTACTTTTTCTCTGGAATAAATTCAGGCTGCAACCCTTCTCCCGGCAAACCGTATATACCATACTGCTGGGTGCGGCCTGCTTTGCCCTGAGTTACTGGCTGTTCATGGATCTTCATAGCTGGGCAGGCCTCTTTGCCCGGAGTATTTTCTTCTGTGTGGTTTTTGCAGGCGGGGCTATCTACATGAATCTTTCACCCGACATTCAGCCGGTATTAAAAAACCTAAAGAGTAGAATCGGTTGGAAAAACTGAGGACTATTCAGCAGAAACGATTTGTTTGTCATCGATCCTGCCTGCCCCTACAAAACGGCGTAGATAATAGTTTTCAAAGAGGTCGCTGACCATCACGCCCCTGGAGACAGATGCGTGAATAAATTTATTATTGCCCAGGTATACGCCTACATGCGATACCCCCCTCCCATTTGTATTAAAGAAAACGAGGTCTCCTTCTTTCAGTTCAGTGGTGGAAATCTTACGGCTTAACCGGTATTGGTCACGGGAAACCCTGGGTAATGTCATACCATAAGCGGCGGCATATACAGCGACGGTAAATCCGGAACAATCCACTCCGCTTTTGGTATTACCTCCCACCCGGTAACGGACACCATACCACTCATCCACCGCATCCAATAACGTTTTATCAGGCAGGGATTCCACTTCAGTATCCATGAGCACAGAATATTTAAAGTGAACCGGTGTAGCTGATTCCACAACTGGTGTGCCCCTGGAAGTGAGGTTATTCCTGCTTGCCGGCACAGGTGTTGGCACCGGAGCCGGATCTGTAATCTTTTTAGCTGGTTTACTTTCCGCCGGGGCAGTTTGTTTCACCGCTGGCTTTTCCCAAACATCCGGCGCTGCTATTTTTTCAGCATCTGCCTGCGGGGTTATTGTAATTTCTTCAATAAATTTGGTCTTTGCAGGTGCGGGTGTTTCGTTCAGGTTGGCAACCGGCTTATTTCCGGAAAAATTCATTTGCTTCAGCGCTGTACAGCTACTGAAGAAAACGATCAATAAAATGAATGTTATTAATTGCTTAACCATTGGAAATGCTGCAAAGGTTGAATTCATAGGCGGTTAAAAAGGTAATCGGTTTGTAACTCAGCCTCTCCGGAGAAAGGCCAGCAAAAATATACGATATTCCCCTAAAATCGGGGTATTCATTAAACGAAATTAGGCGCTTAAAATTGCCGGAAGCCCTAACCCGCTGAAAACTAATCAACTAAAATCCAACCCTCGCTTTTTTTTGTGTCAAATCATCCGTTAACCGGATGGGTTTTATTGAATATCATTAACTTATCCTTTTATTATGCAAATACTATTCCCTTTTTTGAGTTTCCTCATTTTGAGCACGAGCTGCCAGCAAGCACCAGCCCGTCAGATTTCCATGCAGTCGATTATTGTAGAAGCCTTGCCCCTTGATACGATCCCTCAAGTGCTTCAGACAGCACCAAAACAATACAAATCAATAGTTTACGAAAAAAAAGAAGTCCTTAAAGCTGCTCCCGGCACCAAATCTGTCCTTTTCAACAGCAATGGCTCAAAATTGTACGCCATGAACCTCGAAGGGATGAGTGTCTACGAGTTTGACCAGTCCACCAGAAAAATCGTCCGGGAATTTAAATTTAAACCCACCCGGGGTACGGGTTGGGATTATACAAAAAACAAACCCATTGCTTCTTTCCAGGAAAAGCCGGTGGAAGCCTGCTTCAGCCATGAGGATAAAATTCTCTGGGTTTCCCTGCACAATGCAGAAGGGATTGTACCGATCCGGCTGGATGATCTGAAAAAGAATACAGCAAAACCGGCTAAAGGCCAGCTGACCAAACCCGTTATTGTTCATTATCCGGGCAGTACTAAAAAAGATTCCTTTCTGGTGCCTTTGATTGAGACCGGCAAGACCCCAAAAGTTATTGCCCGCTCGGCTGACAGCCGGCACCTGTTGGTCAGCAACTGGCATTCCTATAATGTAAGTATTCTTGAAATGAATGAAACCAGCTCTCCCTTCGGAAAAGTGATTGCCACGGTACCTGTTACAGCTATTCCGAGGGGTGTGGTGGTTGATGATGTGAATAAAAAATCATTTGTGGCGATCATGGGAGGCTCATCGCTTGCGGTCATCGATAATACGACCTGGAAAACAGATACCATCCTCCAGGTGCAGAACAGCCCCCGGCATATTGTTATAGATACCAGCGGCCATATATTTGTTTCCTACAACAGGATTGGCAAGATCGCCTGCCTGGATGCTAAGTCCGGAAAGTCCCTTTTCAGTACCTCCACCCACGCCCAGCCCAGGACCATTGCCCTGTCCAAAAATCACAAATTTATTTTTGTCACCTGTTATACCAGTGACTTTGTGGATGTGTACAAAATCAACGCCGATAACTTTGAGAAAGTGGCATCTTTGCCCTGTGGAGGACATCCTGTAGGGGTAGATATTTTTGAAAGTGAAAACCGGCTGGAAGCGTGGGTATGCAGTTATCAGAAGGGAGAGATTGTGGTGTATAGCTTTCTGAAAAAGTGAGTGGTGAGTAGTGAGTGGTGAGTGGTGAGTGGGGCCGCTGAAATAAGAAACAGGTATAATGATCGGGTAATAGCTATGGTTAAACAAACAGCATATCCTGAGCCTTCAGAAATAATATTGAATCATCAGAAGTGAGATTGAAAAGGCTATGAAGTTTTCGCATTTACACGTACATACACAATATTCCCTCCTCGACGGGGCGGCCTCGATAAAGAACCTGTATAAAAAAGCCATCAGTGACGGCATGCCGGCGCTGGCCATCAGTGACCATGGCAATATGTTCGGCGCTTTTGAATTTGTAGCGGAAGCTTACCGCAACAAAGATGAAAACGGCAACCTGAAAGTAAAGCCCGTGGTGGGTTGTGAATTCTACATCACGGAGAACCGTCATCAGAAAACCTTTACCAAAGACCAGAAAGACCGGCGGATGCACCAGATCCTGTTGGCCAAAAATGAACAGGGCTACCGCAACCTGGTCAAACTGACTTCCCTGGGCTTTATTGAAGGGATGTACAGCAAGTATCCCCGTATCGACAAAGAACTGATCTTAAAATATCATGAAGGACTGATCGCCACCACCTGTTGCCTGGGTGCATCGGTGCCACAAGCCATCCTGCGCAAAGGCGAAGAGGAAGGGGAAAATGAATTCAAATGGTGGCTGAATATTTTCCAGGATGATTTTTATGTGGAACTGCAGCGGCATGGCATGGCGGAACAGGATAAAGTAAATGAAGTGCTGGTGAAACTGGCACGGAAATACAATGTGAAAATCATAGCCAGTAATGACTCACATTATGTGGAGCAGGATGATTTCAATGCCCACGATATTTTACTTTGTATCAATACCGGGGAAAAACAAGCCACCCCTGCCCTGCGTGATTTTGCCGATGATGATGTGAGCATGAAGGACCGGCGGTTTGCCTTTCCAAACGACCAGTTTTACTTCAAGAAAACGGCGGAAATGAGCAAGGTATTCCACGACCTGCCGGAAGCCATTGACAATACCAACGAAGTGGTGGATAAAGTGGAATTGCTGAGTCTGACCCGAGATATCCTGCTGCCGAATTTTCCGGTGGAAAAAAGATTTGAGATCCACACGAAAGAAGAAACCATCGGAAAGTATAAAGTCTCCGCTGAATCGCAGAACCAATGGGAATATCTCAAACATATTACTTACGAAGGTGCGGCCAACCGGTATACTGAAATAACGGATGAGATCCGGGAGCGGATCGATTTTGAATTGTTTACCATCAAGATGATGGGATTTGCCGGATACTTCCTGATCGTTAGTGACTTCATTAAAGCCGGGCGTCAGAAAGGCGTATTTATCGGACCGGGTCGTGGATCTGCAGCAGGCTCGGTGGTGGCTTTTTGTATCGGCATCACCAATATTGACCCGATCAAATACAACCTGCTGTTTGAGCGTTTTCTGAATCCCGACCGGAAGTCAATGCCCGATATCGATACGGACTTCGATGATGAAGGCCGTCAGAAAGTTATCGATTATGTGGTGGAGAAATACGGCAAGAACCAGGTGGCCCAGATTATCACCTATGGTACCATGGCCGCGAAAATGAGTATCAAAGATGTGGCCCGTGTAATGGACCTGCCCCTGGCAGAATCCAATGCCCTGGCTAAACTGGTACCGGATAAACCAGGTATTGAATTAAAGCGGGTGTTGCATGCCCCGATGAAAGCGAAAGAAGGGGAAAAGTCACTGGAAGAAAAAGACGGATTGGGAAATGATGAACTGGAAAGTGTAAAGAAGCTGCGTGACATTTATAAACAGGTGGATACACCCGCCGGTAAAGTACTGCACGAAGCAGAACGTCTTGAAGGATCGGTCCGTAATACCGGTATCCATGCGGCAGGCATCATCATTGCGCCACAGGACCTGACCGACCTGATTCCGGTAGCCACTTCCAAAGACTCCCATTTATGGCTGACCCAGATTGAAGGCAGTGTGATTGAAGAGGCCGGAGTAATTAAGATGGACTTCCTGGGACTGAAGACCCTTACCATCATTAAGAATGCGTTAGTCCTGATCAAGCAGAACCATGGAGTAGAAATTGATATTGATACCATCCCGCTGGACGATGAAAAGACGTTTGAACTTTACCAGCATGCTTCCACGATTGGTACGTTCCAGTTTGAAAGTCCGGGCATGCAGAAATACCTCCGTGACCTGAAGCCCGATAAATTTGGTGACCTGATTGCGATGAATGCCTTGTATCGTCCCGGCCCCATTGCGTATATCCCTAACTACATTGACCGTAAACATGGACGCGAAGCAATCAGCTACGATGTGCCTGAAATGGAAGAGTACCTGCAGGAAACCTACGGGATCACGGTTTACCAGGAACAGGTAATGTTGCTGGCCCAAAAGCTTGCAGGATTCAGTAAGGGAGATGCGGACGTACTGCGAAAAGCGATGGGTAAGAAGCAGAAAGCGGTACTGGATAAAATGAAGGCTCAGTTTATCAGCGGTGCAAAAGAAAAGAACTTACCTGAAGATAAACTGGAGAAAATCTGGACCGACTGGGAAGCGTTTGCCCAATATGCGTTCAATAAGTCGCATTCCACCTGTTATGCCTATGTGGCTTACCAGACGGCCTACCTCAAAGCGCATTACCCGGCCGAGTATATGGCCGCTGTACTGAATAACGCCGGCAGCATTGATAAGATCACTTTCTTTATGGAAGAATGTAAGCGGATGGGATTAAAAGTGCTGGGGCCGGATATCAATGAATCGCTGAAAGGATTTGCGGTGAATGATCAGGGAGAAATCCGGTTTGGGCTTGGCGGACTGAAAGGTGTGGGTGAAGCGGCAGTGGAAAGTATCATAGAGGAAAGAAAGAAGAACGGTTGGTTTAAAAACATATTTGACTTTATCAAACGCATCAACCAGCGGACAGTAAACAAAAAAACACTGGAAAGCCTTGCTTATACCGGTGGCTTTGATCGTTTCCCGGAGCATCACCGGGCCCAGTATTTTACTATCCCTGAGGGTGAAACCGTGAACGGGCTGGAAAAGATCATCAAGTTCGGGCAGATCATGACGGCCCAGAATGCCAGCAGTACCAATACCCTGTTTGGGGACCTGCCAGCCAGTATGGAAATTCCCCCGCCCCGTATTCCGGACTGTCCCACCTGGTCACTGGTGGAACAACTCGATCATGAAAAAGAAGTAGCGGGGATATTTCTCAGCGGGCATCCGCTGGACAATTACCGTTTTGAAATGAAACACTACGGTGTGACTACCCTGGCTGATTTTAACGAATTCAAGGACAGTATCCGCATGCAGTCCAACCCGGGCCGTCCTTTCCGGATCGTGGGCCTGGTGGCCGATGCACAGCACCGGATTGCCCGTAGCGGAAATAAGTTCGGGATATTTGTCATTGAAGATTATTCCGGTAAAACCGAAATCGCCCTTTTCAGCGAAGATTATATGCGGCTTACCCCGATTCTGCAGCCGGGAAGCACTGTGCTCATCCATGGTCATTTCAAACCCAGGTATAATAAAGAAGAATTTGAGTTTAAGCTAACAGCAGTCAGCCTGGCAGAGACCATGAAAAAAACCATGACCAAGCAGGTCACTATTGAAGCCCATCCGGGCGTCATCAGTGCTGAAATGGTGCGTTTTATCGAAAAAAATATGCATGATTTCCCGGGTAAATCAACCCTGCGGATCAACCTGTCAGAACCCCGGAATAAAATGAAAATCAGCCTGGTGACCATGAGTGGCGGTTTTGAAATGAATGAGGAAATGATTCGTTTCCTGGAAGAAAAGCCGGAACTGGAGGTACAGGTACTGACCAGCTGACAGGTACTAAGTACAGGATTTTAACAGCTGTTAACAAGTTTCCCTGACAAGTTTTCAACCGTGCAGGCAAGTTTTACACAACTTTGTGCCACTATCACATGTTACACAGGCAGGACTTAAATTTGCTATCCTTAAAAGAACAAAAACAAAAAATTATACAATGGCAAAAGAATTCACAGACGCGAACTTTAAAACAGATGTATTAGCTTCCGATAAACTGACCGTAATCGATTTCTGGGCAGAGTGGTGTGGCCCTTGCCGTGCCATCGGGCCGGTTATTGAGGAACTGTCTAAAGAATATGATGGTAAAGCCAATATCGGCAAACTGAACGTGGACAATAACCCTGAAGTGTCCATGAATTACGGAATCACTTCCATCCCGGCTATTCTCTTTATTAAGAATGGCCAGGTGGTGGACAAATTAGTAGGCGCTCAACCGAAAGCGAATTTTGTAAGAAAGATCGAGTCGCATATTTAATTATCATTTTAATAAAAAAATCCCGGATGCAAGTTGTACCGCATCCGGGATTTTTATTTTTAAGGACGTACAGTTAGTGTTTTATATCAGTTGTTTGTCCGGGCTGGTGTTTGTATTTGAATGTAGCCAGGAAGAGTACAGCAA
This sequence comes from Chitinophagaceae bacterium, assembly GCA_035439525.1. Taxonomy (GTDB): domain Bacteria; phylum Bacteroidota; class Bacteroidia; order Chitinophagales; family Chitinophagaceae; genus JJ008. The sequence goes on from DAORKK010000048.1 coordinate 15,589, forward strand.
TCACCAGTGAATAGGCCGCGAAGGAGAACCAGATATTCTGCCAGTCTTTAGTTCCGGCCGCATCCGTGAAATAGTCCACAATTTTACCAGCAAATAAACCACCCAGGATTGCCCCGAGACCATTGGTCATCAGCATAAACAATCCCTGTGCACTGGCCCTGATCTCCGGCCTTGCTTCCCGATCAACAAACAATGAACCGGAGATATTAAAGAAGTCGAATGCCATTCCATAAACAATCATTGACAATAACAGTAAGGTCAGTCCGCTTCCGGGATTTCCGACGCCGAATAAGGCAAAGCGGAGCACCCAGGCTATCATACTGAAAAGCATCACTTGTTTGATACCGAAGCGGCGGAGGAAGAAAGGAATCGTAAGGATAAACAGGGTTTCCGAAATCTGCGATAAGGAGATCAGGATATTACTGTGCTTCACGGCAAAACTGTCTGCATACTCTGGTATTTTTCCAAAATCACCCAGGAAGGGATTCCCGAACATATTCGTAATCTGTAATGCGGCCCCGAGGAACATTGCGAACAGGAAAAATTTTGCCATCATCGGGCTTTTGAACAACTGGAAGGCATCGAGACCAAGCCGCGTGGCAAATGATTTTTTCTCAGCTGACTTGTTAGTATGGACCGGTGGCAGTGTAAAGCAATAGAGGCCGGTGAAAACACTGGCCACTGCGGCAAAATAGAACTGATTACTGTTTTGTGTCCAACCGAGCAGGTCAACGGCCCATTCGGCCACAATGAAACCAACAGTCCCCCAAACCCTGATCGGGGCAAAACTCTTTTGTATATCAAAATTATTTTTACTGAGCAGGCTGTAGGACACCGAATTACTCAGGGCAATTGTCGGCATATAGAAACAGCTGACTGCGAATATGGCCCAATACATATCAGCCGCATTGGTAACGGTGCTGGCATAATAAAGGGCGAAGCCGCCAAGGATATGACTGATCCCCAGGACAATTTCGGCCCGGATATACTTATCGGCCAATATCCCCAGCAAAGCTGGCATAAACAAAGAAGCCCAACCCATCGTGCCATAGGTATTCCCCACTTTAAATCCCAGGTCCAGGTCTACGGGATTATTAAAACTGGCAAACATATAGCCACCCAGGGAAATCAGCCAGATACCCCATACAAAAAACTGCAAAAAGCTTAATGTCGTAAGGCGCATTTTCAGGTTCATGAGAAAACTATTTGGTAAGTGGATGCTATGAAAGGGGAAGATAAGAATTTTTCCGGCCCGATAATTTTCCGGTAAAAGGCATTGCCGGTCTGCTTAACTTTGCCTATTAATCTGCCTGAATTATGGTGACCGATACAGTACTTGCACCCGAACTACAGTCCATTGCCGCCAAAGTAAAAGCCGGTGAACGAATCACCGATGCTGACTGCCTGACTCTTTTTGAAAAAGCCAGCCTGGGTTTTGTGGGAAGCCTGGCCAATTCCATAAAAGAACGGTTACACGGCGACAAAGTCTTTTTCAACCGCAATTTCCATATTGAACCCACCAATGTCTGTGTATTCAGTTGTAATTTCTGTTCGTACAGTAAACTCTATGCCCAAAAAGAAGATGGATGGGAACTGACCATTCAGCAGATGCTGGATATGGTTAAAAAATATGACGGGAAGCCGGTTACGGAAGTACATATCGTCGGGGGTGTACATCCGAAAATGGACCTGAATTTCTTTGCTGACCTGCTGAAACAAATCAAAGCCCACCGTCCGGATTTACATATCAAAGCTTTCACGGCCGTGGAATATGATTATATGTTCCGGAAAGCCAAACTATCCGTGGAAGACGGCTTGAAATTCCTGATCGAAGCCGGACTTGATTCCATTCCGGGCGGAGGTGCCGAAATATTTCATCCCGAGATCCGGGAAAAAATTTGTGCGGATAAAGTAGATGCAGATGGCTGGCTGAAAATACATGAGACCGCACACCTGCTTGGCTTACATTCCAATGCCACAATGTTGTATGGTCATATCGAAAACTATACTCACCGGGTGGATCATATGCGCCGGTTAAGGGAACTGCAGGACCGTACAAAAGGCTTTAATACGTTTATTCCACTGAAATTCCGGAATAAGGATAATGATATGAGTAATGTACCAGAGAGTACCCATATCGAAGACATGCGGCTTTATGCCATTGCCCGGATCTACCTGGATAATTTCCCGCATCTCAAAGCCTATTGGCCGATGTTAGGCCGTCAGCAGGCACAGTTATCCTTATCCTTCGGGGTAGATGATATTGATGGTACTATTGACGATACGACAAAGATCTATAGTATGGCCGGCGCTGAAGAACTGAACCCGGCTATGTCCACCACAGAACTGGTACACCTGATCCGTCAGGCAAAAGGAGAGCCCGTGGAAAGAGACACATTGTATCATGAAATTCAAAACTTCGGTAAGACAGGCGATAATGTCAATCCTGAACTGAATTAATAACCGGCACTTAACAGAAAGAGGCTGTCTCAAATGAGGCGGCCTTTTTTTTGTGGCAGTGGCTTTCCGCTTCGCGGAATAGTTAAACACATAGAATCATAGGGACATAGGCGAGACATAGCGAGAACCTGTATTTCTATGTGTCACTTATGTATCTATGTGCCTATGTGTTAAAAAAAAGCGGCAAAGCCGCCCTCCGCTTCGCGGAATAGTTAAACACATAGAATCATAGGGACATAGGCGAGACATAGCGAGAACCTGTATTTCTATGTGTCCCCTATGTATCTATGTGCCTATGTGTTAAAAAAAAAGGCCGCCTGTAAAGACGACCTCTTTTTATTTATCAGTTATGCTTAT
>DAORKK010000048.1:18505-20832 GCA_035439525.1 Chitinophagaceae bacterium
AAAAAAAAAGGCCGCCTGTAAAGACGACCTCTTTTTATTTATCAGTTATGCTTATGCAGAAGCATCCTCTTTATTCTCGTCAGTCATTGACTCGCCATTATCGCCATTTCCCTCCTCTTCTTCAAAAGTGAGAATGGTCTGGGTCACTTCCACTTCTCCTTCTGGTGTACTAAACACTTCGGTGATCTCTTCCACCATTACCGGTGCCGCTGTTACCACAGGTGCCGGCGTTGGTTTGGGAGCGGGTGTCTTTTTCACCACTGGTTTTTTAGCAACGGGCTTTTTAACCACGGCTTTTGGCGGGGCAGGTTTTACGGCCACCGGTTTTTTAGCAACGGGCTTTTTAGCGGTTGGTTTTTTAGGAGCTGCTTTTTTAGAAGCCGCTTTTTTTACTACTTTTTTGGGTGCTGCTTTTTTTACCGCTTTCTTCACCACTTTCTTCGCGACTTTTTTTACCGCTTTTTTGGCTACTTTTTTAACGGCTTTTTTCTTTGCTGCTTTTTTAGGCGCTGCTTTTTTTACCACTTTTTTAGCGGCTTTCTTTACTGTTTTTTTAACTGCTTTCTTAGCAGCTTTTTTCACCGCTTTCTTTTTAGGAGCAGTTTTTTTACGGGCAGCCGGTTTGGCGACTTTTTTCTTCGCTTGCTTTTTAGTAGCCATGACAGATAATTTAGAATTGGATAAAATCAGGTTTTGAAGTGAAATAAATTTACAACATCCTTTTTGTTATGTAGTAACTTCTTTCAAAATTAATACAAACAACCGGGACTTGCACCGTCTTTCCTTCGGATTAACACTCCGGCAAGCTAAGGGGTACATTAATGGCCAGTCCGCCATCCGCGGTTTCTTTATACTTATGGTTCATGTCCAGGGCCGTTTCCCACATGGTTTTGATTACCGCATCCAGGGATACTTTGGCAAAATCCGGGGTGCTCTGCAGAGCCAGCTGGGAGGCCGTTATGGCTTTGATAGCTCCCATGGTATTCCGTTCGATACAGGGCACCTGCACCAGTCCGCCAATGGGATCGCAGGTCAGCCCAAGGTGATGTTCCATCGCTATTTCGGCGGCCATCATCACTTGTTTCTGGGATCCTCCCATACATTCTGTCAGACCGGCTGCGGCCATCGCTGAAGACACCCCGATCTCCGCCTGGCAACCACCCATTGCGGCGGAAAGGGTGGCTCCCTTTTTAAATATGCTGCCGATTTCGCCTGCGGCCAGCAGAAACTGAACCACTTTTTCCTCCTGGTTTCCGTCACAAAAGGCCATATAGTAATGCAGGACGGCCGGTATTACACCGGCAGCTCCATTGGTGGGCGCGGTCACCACCCGTCCAAAAGAAGCGTTCTCCTCATTTACGGCCAAGGCAAAACAACTGACCCAATCGAGGGTATATTTAAAGTCATTACCGCCGGTTTTTATAGCAGAAAGCCAGCCATTATAATCTGTATAAACTTTACCGGCCAGCAGTTTTTGGTTGAGTGCCGCCGCTCTTCTATTTACAAGTAAGCCGCCCGGCAATATACCAGTAGTGTGGCAACCCCGGTACATGCATTCCTTCATCACCCGCCAGATATTTAGTGCGGCCAGACGGGTTTCCTCTTCTTTTCGCCAGGTGTTTTCATTCTCAAGCACTATATCGGAAATGCTCATACCGGTTTTTATAGACCAATGGAGCAGATCATCCGCGGTATTTATTGGAAAGGGCAACTGCACGGAAGATCCGGCGATCTTCTCCTCGCCTTCTTTTATTACAAAGCCACCTCCTACCGAATAATAGGTTTCCGCAAAGGCGGTTCCATCTTGCAGTTTTACCAGAACGGTCATGGCATTGGGGTGGAAAGGGAGGGTTTCGGCAAAAAGGAATTCGATATCTTCTGCCGGATTGAATTCCACTTCATGTTTCCCGTTCAGCAATAATTTATGCATCGTGGCAATATCCCGGATCCTGGCATCGATCTGGTCCACCGCGAAACTGACCGGGTCTTCCCCGCAAAGTCCCAGTTGAACGGCCACATCTGTACCATGCCCTTTCCCGGTCTTGGCCAGGGAGCCATATAATAAAACCCGTAGTTGGATGACCTTCTGTAACTGCCCTTTTTCCTCCAGGGATTGAACAAAACGGCGCGCGGCCTGCCAGGGCCCGAGTGTGTGAGAGCTGGAGGGGCCAACCCCGATTTTGAAAATATCGAAAACTGAGATTGCTTCGTATGGCAAAATGAAAAATTTGATTCAAAAATACAGTAAAAAAGAACCCCGCCACTGCAAGCAGGACGGGGTTAGCAGAGCATAAGCAGTAAAGGCTCAGCAATTATTGAACATCTAC
>DAORKK010000049.1:0-20155 GCA_035439525.1 Chitinophagaceae bacterium
GGATGCTCATGCATATCGATCACCTGCTCGGCATGGATGATGCGGATATGGGTAGCCGGGACCTGGTGTTCAGTCAGTAATGCTTCGATCTGTGGCTGATCGCCAATCAGGTAAAGTTCAACCGGAACGGTATGACCGGATAAGTACAAAGCAATGCCCTTCACCGCTTCCAGCGGGGCATAGTCACCACCCATCATGTCGATACCAATCTTCATACCTGGAAAATTATTAAATGACCTTTTGTCAATTAAAATGACGGAGCATAAAATTCGCCTGATAAAGCTACGGAGGGCAAGTCATCTTAAAATAAATAAAATGACAAATTCCAAATGCCATCCCAGTTATGGAAACGGATTTGGAATTAAACGGTTACCCGGAAAAATTACTGTGCCCTGAGCGGTGCTTTTTCAGCTACTACTTTGCCTTTGTAGTACAACTTTCCTTCGCTAACGTGTGCACGGTGGCGGGGATGGATTTCTCCTGTTGTAGTATCAGTGGTCAGTGTGGCCGCGGTTGCTTTGTAGTGCGTTCTGCGCTTGGCACTTCTTTGCTGACTATGTCTGCGTTTCGGATTTGGCATAACTCAATTATTAAAACGTTTAATCTAAATCTTTAAATTTTTCCAACCCTTTCCAGATCGGATTCTCTTTAGGTTCGCGGATTTCTTCCGCTTCGAGCTTTTTCAGCATTTCAAGGGCCGCCTTATTACAGTGGGGACCATCCATCTTTTCAAAATCACAGGTCTTCTGCATCGGAAGACTGAGGTTGATGAATTCATAGATCCACTCGGCTACATCCAGGTGACTTTCCCCGCGGCTGATATAATAAACATCAGGATCTTCTTCCTGGTCATTCATCAGGCCGGGTTCTTCCACCATTTTAACCGTGATATTGAACTCATCCCATAATTCAAGGGGAAGTTCATTATTACAACGGTCACAGGTGACTTCCAGGCTGCCGCCGATCTCAAACTTAAGCTGCATAAAACTGCTTTTCTTATCGAGGTGCAGTTTTACATTGGACTTGCAATTCCGAAAGTCCTGTTGCTGAAATGCTTCAAAGAACCGGTCATTAATCTCATAGTTGTACTCATGTACCCCGGGCTTTAATCCCACAAAAGCTATCTCAAACTCCCGCCGGCGGCTCATGGGTCAACTTTTTTAAAGAGTGTGCAAAGGTAAGGGATTTATTGGAAAGTAAATGGCTGTTTTTCGATTATTTTTGTCCTTCGCCGGGGTATAAATCCCTGATTTTGAAAGTACTTAAAATTTGAACGTTTGCAAAAGTTACTGACCGGATTATTTGGCCGTCTCATGAAAAGCTGGAGCTGGGTGCTGTTGGTCCTGCTGACTATTGGAATCAAGTGGGCTTCCTGGTACCCGGAATGGGTGGAAAAAAACTATAGTCTGGGCGTTTATCCCTGGATATCAAAGGCTCAGCGCTATTTGTTTGGCTGGATTCCTTTCAGTGTCGGCGACCTTTTTTATGCGTTCCTTGTGCTGGTCGTTCTTTTCCAGACCTGGAAATTCTTCCGGTTGCTTTTCCGTAAAAAGCTGACCAGGCAATTTTTCAAAGAAGCTTTGCAACAGGGAATCTTTTTTGTGCTTTTTATCTATGTCTTTTTTAACCTCCTTTGGGGACTGAATTATAACCGGGTTGGGGTTGCCGCTCAGCTTGGATTACAACTGAAAACCTATACCAGGGAGGACCTTGATACCCTTACCGGGGTGCTTCAGGCAAAACTAAACATGTATGCCGGCATGGTATCCGGGCCGCAGCGGGATACTTTTGACCGGAAACGTACCTTATTTACCAGTGCGACAGCTGCTTATAAAGAAGCTTCTGTCATGTATCCCTTTCTCGACTATACTCCCCGATCGGTAAAACCTTCTTTATTCAGTTATCTGGGCAACTACCTGGGCTTTCAGGGGTATTATAATCCTTTTTCCGGTGAAGGGCAGGTCAATACGACCATACCCCGGTTCCTTGAACCCTTTGTGACCACTCATGAGATCGCACACCAGGTGGGTTATGCACGGGAAAATGAGGCCAACTTTGTTGCCTTCCTGGCCTGTCAGCAGTATGAATCACCGGCTTTCAGGTATTCAATGTATTTTGATATGTACTTATATGCGTTGGGGGAATTGTCCCGACGAGATTCACTTCAGGCCCGCCATTATCAGAACACGGTTCACCAACAGGTAAAAAAAGACCAACAGGAATATCGCGATTTTTTATACCGGCATCGTAACCCGGTGGAAGGAATCGTGACCTGGGGCTATGGGCATTTTCTGAAAGCCAATAACCAACCCGCCGGCAAGAGAAGCTATAATGAAGTGGTGGCCTGGCTGATTGCTTATTACAAGAAGTTCGGGGCAGGGATGTTGTGATGTTAGGTTAACAGGTTAATAGGTTGAAAAGTTGACAAGGACCTCCTGAGGAATAGTTGTTGAATTTTACGGCATCTCCATCCTTATCAACTTATCAACCTTTCAACTATCAACTTCTTCCTAATTCAATCTCCAGATCGTGAAATTCAGGATCGCCGCAAAAGAAACCCAGGCAATATAAGGAACCAGCAACCAGGCCGCAGCTTTATTGACCTGCCCAAAGGCGAATATTGTTGCCAGAATTGCCACCCAGAGCACTATAATTTCAGCAAATGCCCAACCGGGTTGTTCGAGTTTGAAAAAAATGAATGACCAGAAAAAATTCAGCAGGAGTTGCGCCGAAAAAAGAATAACGGCAATGATTTTGAGTTCACGACTGGTATCTTCTTTCCAGACCAGCCATAAAGCAATCCCCATCATAACATAAAGCGTGGTCCACACCGGACCAAATATCCAGTTAGGCGGATTCCAGGAAGGTTTTTGAATGGTCTGATACCAGCTTTCCACTCCGGTGACCGTAAAGTATCCGCTGATTCCTCCCACCAATACAGGGATGGCAATCGCAATCAGGAGTTTTACAATGGAAGACATAAAATCACTACAAACGAACAGGGTTTTTGTTCAGTCGGCAGTAAGTATTCGGCAGTTAGCAGTCTTTAGTCCGAGGCATCGGACAATAGTAAACAGCCCTTTTAAATGGAAATTGGTTTAAACCTGCTTGATGACGCTTAGCCCTTTTTGAACTTGAATGATTTAGCTATTTGTTCAAATTCAACACCGGTTACTACCATATCTGAATCGTAGATCTGTTCCATGACCAGCATGGATTTATAGTCATCCGTATAGATAAAAATTTTGACCTGGCCTTTTAATACTCCCATGATCTTGCCTTTGATCAGGATGCCTTTGCCTTTATAGTTGCCCCACTCTTCAAAATTGGTAATTGAAGTGGGTTTCTTGATCAGTTCCGTCGTCATTGCTTCCCGCTGCGCTTTCAGCATTTCATCTACATCTATTACGGCATCAAAGATCATAAACATCATGGTGGCGCCTTCGGCGGAAGCATCCAGACTGAAGAGTGCATCAGGATCGTAATCTTCATCTTTGGTATCAATCGTCCACGAAGACGGGTATTTGAGGCTGAAGCTGTCCCGGTCAATGGTTTTCATGTTTTGCGCACCAGCTGTCAGGGTAAACAGCAGCAGCGCCAGGGTCAGGCGGATCATTTTTTGCATCATTTAAAATTTATTCTTCCACATCATGCTCTCCACCGGTTTGTCCGGCTGATTGCTGTATTTTGAATTCTTTTTCTGGTTGTACTTGATTTCAATTTCGCCATCCACCGGGAAATAAATCAACTGGCCAATCGGCATTCCTTTGTACACTTTTACCGGTTGTTTCACCGAAATCTCCAGGGTCCAGTTGCCGCAGAAACCCACATCTCCTTTTCCGGCGGTGGCATGTATATCGATGCCCAGTCTTCCTGTTGAGGATTTTCCTTCCAGGAAGGGTACATGGGCATGGGTTTCGGTATATTCTTCCGTTACACCCAGGTAGAAGATATGGGGATACAGCACAATGCCTTCGTCAGGAATTTCAAAATAGTCGATTTCATTGTGCTTTTTCGCATCGATCATATGCTCTTTGTAAGTAGCCAGGGTCTTCCCCAGGTGTACATCATAGGAATTGCTGCCAAGGCATTCACGCTGATAGGGGACCACTTTAATCGTGCCTTTTTCTATTTCCTCCAGAATGCGGGTATCAGAAAGTATCATTTATCTTCGTTTTTATTCAGGGCAGCAAAGTAAACAGGAATAAGAAAGGAATGCCGGTTTTTTTTCAACAACAAATCAACGAATCCACCCGCCTGGGCGTATGGAAGATCGAGGAGACAGAAGAATTCTTCCGGCGCAATGTACCCCTGCACCGCGATGTCACGCATCCGAAAAAGCGGTTGCAGCACCTGGCCGGGCGTTTCCTTCTGCAATATCTTTTTCCTGATTTCCCCTATGAGCAAATCCGGATTGCCGACACCCGGAAGCCCTATTTAGCGGGAGAACGCTATCAATTCTCGATTTCACATTGCGGGGATTATGCGGCGGCTATTGTCAGCCGTACCCATCGGGTAGGGGTGGATGTGGAAGAAACAAAAGACAGGATACTCCGGATAAAAGACAAATACCTCTCCGCCGGAGAACAAAAACTATTCATCCCGGATCCGGCCACCCCGGATGTCCGGTTGCTTACCTTACTCTGGTCGGCCAAAGAATCTGTTTTTAAATGGTATGGGGCCGGGGAGGTGGATTTCAGGCGGGATATCCGGTTAAGTGAATTGGACAGTACATCAAATACACTCCGTTGTGATTTTGGCAAGCCAGGGGTTGCTTTGAGGTTGAATTACCGGTTATTTGATCGTCTTGTGTTGTCGTGGATAGTTTGACAAGTTAACATGTTGAAAAGTTGAAAAGTTGAAAAGTTGACAGGGACCTCCTGAGAATGTCGTGTTGAATTTTACGGCATGTCCTTCCTTATCAACCTATCAACCTATCAACTTGTAAACCCGTATCAACCTATCAACTTGTAAACTTGTCAACCGGTCCTTAGTCTAACACCAGATCATCTGTCCCATCCCCCAGCAGATTCAGATCCACTTCCGTGCCCGATATGCCTTCGATGGATCCCCGGATGCCGGTGGCGTTGATCATTACTTTCTCCAGTTGTTTTTCACGGGCTTTCCAGAGTTTTTCCATCGCATCCCGTTCTTTCTGAATAGAGAGTTTCATGCTCATAAATCCCTCACGGATGGCAGACCACTGATCTGCAAATTCACGGCTGGTGAGGTATTTGTACAGCAAATGCATTTTATCTCCCTTGTTTTCCTGGCTGCGGGCCGCATTGGCCACATTGATTATCCCGTAGCGGATCATCTGTACCACCGGTTTTACTTCGGCAAAACTGCAGATCCAGACGCCATCCTTTTCGCCAAAACGATCCATATCCCGTGGTAAAGCCTGGGTCACGATCACTGCCACATCGGCGCCCTGGCTGCGCATATCCGCTTTTAACTTTTCAATCCAGTCGTTGGCAAAATCCTTGGTCCGCTTGCTTTCAAAAATGATCCGTCCGCATTCCTGCCCGAAATTATTCCGTACCGTTTGAATACAGTCCGCACCACGCACGCCTTTCCCTACTTCACTCACCAGGTCAAACGGGAAAGCGGTCTTTAATAATTCTTCCAGCAACAGCTCCTGCACTTCTCCCTGTGTCTGCATACTGCCCTGTTCCGCTTTACGCCGCATTTCCTCGGCCAGTTTTTTCTGATCGTCGAGCTGCTTCTGCAGTTCTTTGAGTTGCAACTGGAATTCAGTTTCTTTTGCACTCATCCGTTGCTCTTCCAGCTTGCGTATTTCCACCGACAATTTTTCCCTTTCTTTCTGAAGTTGCTGCTGGACTGACAGCTCCAGCTCGGCTTCCTTATTTTTCAGTTCCTGCTCTTTTTTCAGGAATTCCAGTTGCTGTTTACGGGCCTGCTGTAGTTTTTCTTTGTAGTCTTTATTATTCTGCTCCGCCATTTTCAGCTGGGTTTCATAATCAGCCGCAATGCTCTTACGGAGATTCCCTTCAAGGCTTTCCTGCAACCTTTTCTTTTCCTCGTCCATTTTTTGCTGGAATTCCTCATTTTTCTTTTTCTGCCAGTCCGCAATCTTTGACCGCAGTTCCTGTTCCACCTGGTCCCGGATGGCATCATTGGGTTCAAACAGGTGACCGCAATTGGGACACTTTATTTCCGTCGACATACTTTGGTATTTTACCAAAACTACAAATACCGGGGGAATTCACAATTCGCAGGAGCCCCTGTCAGTGTTCTTTATAAAATCGGGGCGATATATGTTAGCCGCTGATGACCTTTCAGCAAACAGCCGATGTACTGTTATCCGGGATGCCCGGTTCACCTCAAAAAACAGAAATATGTCAGCAACCGTTTTTGCTACCGGAAATACCTTTAGCATGTCCCGGATGATCCGTATTCCGGGCTTTTTCTTTTTATTCCTGTTCGTATTCGCTTCCTGCAAAAAGGGAGATAAACCAGTAGTGGAGGAACTGAAACTGGGTACCTGTTCCGCAGTCACACCAATAGCAGGACTGACACAGTCAGGTATAGCCGATTCATTTGTATACCGGACCAGCGGAGGGGGTATCATTGTAATCAAACCTGAACTATCCGTAACTGTCAGACATGAACAATATCCGGGGTTTAAAATTGAACTATGGGGAATGGAAACAGTGAATGGTACCTTAAAACTGGTGGCAAATCATGAGAATCTGAATGGTAAACATATAAAGGATAAAGAGACCGGCCGCCGCTCCGTTATTTTACCCGATGGCGCCAAATTAACGATCAAAGGCGGGTCCGGTTATCTGGATATTATCCAATCGGTCAGCATTATTGAAGGGAGCACCAGTCATTTGTTCAGTTTTTCATGCAATCAGGTGGTACTCGAACATAGTTCCGCTTCACCCACACTGGCCACCGCACTGGATCAACTGGAAGCCGACGGAGAAACCTCAACAGTGGAATTCACAACCGACGGTTTACTCTGGGTAAATATATATTCGGAAAATATTCAGGGAACAAAAGTATATAGCCGGGTAAAATTGGGCGAACTGAAGAGGGCTATTCCAAGCAATGTAACCGACCATTATGATGATCCCCGTATAGGACATACCTGAGAAAACCCTGTCTGCCATTTAAGTAAAAGAGTAAAAACCACCGGCTGTCAGTTGACAAAAGCCGGTGGTTTTTCATTTCACCTACAGAGGAGCAGTTTGTATTATCATTTATATCTATCAGCATATTAGTTTTATCTATAAGCTGTCGCAGATTGAATTGCAGTTGTTTTTTGCAACTGTCAGATATTCAACGCCATAAAGGGTTTAGTTCAAAAATTACACTAAAGTAAGTTGTTTAAAAATTTCATCGTGTTTATAAGTCGAACCGAACTCCTTTTCCGGGAATAGGCAATGTTGTATTATTGCTTAGATATCAGCATTATCTATCTGATTTTTATTTTAATTACTAACATCTATAATTCTTAAACAATGGAAAACAATACCACACAAAGTACGGGAGGTAAATGTCCGTTTACCGGTCATACCGGAAAGCAGTCGGCTGGTAGTGGTCCGGGTAACCGTGACTGGTGGCCGAATCAGTTAAAACTGAATATTCTTCGTCAGCGCTCTTCCCTGACGAATCCGATGGATGCTTTTTTTAATTATGCATCTGAGTTTAAAACATTGGATCTGGATGCAGTGAAGAAGGATATAACCGACCTGATGACTACATCCCAGGACTGGTGGCCGGCTGATTATGGCCATTATGGTCCTTTCTTTATTCGTATGGCCTGGCATAGTGCTGGTACGTATCGGATTCATGACGGACGTGGTGGTGCGGGTAATGGTTCGCAGCGTTTTGCACCATTGAACAGCTGGCCGGATAACGCCAACCTTGATAAAGCGCGTTTATTACTTTGGCCTGTTAAACAAAAATATGGACGTAAACTTTCCTGGGCAGATCTGATGATCTTAGCCGGTAACTGTGCGTTGGAGTCAATGGGTTTCAAAACCTTTGGTTTTGCCGGTGGCCGTGAAGATATCTGGGAACCCGAGCAGGATATTTACTGGGGTTCCGAAACAGAGTGGCTGGGAGATAAGCGCTATAGTGGTGATCGCGAACTGGAGAATCCACTCGGTGCTGTTCAGATGGGATTGATTTATGTAAATCCGGAAGGACCGAATGGTAATCCGGATCCGCTGGCAGCCGCCCGTGATATCCGCGAAACATTTGCCCGGATGGCCATGAATGATGAGGAAACAGTCGCATTGATTGCTGGCGGACATACATTCGGTAAAACACACGGGGCCGCTGATCCTTCCACATATGTAGGACGTGAACCCGCAGCAGCAGGTATTGAAGAGCAGGGGCTGGGCTGGAAAAATACTTATGGTACAGGAAATGCAGGCGATACGATCACAAGTGGTCTTGAAGGTGCCTGGACTACCACACCAACAAAATGGAGTAATAATTTTTTCTGGAACCTTTTCGGTTATGAGTGGGAACTGACCAAGAGCCCCGCAGGTGCACAGCAGTGGATTCCAAAGCATGGAATGGGTAAGGATACTGTTCCGGATGCACATGATGCAACTAAACGCCACACTCCGGTTATGCTTACTACCGACCTGGCCTTGCGTGTTGATCCGGCTTATGAGAAAATTTCCCGTCGGTTTCATGATAATCCGGATCAGTTTGCAGATGCGTTTGCCCGTGCCTGGTTTAAACTGACACATCGTGATATGGGACCCCGTTCCCGTTATCTTGGTAAAGAAGTGCCTGTTGAAGAACTGATCTGGCAGGACCCGGTTCCGGCAGTTGATCACGAACTCATCAATGAAGCGGACGTAGCAGCGCTCAAAGCAACGATCCTGTCATCAGGTCTTTCTATAGCTGCGCTCGTATCAACCGCCTGGGCATCTGCTTCTACGTTCCGTGGTTCAGATAAAAGAGGAGGTGCCAATGGCGCCCGAATCCGACTGGCCCCGCAGAAATACTGGGAAGTCAATAATCCGGTTCAGTTATCCGGAGTATTAGATAAACTGGAAGCTATACAAGCAGCTTTTAACAGTTCAGCTGGTTCCAAAAAAGTGTCGCTCGCCGATTTAATTGTATTGGGTGGGGTAGCTGCCATTGAACAAGCAGCATCAAATGCCGGTCATTCAGTTACTGTACCATTTACCCCGGGTCGTACAGATGCAACACAGGCGCAAACTGATGTGGAATCATTTGCAGTACTGGAACCACAGGCAGATGGATTCCGTAATTATGTGAAAAAGCATCATGCCGCATCTGCTGAAGACTGGCTGATTGATAAAGCACAGTTACTGACCCTGACCGCACCCGAAATGACCGTGCTCGTGGGTGGAATGCGTGTATTGAATGCCAATTATGATCAATCGGCTCACGGCGTATTTACACAAAAGACGGATACACTCAGTAATGATTATTTTGTGAACCTGATTGATTTAGCAATATCCTGGAAAGCAACAAGCCCGGCAAATGAACTATTTGAAGGCCGTGACCGCAGAACAGGGGAGTTAAAGTGGACAGGTACCCGCGTGGACCTCATCTTCGGGTCCAACTCTGAATTAAGGGCACTTGCTGAAGTTTATGCAAGCGCGGATGCCAGGGAAAAATTTGTAAACGACTTTGTAGCGGCCTGGACGAAAGTGATGAACCTGGACCGGTTTTAACAGATAAACCTTTTTTAGTAAGGTGGTGCTGAAAAGTGCCACCTTTTTTTTAAGCGATTTTCTGGGTTTGGGTACTAAATTTTAAAACGATTGAATATATAGTCAAAAGGTACAATATTAAAAATATTGTAATATATAATAAGTGGGTATGAAATAGTTTATTATTTATTTGATGAATGATGCAGCATTTATACGATAAAAATGACTTATCTATTAGTCAATTGGTTCTCAATGTTTCTATATTTTTGAATCTTACTTTTTACATTAAAAAAAAAGCGAATGAGAAAACTGCTAATGCTAACAACTGTTCTGATGTATTCCATATGCATCATGGCACAGGAAAAAACAGTTACCGGAAAGGTAACGGACGAGAAAGACAACACGCCGTTGTCTGGTGTTTCGGTCTCGGTTAAAGGGACCACGATTGGTACTACAACAGGCACAGATGGAACGTTTAGTTTGACTGTTCCTGAAACAGCTAAAGCCCTTCATTTTACATTGGTCGACTATACCGAAGTAGAAGTGTTACTGGCCGGTAAGACCAACTTTACATTGACCATGGCATCTGCTTCTAAAGCTTTATCTGAAGTAGTGGTAGTCGCTTATGGTAATCAGAAAAAAGAATCGATTACCGGTTCCGTGGCGGTGATCGGATCTGAACAATTACAGACCCGTCTTGCCACTAATATTTCACAGGCGCTGGCGGGAGCCGCTCCTGGTATCTCTGCCACATCGGGCAATGGACAACCGGGTAGCAGTGCGGCTATCCGTATCCGTGGTTTCGGCTCAGTCAATGCCAGCAACTCTCCTTTGTATGTGGTAGACGGATTCCCTTATGAAGGATTTATCGGGGATCTGAATACCAATGATATTGAGAGTATCACCTTGTTAAAAGATGCATCTTCGACTGCCTTATATGGTGCCCGTGCGGCCAATGGCGTTGTGATGATTACCACTAAAAAAGGTAAAAAAGGGGCTCCCAAAATTAATATCACCGCTTCTACCGGTATTTCCCAACGGGGTATTGCCGAATATGATCGGGTGGGAACCATGGATTATTACCCGGTAATGTGGCAGGCACTCAAGAACAGCCTGATGTACCCGGCTTCCGGAACCGGGCAAACAGAAGCAGCTGCTTCTTTACAAGCCTCCAATACCATTGCTTCACAGCTGATTTATAACCCGTTTAATGTTACTAACACAACGATTGTTGGTACAGACGGAAAACTGAATCCGAATGCCAGTTTACTATATAATGATTTCGACTGGTTTAGTCCGATCTCTAAAAATGGTAAGCGGAATGAAGTGGCTTTTAACACTTCTTCAAAATTGGATAAGACCGATTACTTTATTTCTTTCAATTACCTGAAAGATGAAGGATTTGTCATGAAATCTGATTACGAGCGTATCAGTGCCCGTATCAACCTCAATACCCAGTTGAAAGACTGGTTACGTTCAGGACTGAATCTGAGTGGTGTATTTGTTACTGCCAACCAGGCCAGTGCCAGCGATGACAATACATCCAGTATTATCAACCCGTTTGTATTTGCACGGGGTATTGGACCAATCTATCCTGTTCATGCGTTTACTGCAACCGGAAGTCCGGTATTGGATGCCAGTGGTACACAGGTTTATGATTATGGAATTCATGCAGGTGCAATCAACCGCCCGCAAGGCGCTTTCCCGGGTCGTCACGTGATCTATGAAACTGAACTGAATAAGAATGTGGATACCCGTAACAGCCTGATCGGAAGAACATTCCTCGAAGGAACAATTGCGAAATATTTCACCGCCACAGTCAATCTCGGTGTGGATATGAATAATGTCCGTTCCATGAGTTTTCAGAATAAGATCGTGGGTGATGGGGTGACCGCAGGTGGTACCTCTTCCCGTTCTTCCAATGAATACCGTACTGTTTCCATGAACCAGTTAATCAACTACAAGCGGAAATATGCCGGTGTTCACGAAGTGGGTCTGTTGCTTGGACATGAGAACCAGTGGGTGGATGAAACCTATTTCAGTGGTAACCGCCGGGGTATGAACCTGGACGGGAACTATGAACTGGTGAATTTTGTTACACTCAATGGTGTTACTGGAAATATTGACCGCCTGAGAAGAGATGCGTATTTCAGCCGGCTGAATTATGCGTATTCCAACAAATATTTCCTTGATGTATCATTCAGAAGAGATGCCTCTTCCCGCTTTGCGCCCAAATCCCGTTGGGGTAATTTCTACTCCGTGGGTGCTTCCTGGTATATCATCCGTGAATCATTCATGAAGGATGTGGAGTGGCTGAGTGACCTGAAGATCCGGGCCGCTTATGGTACGGTGGGTAACGATGCCCTTGGTTCCTATTATGCTTACCAGGCTTTATATGGGTTGGGCTGGAACAATGCCGCAGAACCCGGTGCACTGGCTTCTTCATTAGTGAATGAGGACCTGACCTGGGAGGTGAATAAAACAACCAGTCTTGGTATCGATTTTGGTTTCCTGAAAAACAGAATCACCGGTACACTTGAATTGTTTGACCGCGGATCCAGCGAACTCTTGTTTGACGTGCCCCAGGGATTATCTTCCGTGGTAACTACCCGTACGGAGAATATTGGTTCAATGTCCAATAAAGGAATTGAACTGCAATTGAATGCAGATGTGATTAAAACCAAGAATTTTAAATGGGAACTGCAGGTGAATGCCACTTCCCTGAAGAACAAGATCAAGAAATTACCGAACGGACAGCCTATTACTTCCGGCACCAAACGCCTGGAAGAAGGGCGCGATATCTATGCGTTCTATCTCCGCCAGTTTTATGGTGTGGATCCTAATGACGGCGCTTCTTTATATGCCGCATTACCTGGAATTACTACCGGTTACCGGATCTCTGCCAAAGGAGATACCGTAGTGACGAATCCGACCAATGCCCGTTTTGGTTATTCCGGCAGCGCGATTCCAAAGTATTTCGGATCAGTTTCCACAACGTTCAATTATAAAGGCTTCTCCGTTTCCGGTTTATTCAACTATCAGATCGGTGGTAAGTTTTATGATGGTAACTACGCAGCGTTGATGAGTCCGGGTTATGGCCGGTCGCTGCATGCTGATGCACTGAATTCCTGGAAAACACCGGGTGATCTGTCCGGTATTCCAAGGGTCGATATCGCCAGCACCGGTAATATCAATGCGCAGTCTTCCCGTTTCCTGATTGATGCTTCGTATATCAGTCTGCGTAACATGACCGTTGCCTATGCATTTGGTAAAACCTTGTTAAGCAAAATCAAATGCGATCAGATGAAAGTGTATCTGTCCGGTGAGAATATTTTTGTTGCTTCCAAGCGCAAAGGATTAAACCCTGCGGAAAGTTTCAACGGAACCAACAGTAATATCTATGTTCCGAACCGTATTATCAGTGCCGGAATTAATCTTACCTTTTAAAATTTATCAACATGACAAAAATGAAAAATTATATACTGGCATCCGGCTTCCTGCTGATGCTGGCTTCCTGTAAAAAGGAAATGCTCAATACCGGTCCTACCGGAAGCGCTGATGAAGCAGCCATTTATACCACGACTTCAAATGCGGCTAACTCGATCAATGGTATTTACCGTTATTTATACAGCCGTTATGAACAGCAAAATCAACCCGGTCAGGGTGGGGTGATGCTCCAGCTTGATTTCATGGGTGAGGATATCAATCAGTCAGCCGCCACCTGGTATACAACGGCCGGTAGCGGAACTGGTGGCTGGGTCAGTCAGAAGAATGACGCCAGTGGTTACGTATCCTTCCCATTCCGGTTATATTACCGTTGCATCGGTAATGCCAACGCGTTGATCGAGAATATCGATAATGCCACTGGTCCGGATGCGGATAAAAACCGGCTCAAAGCTGAAGGCCTGACCATGCGTGCCTGGGCTTATTTTAACCTGGTACAGATTTACGGCAAGCGTTATGCGGCAGGAGCCACCAATAGCCAGCCGGGCGTATCTATGCCATTAAGTGCGAAAGATGTAAAACTTCCCCGTTCAACAGTGGAAGAAGTATATACGCAGATCAATAAGGACCTGGGTGATGCTATGACACTTTTTGCAACGGCTTCAGCGGCGCCTAATAAATCCCATTTGTCCCTGAATGCGGCCCGGGCTATCCGTGCACGTGTGGCACTGACAATGCAGGATTATACCAACGCCGCCCTTTATGCCAAGCAGGTGATTGATGCAGGTAATTTCTCGCTGATGTCAAATGTGGCCTATCAGTCTGGTTTTAATAATATCAGTAACACTGAATGGATCTGGGGTGCATATGTACAATCCGATCAGGGAGATACATTTGGTTCTTACTTTGCCCAGATTTCCTGGGATGGTAACACCACCTATGTCCGTAGCCGGCCCAAACGAATCAATTCCGCCTTGTATGGTCAGATCACTGCTACCGATGTACGCAAAACGTTGTGGGAACCGGCGCCGACCGCTGCCAATTTCCCCTTACCGCTTGCTACCTATATCCGCGAGCCGTATATGAGCCGTAAGTTTAAAACAAGAGAAGTGCCGACGATCGGAGATGTGCCGTATATCCGCCTGGCAGAAATGTACCTGATATTGGCTGAAGCCTATGCCAATACGCCTGGTAAAGAAGCAGACGCCAAAGCCGCTTTATTTACATTAGCGGTCAACAGGGATCCTTCATACACACTTTCCGCCAACAGCGGTGCTGCCCTGCTAAACGAGATCCTGGTACAACGCCGGATTGAGTTCTGGGGTGAAGGTTTCCGTTTTTTTGACCTGAAACGTCTGAATCAGCCACTGGACAGAACAGTAGTTCCGAACTTTGTTTCTGCTGCAGTAGGTGGAGTATTACAGGTTCCTGCCGGTGATGACAGATGGCAGTTTGCCATTCCGATCTCCGAGCTGCAGGCCAACCCTAATTCAGCACAGAATCCATAGGATTATCTATTTACAGAAAAGCCGCTTTGCAGATGCAAAGCGGCTTTTTTATTGACCCCAATAGGCAAATGAACAGACCATTTGTCCCAATAAAAAAACCCGACACTTTCGTGTCTGGGTATGTGACCTTTGCTGGACTATGTTCGAACGAGATATTGATCGATTTAGTTGAAGTGGTAAACTTCGCATCCGCTTAGAAATATATATGATTCCTTAAAACTTCAAACCCGCTACCCTCATTTAAGGATTCAACGCAGGCTTCATCAATCCTTATAGCTGCCTTATTTATACTTCTGACAGAATTGTAGTACCATTTTGAGCTGGTTAACATTACTGCCTGGCAACTTTGACGAGAGGTAATCTTATGCTGCACAATAAGACGCTGTACAACCATCTTTTACTACCTTATGCCAGAGATCAAAACATCCTGCAGCATGTCTTTGTCTAAGTTTAGATCCGCTACAAATTTTTTCAGCCGGGCATTCTCATCCTCCACTGTTTTAGCCGGCACATTTCAGTTACTGCTAAAAGAAGAGAAGCCGGTGCAGGGAATTTGCCTGGGCCATAGATGGCCTGCATGACAGCCGGTATTTGTTTGATAGGTGTATTGCGATAAAGCAATCGAAATAAATTGTATTTTAGTAAAACTTAACGAAAAGTCCATGAAAATTTCAATCAGAAAATCGACAACGTTTGTTGCATTGTTGTTTTGCACAGTCGTTTCATCCGCACAACAGGGTATCTTAAGTCAGAAAATCGTTTTTCAACAACCCTACACTTTCAAGAATAATGTCTTCAGCAAAAAGCTGATGAACGGACATATTTTTGAGGACAGTGCCACCAATGAACGCCTGGTTGTGCTTAGCGGTAATAAAGTGCTTAACTTTTACCTTGTTAATAGTGACTGGAAAGTACTGAAGACCTTTGAGGTGGCAACACCTAAGAACAGTGCGTTCAATAACGACAATTTTGAGGTGGGAAGTTTTACCCACAAAGAGGACCGCTGGACGCTTATTACCGGAAGCAACACCGATTTTAATGCAGAAGTGGTGGATACAAAAGACCAGACCTTTGTTGTGGCCGGGGCTGTTTTCCTCGATAAAGACAAGAAGTATTTCAGCAAAACGCTTTACGATGGTAAACGGTTCTTTAGTGTTTATCCCAACAGGAGCGGCAGTATTACCGTAGGTGGCATTGATGAGACGGGTGTTGTGAAGAATTTTCCACTGGACTTGTCAACGCAATTACCAGTGAAGAAATCGAAAAAGTTTACTCCAAAGGATATCTGGGAGATGTTTGAAGATATTGACACTGTCACTAGTCAGATAATTTACCTTACCCGTAAGAAAGTTCATTTCTATAAGAATACTTCGGCCTACATCTTTACTGTATCAGATAAAGAACCGGTTACGGAAGTAAGCTATTTTGATAAGAATAGCTGGAAGAAAATCCGCTCAGATATTTTTTCTGTCGAAGAACTTATTCCTGCACCGGAGAAGAATAATACACTCAATACTTCAAGCCTCATTTTTGATAATAAAGTATGGGTGCTTACGGCATACAAGGATGGTGCTGTACTGGGTGCTTTCGATATGGAGAGTAAAAAACTGGTGTACAGCCTGAAACTGGATGGCAATACAACGGAAAGTGCCTTTGCTTATGGTCCGATATTGTATAAGTCGGCCCCCGCAGCAGGAAAAATATTCAGCGGTACCTACGAGGTGAAGGAAAAAGCAGAACCAATTTCTGTAAAGGAATTTATCAAAGAACTGGGCAAGCGGGATATTGCTATTTGCCTCCATCATTTTAGTGACAATGAATATGCAGTTTCCTTTGGCTCTTATTCAATGATGAGTTTTCAAACTCCTGGCGCTCCCAACCGTGATATGCCTGGCAGTATGTCAGACCCAAGTGTTTATGAAAGTGCAGTAGCCGGGCTGGTGTTTAAGAAGAATGACGCAAATCCGGTTGACCGGAAAACAAGTTTTAATGAGGTGAACTTCAGCAATGCGACTACAAAATATAAGGTGCAGAAGATTGAAAAAAAGGGCCCGATGCAGCAACCTGAATTTAGCGGTAACCGCAAAGCATATGTAATGAAGGAGCAAGTAATTAAGAACCGGGTATATACCTTGTATTACCTGGATGAAATGTTCAAGATATTCGAAAAAGTGACGGCATTCGACTTATCGGCATTTGGTCTTAAATAGAAGGTGCTTGTGTAAGTATCCAACCGCAGGGAAGTGTTGTTGTCTGTTTTCTTACGTTTCCTTAAATATCCAGGTGTCGATAATTTTTACTTACAGGTAAAACAAGTGACATAGGAGTAAAAAAAATGGTTAACTACTATGAATAAATAGTAGTAATGTTGAAATGGAATAATTGCAACAAGTTGATTACAAGTCCATTGCATTTGATTTCGGACAATAAAAAAGCCCCCGTAATAACGGGGGCTTTGTGCCCAAGACTGGATTCGAACCAGCACACCCTTTCGGGCGCTACCACCTCAAAGTAGTGCGTCTACCAATTTCGCCACCTGGGCAAGAAAAATAAGAGCTTTCTCCGAAAAACAGGCCCTCCTTCGCAGTAGCTTCGGAGGACAAGGCCGCAAATATACACGGTTTATTTTTTCAGAACAATTCTGAATGTGGTTCCTTTTCCGGTTTCTGAATGTTTTACAAAAATTTCGCCCTGGTGATAGTGTTTAATGATCCGGCGGGAGAGACTCAGTCCCAGTCCCCAGCCTCTTTTTTTGGTCGTAAAACCTGGTTTGAAGACACGATCAATATTTTGTTTACTGATGCCTTTACCTGTATCCGTAACGTCGATATAGACAAACCGGCCATCTGTGTCGATTTCAGCCGTTATACTGCCCATGCCTTCCATCGCATCCAGAGCATTTTTTAAGAGATTTTCAATCACCCAGTCAAACAGGGGAGGCGATACTTTGGCGATCATATCCTTATGGCCGTGTGTATTGACCGTAAAGCTGATCCGGCCAGCCGCCCTTTTCCGCATATAATCCACCATATTATTAACCTGTATCACCAGGTCTCTTTCTTCGAGCTGTGGGGTGCTGCCGATCTTGCCAAAGCGGTCAGAGACCAGGCGGAGCCGGTCCACATCTTTTTCCAGTTCCTGGGCAATTTTCTCACTGCCCGGCGTTTCTTTCAGCATTTCCACCCAGCCTTCAAGGGAGGAAACAGGAGTGCCCAGCTGGTGTGCGGTTTCTTTGGCCATACCAGCCCATACCTGGTTTTGTACCGAACGGTAACTGCTCCGCAGGGAGAGCAGGGTGATCAGGATAAACAGGGCTATGATACAAAGCTGGACGATGGGGTAGTAGCGGACTTCATCCAGCAGGGCCGACTCCCCATAATAATACCGGTTCCGGATTGTAGGATCCTTGGGGTCCGTCCACTCGATCCGGTGCTGCTGCGACCGGAATGCCTTCATTTTTCGTTCCACATAGTTTTTGTCATTTACCACTTTGGCTGAGTCCAGGTTGACAAATTGCAGGATACTGTCTCTTTCATTCGTTTCAATAATAGGTATCACTTTATTACCGGTAATAATCCGGGTGGCAAACGTGATATCGGCATCAATCGGGGCATTGATCAGGAATTTGCCGGCGTCGATCCACTGTTCCACTTTTTCCCGTTCCTCCCGGGCAATCTTACGGGAGAGGTACTGCGAATAAAAAATAGTACCGCTTACAATCACGATCGCCAGCAGGGCCAGCAGGGTGCGCCAGTTTAATAATTGCCTGAACATGTTTCGAATTTAGCGAGGATAAACCGGCTTCCCGTATTTTTGGAAAAATTTTTTACCCCCCTTGTCGCACTCACCTAAAGTCGCTGTTGTTATACTGAACTGGAACGGCCAGCATTACCTGGAAAAATTCCTGCCTTTTGTAATGGCCACCCGTTATGAAAACCTGGAGGTCATTGTGGCGGATAACGGATCCACGGATACCTCGCTTGCATTCATGCAGGAAAAGTATCCTGCCCTGCGTTGTATTGTATTAGACCGGAATTATGGATTTGCCAAAGGTTATAATGAAGCCCTGAAACAGGTGGAGGCCGATTATTATGTATTGCTGAATTCGGATGTGGAAGTGGGGCCGGACTGGATCAGCCCGATGCTGGAGTTGCTTGAAAGTAATACGCAGATTGCAGCCTGTCAGCCCAAGATACTGGCTTACGCGGATCATTCGAGTTTTGAGTATGCCGGCGGGGCTGGTGGATGGCTGGATAAATATGGGTATCCATTTGCCAAGGGACGGATATTTGATGTGACTGAAATTGATCACGGACAGTACGATCAGTCGGAGCCCATTTTCTGGGCTAGCGGAGCGGCCTTGTTTATCCGGGCAGCGGTTTTTCATAAAGCCGGCGGTTTTGATGAGTATTTTTTTGCCCACCAGGAAGAAATCGATCTTTGCTGGCGGATACAGTTGATGGGTTACCAGGTTTATTCCTGTCCGGCATCAGTGGTTTATCATGTGGGTGGCGGTACCCTGCCCAAGGGCAATTCATTAAAGACTTATCTGAATTTCCGGAATAACCGGATCATGCTTTCCAAGAACCTGCCTTTCCGGAAAAAACTCTGGATCGTACCGGTCCGTAATTTGCTGGATGCTTTATCAGCCTGGAAAGGATTATTGTCGGGCGATAGCGGCTATTTTATTGCCATTATCCGCTCACACCTGGCTTATTCCAAATGGTGGTTGTTTTACCAGCATAAAAGTGTATTTCCGGTTAAAAAGGAGGGAACACTTCACGGCTATTCCCGTAAGAACATGATCTGGCAGCATTTTGTACGGAAGCGGAAGCATTTTGATGAAATTATCGGCCACAGGAAATGATTTTTTTGGCCTGAAACCCTATTTTTGCAACACAAAATTTTTGTATGACTCAAAACCCGGAATACCAACAGGAACTCAAAAAAGTACAGGACCAGGATTTTACACATAATTGGGTATCATCCTCCGGTTTTCTCTTCTACCTGCAGGTAGCCTGTATCGTAGCTTTTGTATTCGGAGCCTGTACCATGCTGTATAACAAGCGTTACAGCAAGATCGAAGCACCCGTTCAGGAAAGCAGTCTGTACACACCCAAGTACAAATAATTTTTGCAAAAAGTTTTTTTAAAAAAGGCATAAGCCTTATTTTTGCAACCCGCTGTTGAAAAGCAGTGGATTAGAAAGGAAAAAGTTCTTTAAGATATTCCTCCTTCGCCAAAAGCTTCGGAGGATCACTCTCCTCCGCTAAACCTGCCGGCAGGCAGGGCTTCGGAGAGTAAAAGCGGAAGTAGCTCATTTGGTAGAGCACGACCTTGCCAAGGTCGGGGTGGCCGGTTCGAGCCCGGTCTTCCGCTCAAAGTCCTCTCTTGATAAAGAGGGGATTTTTTTTTCCTCCTTCGCTTAAGCTACGGAGGACGAGGTCCTCATTCGTTGAAACTATGGAGGACGAAGCCCTGGTGGTGGAATTGGTAGACACGCAGGACTTAAAATCCTGTGGCCAGCAAT
>DAORKK010000050.1:0-19638 GCA_035439525.1 Chitinophagaceae bacterium
CTTGACAGCAGTGCCGTAGTGGCGGTGATTGATGACCTGAATAAAAGTAAATCTATCCGGCAGAGTACTTTTTCAGCCATCTTCCCCGGTTTTGAAAAAGATGAAAGCCACTATATCAATATGCTGCTCTCCGGCCTGAATGTAGATCCGCATTTTGTGGCACCGGATGCGGATACCATGCTGAAAGAACTGGGCAACTGTTTTTATCACCAGGAAGAACCCTTTGGCTCTGCCAGTATCCTGGCCCAGTATGAAGTACAGAAGCTGGCGAAACAACATAATGTAACTGTATTGCTGGATGGTCAGGGAGCGGATGAGATACTGGCCGGCTACCACCCTTTTTACAGCGCCTTTTTTAAAGAACTGCAGCGCACGAATAAACCGCTTTACCAGCAAGAAGTGCAGGCCTACCAGGGTTTTTTTCAGCACAGCCGCATCAATCCGGTACCGCCGAAGGACCTTAAATACTATATCCGGAAAATGGGCGGACCAGTGAAAGATGGCCTGAAAAAACTCCATGGCTATTACAGGCATTATACCGATCCGCAGTTTACCGGGGATTTTTATCATAGTTACCGCAGCAGCCAGTTTCTTTTTCCGCATACTACAAACACCCTCAATGAGGCCCTGTACAATAGCGTGAATGAGGGAATGACGCAATTACTCCGCTATGCAGACCGTAACAGTATGGCCCATAGCCGGGAAGTACGGCTGCCCTTTCTGTCACATGAATTGGTGGAGTTTTTATTCAGTCTGCCAGCGGAAATGAAGATTCACAACGGCTGGACCAAATATATTCAGCGCAAAACCTTTGAGCCCCTGTTGCCACAGGAAATTACTTGGCGTAAAGACAAGATCGGATACGAACCTCCCCAGAAAAAATGGATGGAGAAAACCGAGGTAAAAGACCAGATCCGGGAAATCCGCAGAACACTGGTAAACGATAAGATCCTGCATCCCAACATGCTGGATAAACCGGTGGAGGCCGCCGCCGCCCATGAGGATTTCAATAATAACTGGAATCACCTGATGTTGTCTTATCTTTTTGCTAAGCCGTAAAAAACCGGAACTTATATGCGACTGAAGCTGATACTTTATCTGACCTTGTTTTTTGAGAAAGCCAGGGCGCTGTGTAAAGGGTTATTCATGAATCTCATTGGGCTTAAATTTTCAAAGAAGCAGGGCTTTCGGGTTGGCAATCACTCGGTAATTACTCTTTATACGAAGAAGTCGGAGATGAATATTGGGAGCAATTGTTATTTCAGAAGAAATTGCTCGGTCGTTGTCAGCGATGGAAAGCTGACGATCGGCGATAATTTTTTTATGAATAATTTTTCTTCCCTTAATTGTATGGGACAAATTGATATCGGGGATGATTGCTTATTTGGCGAAGGGGTGAAATTATATGACCATAATTATGACTACCGCAAAGCAGATGGTAAACCCTTTAATAAAAAAGGGCACCGGAAAGGCTTTATTAAGATCGGGAATAATTGCTGGTTAGGTTCAAACTGTGTGGTACTGATGAATGTTACGATCGGTGACAATGTTATCATTGGTGCGAATACGGTGGTGTATAAGGATGTGCCGGCCGGTACCATCCTTGTAAATAAACAGGAGTTGCAAACTGTAGCGTCTCCGGGGAATTAATTATTTAACGATCCAGGTTATCCGTGCATGAAGAAAAAATTACTGTATGTTTCCAACGTGGACCTCGAAGGAGGATTGATCCCTGGTGTAGTGGAGAAAATTAAAGGGCAGTGTGCCGCATTTGAACGGAATAACATCGAAACAGCTGTCCTTTATCCGGGTAAGGGGGGAGAAATAACGATTGCTCATGCAGATGGAAGCAAAAGGTCATACAAAGGAGCGCGGGATACCGGACTCCAACAAGGCTTTCTGAATAAGCTAAAACAACACCTCTCACTGGCCTGGTATGGTTCATTGAATTTTGACCATTGTGCGGAGGATATACTGGCTTACGGATATGATGCCATTTATCTGCGCTTTTATCTTCCCGGAAAAGACCTGATTCATTTTTTGAAGAAAGTCAGGCAAAAAAGCCCGGGAACCCTGATGCTGCTGGAGTATCCTACATTAAATGTAGGGCCGTTGATGAAGACTGACAAAGCCCGTTGGATCAGTTACCTGATCAATAAACCCCGGATCAAACGCATGAATGCCGCGGCGGATTTCATTATCACCCTGACAAAGGATAAAGTCCTTTTTGATAAGCCAGCTGTGTTTATGCCAAACGGATTTGAGTTTTCTGCCATTCAGGTACTCGGACAGGTCGAGTCGCCTGATCCGGTCGTTTTGATCGGGGTGGCCTCTGATTGTGCGCACTATCATGGGTACGATAAAATTATTAAAGGATTGGGCGCCTATTACCGGAACAATCCTGATTTGCATGTTGAGTTCAGAATTATCAGCAGCCTTATCGGTCACAATATGGCCGCCCTCCGGAAACTGGCAGAGGAGGAGCATGTGCAGGATCGGGTATTGTTTTGTGGTACACGAACCAAGGCAGAACTGGCGGGTGAATACCAGCAATCCCATATCGGAATAGGGACACTGGCATTGCACCGGATCGGACTGATGGATAATTATTCGCTGAAACACAGGGAGTATGCGGCTTTCGGACTGCCCTTTATCATGAGTCTTGGGGATGATGCTTTTGAGGATTCCCCCTTCGTCTTTACCGTGGAAAGAGATGAAGCGCCCGTGGATATTAAGCGATTGCTTGATTTTTATCAGGGTATTGTCCGTAAGGATCATAACTATCCGGAGAAATTCCGGAGTTCAATGCAGCAGAAATTGAGCTGGGATACACAGATGCAGCAGGTTTTTTCGGTTATTCATAAACGGTAAATCATTCCCGCACGGCAATGAAAGTAACACAGGTTTTATACAGCGGGTTGGGAGGCCATGGGAGTGTGGTAAATTCACTAATACTGGCCGATGAAGAAATGAAATGGGAACACCAGCTTGTCTATTACGGTATTGAAGAATTACTGCCAGCCTATCAACGGTTTTGCCATTCTCATTCTGTTCCATACCGTTTTATTCGTAAGAAAAAAGGCCTATTTCGTCTTCCAGGTAAAGATGTTATTACCGCATTCGTAGGACAAAACCCTGATATTATTATTCTTCATAGTCCAACACTTATTATCCCCGCTTGGCTATACAGTTTTTTTTTCCGAAAAAAGTTATTTGTTGTAGAGCATACATCACATACCACAAAAGGGAAACCGGAAAAATTTGCCAGTTTTCTTTCTTTGTTACTCGCCTATAAGGTAGTTTGCTTGTCGGAAAACTACCGGAAAGAATTTCAAAAAAATATACCCTTCCTGAATCTGAAAAAAAGAGTAGCTATCATCCGAAATGGTATAAACCTGACAGTTTTCAGCCCTGGCGCAGGAAGAACCAACTCTGAGTTTCATATAGGAATGGCAGGGCGTTTAAATGCCCCTAAAAATCAGCAGATGATTATAGAACTTGCAATTGAGGGATTTGCAAAAGGCAACCTTGATTGCAATGTACACTTTCATTTTGCCGGAGTTGGCGATCAGTTAGAAAACCTAAAGCATACGGTAACCACTCATAATTTGAATGACCAAATTCATTTTCACGGCTTACTTGAGGAATCTGAAATGATTGGATTCTACCGGAGTCTTGATTTATATATGCATGCAAGTTTTGCAGAAACAATGTGTACTTCAGTGATGCAGGCAATGGCTTGCGGAGTACCTGTGATTGGTTCCGATATTCCGGGCATCAATGACCTTCTGCCAGAAAACGACGAGTGTATTAAATTATTACCCAATCAATCTGAGCAACAATGGATGAACAATCTTCTGCTTTACATTAAGGATTCAGCTTTGAGAAAAACAAGAGCAATTTCGGCTCGTAATGCCGCGCTTAAGTTTTTTTCGATTGAAACGACCTTTAAAGAGTATTCTAATCTTATTATAAACAAAAAATAATGCCTGTAATAACAGAAATCGCAAAAAACTATCTCATTAAATTGCCTTTTATAAAAAGGATGGCGAAAAAAAAGCATGTAACAGGGTTCAATCAAGCTGAGGAGGGTATCAATAAGATTTTTGATACTTATTCCGCATTTACCAATTTCAATGGTAAAAAGGTCATTGAAATAGGACCAGGTCATACTTGGGGTGTTGCAAAAAAAATCAAGGAGGCAGGATCTGATGCTGTTTCCATTATTGATATAGAGAAATATGTTCCGGACGCAGTATTACAAGACAATCCATGGCTCGATTATATCATTTATCCTGGAGGTGAAATGCCGTTACCCGAAGAGCAATTCGACCTTGTGCTCAGTTTTACTGTGTATGAGCACCTCCGTCAGCCGGAAACAACAATCCGTGAAACCTTCCGTATACTCAAAAAGGGAGGTTTGGCGATTCATTTGATTGATCTAGGTGACCACATGTATTACGGAATTGACCCGGCCAAACAATTCAACTGTCTCAGATATGGGAAAAAAACATGGGAGCTAATGAGTATGAATCGGAGCATTTATGTCAACCGGATCCGTGTTAGCGGCTGGCGGAAACTTCATCAAGATGCGGGTTTTACTATTATTGAAGAAAAACCGCATTTAGATGAATACTGCCAAGGTTTATATGCTAATGGAAAGTTGAAGTATCTAAGCAACTTTTTTCCTGAAGATCGATTTGCCTCTAATCTTATGTTGGTAGCTAGAAAATAATATATCGTAAGTGAAAATCTTATTTGTCCAGAAAATGGCAGCCATTTCAGGTTCAGAACTCTACCTGATGCACTTGTTACCTGAACTGAAAAAAAGGGGATATGAAGTAAAAGTACTGATCATCTTTCCGACCGTACCTGAAGGCACCAAACCTTTTATGGCCCATTTCCGCGAGCAGGGTATTGAAACGTTTGAGATCTACGGACATTCGGCACTTTCCCCGGTGCTCATGATGAAACTGCGGCGTTTATTGAAAAAAGAACAATTTGATATCGTGCAAAGCAACCTGGTGCATGCCGATCTCTGGCTCGCCCTGCAAAAAATGCTTTTTTTCCCCCGCATGCGGCTGATCAGTGTGAAGCATGGTTTCGATGAAGCCTATTCCGCCCGTTATGGGAATAATCCGGCACACCTTAAGAAATCGATGTTCTACTGGGTGCAGAAGTTTTCCGGATTTTTTGCCAATTATAATGTGACCATTTCAAAAGGGTTGTATGACATGTATGTCCGGGGAGGCATCGTAAAGGAAAAAAAGATCCGGAATATTTATTACGGGCTTGATCTGAGTGATAAAGAAAAGAAAGTAACTGATAAAGTACCCGCAGAAACCTATGCCCTGATCCTTGGCCGTCTGGTAAAATACAAAGGACATGATCTGCTGATGCAAAGCTGGAAGAAAGTAGCGGCGGAGAATCCGGACTGGAAACTCTATATTGTGGGAGGGGGGAATGCGGAAGCGGAATTAAAGAAATACCAGGCATCATTGGGCCTGGGAGATTCGGTTCGGTTTTTGGGCTACCAGGCCAATCCGCATCAGTTAATAAAGGAATCCCGTTTTATGATGGTGACGTCCATCTGGGAAGGCTTCGGCCTGATCATGCTGGAAGGATGGGTCCATAAAAAGCCAATCATCGGGTTTAATGTACCGGCTATTAATGAAGCAGTTACGGACGGAGAAACCGGTCAGCTTGTCAGCCCATTTGATACGGATGAATTGGCTCAACGGATCATCCGCTATTTTCGCCAACCTGAACTGGCAATACAACATGGGGAAGCCGGGTACCAGCGACTGTATTCCTATTTCACCGTGGCCCGCATGACCGATGAGATGGAAGAAGTGTATAAGGAGCAACTCATCAATAAAAATTAAGTAAAGGAATGGAAGAATATACCAGTTATTCCCTGCTTTGGCCGGACGATATCATATGGGTGCCGTTTTGTTTACTGGTTCTGGCTATCTTTGTTTACAAGCGCCAACAGAAGTATAAGGGTACGCCCATTCAGAAGTATTTTCTACCTGCTTTTTATCTGCGGATTGTATTTGCCGTGGTGTTTACCCTGGTGAGCCAGTACTATTTTATTTTTGCCGATACCAATCACTATTACCAGGCCGTGCTTGATATGCATAAGGCAGTACATGAAGATTACGGCCACTTGAAGGATATTTATTTTAACCTGGAACTGACCAGAGATAACCCAGTTTTTCCTTATTTTCTTTATGATGCACTGGGCATTACCCATCTGTACATGTTTGATGTAACTAATTATTTCACTCCAAAATTCGCACTTCCGTTCTCACTTATTTTTGGCAAGAGTTACCTGGCCATTTCATTTTGCCTCAGCCTCTGGGCTTTTGGTGGCTGCTGGCGCCTCTTCAAAATGTTTTATAAGATGTACCCGCATCTGCATAAGAAGATTGCGATTGCCTGTCTTTTTCTTCCATCACTCCTGTTCTGGGGGGTGGGTCTGCTGAAAGATACGATCTGTCTGGGGGCGATGGGCTACAGCCTCTATGCCGCTTACAACCTTTTTATTGTAAAGAAGTACAGACATGCAGATGTCTTTTTTCTTTTGTTTGGGGCTTACATGTTATTTTACCTGAAAGCCTATATCCTGATCAGTCTGATGGCTGCCTTTATGCTCTGGATCTTTATGCAGGTACGGGTGTTGATTGCAGACCGGATCCTGCGTCAGATCACCACAATCCTGGTGGTGGGTATCGCGGGAGCCGCCGCCTTCCTGGTAATCCAGGGTTTTGCCTCCTCTGAAATCACTTCCCAGTTTACTACCGACAATATTGTAAAAGCAGCACAGGATCAGCAACAGACTTTTGTACAGAATAAAATCGGAAGTGGTTCGAATTTTAAAGTAGCTGCGGTAGAAAATACGGTGGGGAGTATGGCCGCTGCCTTCCCGCTGGGGGTGGTCAATACCTTTTACCGGCCTTTTCCCTGGGATATCAGTTCGCCTTTTATGGTGCTCTCCTTTTTTGAATCCTTTGCTTTTCTGACCCTGACCCTGATGGCATTCCGGAAAATCGGGTTTAAAAAATTCTTCAGCCTGATCGCATCTGATCCGGTGATCAGTTTTGCTTTTGTGTTTGCCATTGTGTTTGGTGGCTTTGTGGGTATGACAACGGGTAATTTCGGGGCGCTGAACCGGTATAAGATCCCGGCCTTGCCATTTTATGCCATGTTCATTTTCCTGGTCATGGATAAATCCGGAAAATTTTCGCCACAGTATATATTCAATAAAAAGTTCTTCTGACATGTGTGGTATTGCAGGTTCTGTAAACTTTCCGCTGGATATTCCCCGGCTTACCCGTGACCTCATGCACCGGGGTCCCGATGCACAAACAACCTGGTCGGCTGATGGACTGGTACTTCATCACCATCGGCTGGCAATTCTTGATATTGCCAGCGGTATACAGCCCATGCATGCCGCTCACCTCACGATCATATTCAACGGCGAGATCTATAATCACGAGGAAGTCAGAGCAAGGCACGGATTACAGGGGAATACCCATTCTGATACGGAAACCATTCTGCTCGCTTTTCTGAAACTGGGCCCCGCCTGTCTTCATGATTTTGACGGGATGTTTGCCTTTGCGATCTATGATCACCGGGACAACCGCCTCTTCCTGGCCCGTGACCGCGCCGGAAAAAAACCATTGTATTATTATGAAGAGAATGGCCGCTTTGTTTTTGCCAGTGAACTGAATGCACTCCAGGCACAGGTACAGGCAACTATCAGTGAGGAACGGATCACCCACTTCCTGCATTATGGAGCCTTTCATGGTGCTGCCACACCCTACCAGCAGTTGCATGAATTACCACCCGGTCATTTTGCCTGGCTTAACCTTTCGGGAGGCACCCTTCAAAAAGAACGTTGGTGGCAGATCGGTGACAGCTACAGCCGTCGTTCAAACCTCTCCCTGGAGGAGGCGATGGAAGAAACAGATAAGCTCCTGCACAAAGCCATTAAAAGAAGACTGGAATCATCCGACCTTGAAGTAGGTTCTTTTCTCAGCGGGGGGATTGACAGCGGACTGGTCACCGCCATTGCTGCCGGCTATAAACCCGGGCTCAAAACCTTTACGGTTTCCTTTACCGGCACCTATGATGAAGCGCCATTGGCAAAGCTGGTGGCGGATAAATACCAGACCGGTCATACTGAAATCAACATTGCTTTCGATGAACTGAACAAGGATGTCGAAAAAATCCTCTCCAATTACGGAGAACCCTTTTATGATGATTCGGCTATACCCAGTTATTATGTAAGCCGCGAAGCCCGTAAACACCTGACCGTTATTCTGAACGGGGACGGTTCTGATGAGATATTTGGTGGTTACCGTCGGTATGTGCCATTTGCCAAATATGATTTCTTCCGTAAACCCGCCCTGCTCACAGCGGTTGCCGGGTTTGCCAAAAAACTAATACCGATCTCGCACGATAAACAAACCCGGCTAAATTACCTCTATCGCCTGGCTGATCTTGCCTCACAAAAGGATACCGGGGTGTATTACTCCTCCACCACGGATATCTTTACCGGCTTTGGTCAATACCTGCGGCCATTAAATGGTACGGATTCAATCGGAACCTTATTGAATGAGCTTAACCGGACCGGCCGGTCCGGCTTGCAAAAAATGATGGAGCTGGACTTTAACTGTATCCTTCCTGATTTGCTGCTCGTAAAAATGGATATAGCCACCATGGCTCATTCACTGGAAGGACGCAGTCCCTTTCTGTCCAAAGAACTGCTTGAGTTTGTTCCGGGTCTTCCCGACAATTTTAAAATCCGTGGTACACAAACCAAATATCTCTTACGCCGGCTCTCCGAAAAATACCTGCCGGCTACGCTGGTCGGCCAGCCTAAAAGAGGATTTGAAGTACCCCTGCGGCAATGGGTGGATAAAGAACTGAAAGAACTCATTTATGATTATCTCAGTTCCGCAGATTCTTTCTGTAACCGGTTTGTAGCACCCGCATTTATACAACAACTGTTGGATCGTAAAGTCAATCTCTCTGATGAAAAAAGAGCCAAGATTCTCTATACATTATTTGCATTGGATGTCTGGTATAAAAAAGCATATCTGCCAATAAGTCAACACGAAAACCTGTCCTGAAATGACTGAACGATTTGATACAGGAAAGCTGGTGATCTCCCTTGACTTTGAATTATTCTGGGGGGTGCGGGATAAACGAAGCATAGCGCAGTACGGACCGAATATACTTGCTGTTCAACAGGTGATCCCTGCCTTGCTCGGGCTGTTTGACCGCTATGAAGTGCAGGGCACTTTTTCAACCGTAGGATTTTTGTTTGCCCGCAACAAAGAAGAACTGCTGCAGTATTGTCCCAAACAAAAGCCGGCTTATACCGATCCGCGTTTATCTCCTTACGGCGATCTGGCCACTGTGGGTAATGATGAAGCTGCCGATCCTTATCATTTCGGTTATTCCCTGCTGAAGAAAATACAGGAGAATGGGCATCATGAAATCGGAACACATACATTCTGTCACTATTATTGCCTCGAACCCGGACAGCAGCTTTCCGATTTCCGGGCAGACCTGGAAGCCGCGCAAAACATTGCTGCATCCTGGGGACTGAAAATGCGAAGTCTTGTTTTCCCGCGCAATCAGTTTAACCAGGCTTATCTCGAAGTGTGCCGGGAATCCGGCCTCGATTCCTACAGGGGCAATCCGGTCTCCTGGCTATATGCGGGCCGGAATAAAAATGATGAAAGTCTTTTTCGCCGTGCTCTCCGGATCACGGATGCCTATCTCAATCTTACCGGGCATCATTGCCATGATAAATCCTACGTGAAAGAGGGTCCGCTGATGAATGTGGCGGCTTCCCGTTTTCTCCGCCCCTGGAGCAGAAAACTCAGGCTGCTGGAACCATTGCGGCTCCGTCGCATCAAAAAAGCAATGGAGCATGCGGCGAAAACCGGAAAACTGTTTCATCTCTGGTGGCATCCGCACAATTTTGGCGCAAACCTGGAACAGAATATGCAATTCCTGGAATCCATACTCCGGTATTACCGCGAGCTTCATGAGAAGTATGGTTTCAGTAGTATTACCATGTCTGGTCTCACCGATAAACTGCACGCTGAACAATGAACAGAAAAATCGTCATGCTTTGTTCCGAATGTTTTTCGACCACGGTTATTTATAATGCGGTGAATAAACAGTTTCCGGTTGAACGGGTGATTACAGAAACACCCATGCGGGGCATGGCACTGGCAAAGCGACGCATGAAAAAACTGGGCTGGTTCCGGGTCGGGGGACAGGTTTTATTCAGTGTACTCATCGTGCCTTTGTTGCGAAGAACGAGCGCTGGCCGGTTGAAACAAATTTTTTCTCAATATAGATTTGATGAATCCATAATTCCGGCATCTGTGAAAACGGCTGTTACCTCTGTTAATGAGGAAGCCTGTATCCGGCTGTTGCAGGAACTTGAGCCTGACCTGGTGATTGTAAATGGCACACGGATCATTTCGCGTAAAGTGCTGGAAAGCACAAGGGCTGTATTCATCAATATGCATACCGGTATCACACCCAAATACAGGGGCGTGCATGGCGGGTATTGGGCGATAGCCAATAATGATGCTGACAACTGTGGGGTTACTATTCACCTCGTGGATAAAGGTATTGATACCGGCGGCATCCTTTACCAGGGAATCATACCGGTTACCCCGGCTGATAATTATTTTACTTATCCCTATCTGCAGTTTGGAACTGGTGTTCCCCTGATGTTGAAAGCGGTGGAAGACGCGCTGCAAAACCGGCTGCAAATCCGCGATAGCCTTACAAAAGAATCCGCACTCTGGTCACACCCTACAATCTGGCAGTATCTGTATACCAGGTTGTTTAAGGGAAAAGGATAGGCCCCCTAAACCTGCCTGTCCGGCAGGCTACTAACTACGAACTACAAACTACCGACTTTCCCTAAAAATGCCCAAACTCCTCAGAATAACCACTGCCCCCATCTCCCTGAACGTACTCCTGCCCGGCCAGATGAAATACATGCGGGAGCATGGATTTGATGTATTGATGGTCAGCAGCGACGGGCCAGAACTGGCCAGTGTACTTGAACGTGAAGGTTGCCGTCATCATATTATTCCAATGACCCGGAAGATGAGCCCATTCACAGATCTGCGCTGTTTATGGCTGCTCTATCGGTTGTTTCGTAAGGAGAAACCGGATATCGTGCATTCGCATACACCCAAGGCCGGCTTACTGGCCATGCTGGCCGCGAAAATGGCAGGCGTGAAATTCCGCTTACACACGATTGCTGGTTTGCGTTATGTCACCACCAAGGGCATGAGCCGCCGCATCCTGATTGCCATGGAAAAACTGACCGGAATGGCGGCCACCCATGTATGGCCCAACAGTGGATCCATGAAAGCGTTTATTGTAGCCAACCGGCTGGTCACGCCCCGCAAACTCGAGGTCATCGGGTGGGGGTCCAGCAATGGCGTAAACCTGGCCCGTTATAATCCGGCGGTGTTGAAACAGGAGAAGCTGAATGAAGTAAAGGGCCTGGTGAAATACGACCCTTCATTATTTTATTTTCTTTCCGTCGGACGACTGGTGCATGACAAGGGAATGGATGAATTATTACTGGCTTTTGCCAGGGTAAATGCCTTGCATCCGCATACGCGACTGATCCTGGTAGGGGCTTTTGAAGATGAAGTGGATCCGGTATCTGAGAAAGCCCGTGAATTGATTAAAACACATCCGGCGGTGATTGCCGCAGGCTGGAGTGATGCTGTGGAATACTTTATGCAGTTCTCCAATGTACTCGTTCATCCATCCCACCGGGAAGGTTTTCCCAATGTACTCATGCAGGCCGGCGCGATGGGATGCCCCATTATATGCTCGTCGATTGATGGGAATACCGATATTGTCCGGCACCGCGAAACAGGGCTTTTATTTGAAGTAAAAAACGAAGAGGCCCTGTTTGGACAAATGAAATCCGCGATTCATGAGCCTGCCGCCCTGAAGGGAATGGCGGACCAACTCCTGCTCCAGATACAAACGCATTATGATCAACGCGTTGTGCAGTCTTTTCTCCACGAGAAATACCTTCAGCTCCTGGCTGCACGTTAGATTCCCACCCCGGTATCGAAAAAATACGATTTTCGTAAAAGTACTAGTACCTGATTTTATGGTTTAGTGGCACCAATGTTTTGGAAGCCTGGGCTTACTGTTTATTTTAGCTCATCCAAAATCCAGGTCAATGAAAACCACATTGAAAAAACCAGTGGCCATAGTCGGCTATTCCGGCCACGCATTCGTCATCATCGATATCCTGCTGAGCGCAGGACGTTTGGTGACCGCTTATTGCGACTCCGAAGAAAAGGAGTTTAATCCCTATCATTTAAAGTATCTCGGTAAAGAGAGCGATGTGATCCACAAGCTGAAGGATTATGATTTCTTCGCCTGTGTGGGACATAACGGGATCCGCGAAAAGATCCATACGAATCTCAGTCAGTACCTGGGCAACCCGATCAACGCCATTCATCCAAGTGCAGTGATCTCGGCTTCTGTAAAACTGGGAGAAGGCGTGATGATTGCTGCGAATGCCACCCTTAACCCCTTAGTGGAAATCGGAAAGGGCGTCATTTGTAATACGTCCACCAGTATAGATCATGAGTGTATCATTGGTGACTTCACCCATATCGCTCCCGGTGCAGTGCTTTGCGGTAATGTCAAAGTAGGTCGCAATACATTTATCGGGGCCAACTCCGTAATCCGCCAGGGAATCGTGATTGGCGATAATGTTACTATCGGAGCCGGTACCGTGGTGGTGAAGGATGTACCCGATGGTGCCACTGTAGTCGGAAACCCTGCCAAGAATCTCGTTAAGAAACCCTCCAGGAAACTGGTGGCGGCGTAAGCTTACTTACAATATCTTTTATAAAACCCGGTCTTACCGGGTTTTTTTATGCAATACTGAAAAGTTGGAGGTTGGAGGTTCGAGGTTGGAGGTTGGCGGTTGGAGGTTGGAAGTTGGAGGTTGGAGGTTCCGTGTCATTCGAGGATAGTTTAAAGTCTTCTACTGTCTATAATTCAGAAATTTAAACATTTCACTATCGCTAATAACTCTCCCCGCTTTAGGATTAACCTCCAACTTCCAACCTCGAACTTCCAACTTCCAACTTCCAACCTTGAAGGTTTTCCTAGAAAAACAGTATTCCTAACGACGCACGTGGACTTTTTTGGGTACCTTTGCACCTTAAAAATCAGCCTTAAACCAACCTTTTTGAAACCTGTGGATACCAACGGATACCGTGTTTTATTCCTTCGGAAAAAGGATAATGAATATGCCGCCCGGGCTGAGGAGTATATCCGGTCCCATTTTCCACAGGCCACGGTTTTTTCCGGCAGCCGCAAAGACAAACTGCCCCCCGAAGTCCTTAACTGGAAAGGCGAACTCCTGATCTCTTTTATATCTTCCTGGATCTACCCGGCCAGTCTGCTGGAAAGTGCCTCTGTTGCCGCGATCAATTTTCATCCGGGCAGTCCTGAATACCCCGGCACCGGCTGTACCAACTTTGCCTTTTATAACGACGAAAAAGAATACGGCATCACCTGTCATCATATGAAAGCGGCAGTGGATTCCGGTCATATTATCCAGGTAAAACGTTTCCCCATCAGCCCGGCGGATACAGTCTATTCGGTAACACAACGCTGTTATCACCTGATAGAAGAGAGTTTTTATGAAATGTTGAATTGTGTCTTGAAAGGCGAGCCCTTCCCGGTTACTAACGAGGCGTGGAAAAGAAAACCGTACACGAGAAAGCAACTCGATGATCTTTGCCATATCCGACCGGACATGTCGCCAGCCGAAGTAGATAGACGGATCCGGGCAACTACCTATAAAACTCCCTGGGCTTTTACAAAGATCGGGGACCATATTTTTAAACTTCAAGCGGAACATAACCAATGACAACCAGTACGCTGCAGGTATCCAAAAGTCCGGTAACGGGCAAGGAGTATGAGATACCCGCTGTAAAACAAGATAAAGAAGGGATTGATGCTTTTCTCGCCCTCCACCCTGGTAAAAAAGTAGTGGTGGTACAGGGATTGGGCTTTGTGGGCTCAGTGATGGGACTTGTGGTCGCCAATGCCCTTACCGAAGAGTATGCAGTGATTGGGATTGACCTGCCCACCCCGGGTTCTTACTGGAAGATCCGTTCCATCAACGAAGGTGTATTCCCGGTAATCGCGAGTGATCCGAAAATTGAACTGTATTACCAGAATGCCCTGCAGAAGAAAAATTATTATGCCAGTTTTGATGGGTATGCTTACAGCAAAGCGGATGTGATCGTGGTGGATATCAACCTGGATGTACAGAAGAAATCCACTAAGAACAAGGACCTCGAAGGCTATGATGTGGACCTGACCCCCTTCCGGAAAGCGATTGAAGCGATCGGTTCATATTGCAAAGAAGATGTTTTGGTATTGGTGGAAACCACTGTGCCGCCGGGCACAGCACAAAAAATAGTTCGTCCCCTGCTGGAAGAGTCGTTGACCAAAAGAGGGCTTCCCGTAGATAAGGTCAAAGTCGGGCATTCGTATGAGCGGGTAATGCCTGGTCCCAAATACATTGATTCCATCCAGAATTTTTATCGGGTGTTTGCCGGTACGGATGAGAAAAGCGCGGTAGCCGTGGAAACCTTTCTCCGTACGGTGATCCGGACAGATGAATATCCGCTGACCCGTCTCGGTAATACCAATGCCACCGAAATGGCCAAAGTACTGGAGAATTCCTACCGGGCAATGAATATCGCCTTTATGGTGGAATGGAGCCGTTTTGCCGAGGAAGCCGGCGTGGATATTTATGAAGTAGTGAATGCGATCCGGATGCGTCCGACCCATAAAAATATCATGTTACCTGGTCTTGGTGTGGGTGGCTATTGCCTGACCAAGGATCCCTTACTGGCCAGCTGGGCCAGGATGAACCTGTTTGGCAGTGCAGAGAAACTGGCACAGAGTGAAAAAGGCGTGCATATCAATGATAAAATGCCGGTATACGCTTTTGATTTCCTTCAAGCCCAATACAAAGATTCCCTGGAAGGAAAGAAAATACTGTTGCTGGGTGTCAGCTACCTCAACGATGTGGGAGATACCCGCTATACACCGGTGGAAGGTTTTTATGACCAGCTGGAAATGGAAGGATGTACGATTCACCTGCACGATCCGCATGTGAAATACTGGGAGGAAAAAGATATCTGGATCAACCAGGATCTTGACAGCCTGTTGGATGAGGAGTATGATGTGATCGTGATCACCACGGGGCATAAAGATTACCGCAGTAATGCGGCGCTGTTGGAAAAAATAAAAGGCAAAGCAGCTGCCTGGGTCTATGATACGATCGGTGTTCTCAGCAATGAAGAGATCAGCTCATTGAGTGAACGGCATGTGGTGAAAGTGCTGGGACGCGGAGACCTTTAGTTAGTCGGGAGTCGGGAGTCAGGAGTCGGGAGTCTGATCATTTGTTAATACTAGAAGCTCTTTTCCAGGAAGATGTACAACAATGAAAATTGAGCATTCGGATTCTTAAAAGAAAAGTGCTCAATATTCAGTTGACATTAATCATTTGAAGAATTTTTAATCAGATTGCCGTTAAACTGCCAACCCTGGAAGGGTTGAACGATTAATAGCCCCGGGTGAAACCCGGGGTAGTGTACAAGGTTAGTTCCCAGAACCCCGAAGTGGGTTCAACAATGAAAATTGAATATTGAACATTCCAGCTCTTAGAATAATAAACCACCGGTTTCTTTTAGCAAATGTCCATACTTACAACTTATAACTTAAAACATACAACTCATATCCATGTCTAAGAAAGTACTCCTCCTCGGCGGAGCCGGATTTATCGGATTCAACATCACGAAATACCTGGCAGAAAACCGCGAT
The DNA here is from genome assembly GCA_035439525.1 of Chitinophagaceae bacterium. GTDB lineage: Bacteria > Bacteroidota > Bacteroidia > Chitinophagales > Chitinophagaceae > JJ008. Next base: position 15,940 of record DAORKK010000050.1, read on the forward strand.
TATGAACTGACGATCGCCGATAATTTTGCCCGTGGTAAACAGGATGATTATTTCACTGAACTGGTGAACAAACATGGTATCCGGGTGGTGGCTGGAGATTTTACCAATCCTGCTACCTACAACGAACTGGATGAAGCCTATGACCAGGTATACATGCTGGCATCGGTAGTCGGTGTGGATAATGCCAACTCCATTCCGCACGAAATCATCCGGATCAATACCGCCCTTATTTATAATACCCTGGAATGGATCCGCCGCAGCAAAGTAGGTAAGGTTTTATTTACCTCCACCAGCGAATGTTATGCAGGTACCATTGAAGCCTTTGGGTATACTACACCAACCCCGGAAGAAGTGCCGCTTTGTATTGAAGATATCGGTCATCCGCGGTTTACCTATGCCGTCACCAAGATGCTGGGTGAATCCGGTTTCCTGAATTATGCCCGCATCCTCGGTTTTGAAACCACTATTGTCCGTTATCACAATGTATATGGACCGCGGATGGGTTTCAAACACGTTATCCCTCACCTGGTGGTTCGTTACCGCAAGGGGGAGAATCCGTTCAAAGTATATGGTCATGACCAGACCCGTGCTTTCTGTTATATTTCAGATGCCGTGGAAGGAACCGTATTGGCGATGGAACGTCCGAATACAAACGGGCAGATTTATCATATCGGAACCCAGGATGAAATATCCATTGGCGATCTGATCCATTATGCCGGTGAACTGATGGATTTCAAAGGTGAGTTTGAAAACGCACCGACCTATCCCGGTTCGGTCAGCCGTCGTTGTCCGGATATTACCAAGGCCCGTGTGCAGCTCGGCTTCGAACCTAAAGTAATGTGGAAGGAGGGATTGAAGATCACGGTGGACTGGTACAATCAATACCTTGAATCCGGAAAACTGGTATATGAGTAACGATAAGTTTATAGCCCTGAGCCTGCCCAATATGGCAGGGAATGAATGGAAGTACGTGAAGGATTGCCTGGATACCGGGTGGATTTCTTCAGTAGGTTCCTATGTAACTAAGTTCGAACAGATGGTGGCGGATTTTGCCGGCGCTAAATATGGAATTGCCGCGGTGAATGGGACGGCCGCGCTTCATATTTCATTATTGTTATCGGGAGTAAAGCAGCATGATTATGTGATCCTGCCCAACCTGACTTTTGTGGCGTCGGCCAATTCCATCAAATACCTGGGTGCAGATCCTTTGCTGATTGATGCGGATCCGTTGTTGTGGCAGATGGACCTGGACCTGCTGGAGGACTTCCTTTCCACGCAGACCGAAACAAAAGGGAAGGAATTATTCTATAAAAAAGACGGACGCCGGATCGGGGCCATCATGCCCGTGCATATCCTCGGGAATATGTGTGATATGGACCGGTTTTCACAAATCGTCAGTCGATACCCGCTCCCTGTTGTGGAAGATGCCACGGAAGCCCTGGGCACCACCTATAAAGGAAAGAGTGCGGGAACATTCAGTCCCCTGGCTGCCTTTAGTTTTAATGGGAATAAAATCATTTCCACCGGGGGTGGCGGCGTGATCGTTACAGATGATGAAGCCCTGGCCAAACATGCCAAACATCTGACCACTACAGCAAAAGCCAGTGCGGATGAATATTATCATGATGAAGTAGGCTACAATTACCGCCTGGTGAATGTACTGGCCGCCATCGGGGTGGCCCAGATGGAATTACTGCCCTCCTTTATAGAAAGGAAGAAGCAAGTGGTGGCTTTTTATAGAAAAGAACTGAGTGGAGTGGCCGATATCCGTTTCCAGCAGGAACTGGCGGATGTGAATACCAACGGCTGGCTGTTTACCATACAAACTGAAAAACAACAGGCATTGCTGGATCACCTCAATGCCAATAAAATCCTGAGCCGCCGTTTCTGGATGCCCATGAATAAACTGCCGATGTATAAGGACTGCGTGTATATCCATCACAAAGACCAGTCGGATTATATTTACAACACCTGTCTCAGTATTCCCAGTTCCACCAATATAACAGATGAGGAACTGGCCATTGTAACCAGGGAAATAAAAGCGGCGATTGGTTAAGCGCCGGCTGTTGAAACAACGCACTCATTATGTACAAGTTCATTAAACGGTTTTTCGATATCCTTTTTTCGCTGCTGGCGCTGGCTATCCTGTTGCCCGTATTCATTCCAATTATTATTCTTTTATTGCTGACCGGGGAACATGAAGTCTTCTTCCGCCAGGAAAGGGTCGGATATAAAAATTCGATTTTCAGGATTTGGAAATTTGCCACCATGCTGAAAAACAGTCCCAATATGGGGCATGGGGATATGACGGTGCGTAAGGATCCCCGCATCACGCCAATAGGCCGTTTCCTCCGGCAAAGTAAGATCAATGAATTGCCCCAGGTATTCAATATCCTGACGGGAGATATGTCCTTTGTCGGCCCCCGCCCCCTGATGAAAGTGGGGTTTGACCGTTACTCTGATGAAATGAAATCGAAAGTATACAATGCACAGCCAGGGCTTACCGGTATCGGTTCCATTGTTTTCAGGGACGAAGAACTGATCATTACGCAAAGCAACCTTCCTCCACAGGAATGTTACCGCGATGTGATTCTGCCCTATAAAGGGGCCCTGGAAGTATGGTACCAGCAGCACCAGCATTTTTATACGGACAGTATGATCCTGTTCCTCACCGCCTGGTATGTGGTTTTTCCAAAGAGTGACCTCGTTTATAAAGTATTTACAACGCTTCCCAGGCGAACTTTCTGAACAGAAACAGCATTTCATTTGTAATTTCGGTTACCAAGTCAGTCAGTATGTTTAAATTTTTTTCAAGATCAAAGCCGGAAAAGGAAGGCGATAAAGAAGCAATCGGCCTGTTGAAGACCGATATGCACTCGCACCTGATACCGGGTATTGATGACGGGGCACCGGATATTGAGACGGCCCTCCAGCTGATTGGGGGATTGCATGCATTGGGTTACCGGAAAATTATCACCACCCCGCATATCATGTGGGATATGTATAAGAATACCCGGGAAACGATTCTCGAACGGCTCGAATGGGTGCGCACCACCGTGAAGGAAGCGGGGCTGGATATGGAAATCCATGCTGCAGCAGAATACTTCCTCGACGATTATGTAGCGGGACTGGTGGCCAACAACGAACCATTACTGACGGTTAAAGATAAAATGGTACTGGTGGAATTTTCCATGGCTTATCCTTCGCACAGCCTGAAAGATATTCTCTTTGATATGCAGATGCAGGGATACCAACCCATTATTGCTCACCCGGAGCGGTATATTTACCTGGAACAGAACAAGGCCTTTTATGGCGAATTAAAAGATCTCGGTTGTTTGTTCCAGCTCAACCTGCTTTCCCTGACCGGGTATTATGGTAAATCCGTCACCGAACTGGCGCAATACCTGGTAAAGCAAAATGCCTACGACCTGGTGGGAACCGACCTGCATCACTTCCGTCACCTCGAAGCCCTGCATAGCCCGGCGTTGTCGGTGCAGTTGCGGAAGCTGCTGGATACGGGGAAGATAAGGAACGCTGAACTCTAGTCGGTAGTCGGGAGTCAACAGCCCCTCCTAAGCAGTTATTCAACTTACTACAGATTTCCCCACCTTTAGGACTCTTACAACCTCGAACTTCCAACCTCGAACCTCCAACCTCCAACCTCGAACCTCCAACCTCCAACCTCGAACCTCCAACCTC
>DAORKK010000051.1:0-19189 GCA_035439525.1 Chitinophagaceae bacterium
CGCCTGTGCAGAAGAATAGTACAAAAAGCAGGTTTCGATAATTACTCATAAAAAAAGCAGAAAAAATCCATGTGATATTAAATATACAAAAAGTTCTGTCTTTTGCCCTGGTCCGTCCTCCCAAAAGGTTATTACAGACAGTTTTATAACAGCGAAAATTGCAAATAATTTTGTTGTTATAAAAAAAACAACACTGTCAAAAATCAGCATTCAATACCTTTAAACTGCTTAACTTTCTGCTTATGAAGAAAATACTTCTCCTCCCGATTCTCTTAATGCTGACTTTGCCTCCGCTGAGAGCACAAGAAAAGCAATTGACCCTCGAAGACGCCATGCTCCGTGCCCGCACCACCCTCGCTCCGGAAAACCTGGCGCAACTGCAATTTTTTGAGGGCACCAATGACTATGTATTCCTGAAGAAACAAAACAGTCAGGATATCTGGATGCGGGGCAATTACAAAATGGCAGGAAAGGAATGGCCATTTCTTTCATTGCAGGGACTTAACAGATTTATGGAAGAAACCGGTACCGACACCTTCAAGACCATGCCCATGATCCGATTTGGAACAGATGGATGGGTAATGAATAATCAGGGAAATAAGATCCGTTATAATCCCATTACCAAAAAAATTACCCCGCTGCTTTCAAAAGAACTGGCATCTATGGAGAATGCGGAAGAAAGCAAAGCCGGCTTTACGGCATACCTTGATAAATACAATCTGTTTGTCAGTAGTCCCGATAAACAGGTTTACCAGGTAACTACGGATGGCAGTAAGGATATTGTATACGCTTCTTCCGTTCACCGCGATGAGTTTGGGATCAGCAAGGGAACCTTTTGGAGTAACAAAGGAACAAAACTGGCTTTCTACCGGATGGATCAGAGTATGGTGAATGACTATCCCATCATCAACTGGTCGGAACGGCCGGCCCGCTCCGAACTGATCAAATATCCGATGGCCGGTGATAAGAGCCATCATGTACGGGTAGGGGTATTTAATACAGCTACCGAAACCTCCATCTGGCTGAAAACCGGAATACCGGCAGATCAATACCTCACCAATATTGCCTGGAGCCCGGATGATAAATATGTTTTTATAGCGGTGGTAAACCGGGAGCAAGATCATATGAAGCTGAACCAATATGATGCAACAACCGGTGATTTTGTAAAAACATTATTTGAAGAGAAAGATGAGAAATATGTGGAGCCGCTGGTGCCGATGCTTTTCCTGAAAAATAATTCCGGTCAGTTCATCTGGCAAAGCAACCGTGACGGCTGGAACCAGCTTTATCTTTATGATATCAATGGCAAACTGATCCGCCAGCTGACCAAAGGGAATTGGGAAGTCCTTGAAGTAAAAGGATTTGACAGTAAGGGTGAAAACCTGTTCTTCGTCAGCACTATTCTTTCGGCCGTCAATAAAAATCTTTGCGCCGTACATCTGAAGACCGGTAAAACGACCCTGCTTACTCCTTTACCTGGTGTACACACGGCCCAGGTAAGCGCGGATGGCAGTACGGTGCTGGATGTATACAGCACGATCGATAATCCAAGGGCGATTCAACTGATCGACTTAAAAAAATCGTCGAAAAATCCGGCGAAGCTATTATTGCAGGCCGCAAACCCACTGAAAGAATTTAGCGCGGTATCATTAAGCCTCTTTACCATCAGAAATAAAAATGGAGACAGCCTGTTCTGCCGGCAGTTCAATCCGGTTGGATTTTCGCCTGATAAAAAATACCCGGTGATCGTTTATTGGTACGGTGGTCCCCATGCGCAAATGATCCTGAACAGCTGGAATGGCGGTGCGGGGGATTATTGGTTCCGGTATATGGCACAACGAGGCTATGTGGTCTTTACAGTGGATACCCGGGGAAGTGATAACCGGGGGAAATCCTTCGAGCAATCTATTTTCAGAAAATTAGGCGAAGCCCAGCTGGAAGATCTCGAAGCGGGGGTAAACTATCTGAAAGCTCAATCCTATGTGAACAAAGACCGGATGGGTTTATTTGGCTGGAGTTTTGGCGGCTTCCTGACTACTGACTACGTGTTGCATTATCCCGGCGTATTTAAAGCGGCAGTGGCCGGCGGACCGGTGATGGACTGGACTTTATATGAAATCATGTATGGGGAACGTTATATGGATACGCCCCAGGAAAACCCGGAAGGATATGCCAGTACTAACCTGATCAGCCAGGCCGGAAAATTAAAAGATAAACTCTTATTGATCCATGGTCTCCAGGATCCCGTGGTGGTGCAACAACATTCCGTGAATTTCGTTAAAGCCTGTGTGGAGAAGGGCGTGCAGGTGGATTATATGATTTATCCCGGACATGAACATAATGTGGGAGGTAAGGACCGTGTTCACCTTTACCAGAAAGTAACGGATTATTTAATCAGTCATCTGCGTTAAAAAAATCCTTGCTGATACATCTTTCAGGAAATAAAAAACGTCTATAGTTTTTATAGCATAAAGACAAGAGATAAGCACAGTATACCTATGGGAATTGCAGAAATCACACAACAGGAACTGGTGATCGCCGCCAGGATCATCACGTATGGAAATGCCGCCAGCCCGGCACTTACCGCACAGATCAGGGAAGAAATTGAAACCCTGTGGAATGAACCCGGCACCTGGATCAATATCCATGATTACTATCTGCAGGTGGTATTCCGGATAAGCGCGGAATACAGGCCGGATCTGACGGATATTGATATTTATCAGAATCTTGATCCCCACAACAATTACTTCCGGATCGAAGAGTTTGCCCATGGCAATATTTCTTTTGTGGATGGCATTGGATGCAACAGTGGTTATTTCAAACTGGAGAATTTATATGCCGGTTCCACTACTGCCGCCCATGAATTTGGCCATACGCTCGGACTTACTCATCCGGAAATAGTGGATATCCGGGGAAAAGGCAGTCCCGGAATCATGTATCCCCGCGGCACGTTGGTTGATCCGCAATATCAGTATGAATCCGATAAACCGGCAGGAACAAAAGGAGGAACACTCTATCCTATTCACCGGCGGGTTAGTGATGAGGATATCCAGCTCCTGAAATTACATAAGAAAGATTTTGAACATGGACGGGCGATTATTGGTGACTTTACAAATATCTGGCACCCGAATCATGCAGAGATAGATACCCTTGATTACCTGTATTGAGCTTCTTTGGCCAGCGCTTCCCTGATTCCCGGGTAGCGGAAGGTAAACCCGGCCTGCTGAATTTTTGAGCTGCTGACCGTGGCACTCTTCAGTACTTCAATACTCATTTCCCCCATCATTATTTTTAAAACAATTGCAGGAACCGGTATTGGAAGATAAAAACCTTTTCGGGATTTAGCCAACGTCAAAATCAGTTCTTTATTACTCACGGGTGTGGGTGCAGTGGCATTATAAACCCCTTCAGCTTTCATATTGGTAAGGGCAAAGACAAACATATTGACCAGGTCCTCTATATGAATCCAGCTGACCATTTGTTTCCCATTTCCTAATACCGTCGCTACACCAAACCGGAGTGGTTTTATAAATTCTTTCAGGGCGCCTCCTTCCAAGCTCAGTACAATACCAATTCTTAATTTAACAAGGCGGACAGGCGTCTCCGTTATAGGTTGAAGGCTTTCTTCCCACTGGAAGCAGGTGTCGCCGAGAAATGCGGTATCCGGGGGGGCTTCTTCTGTAAATGGATGTAGGTTGGGAATTTCAGGATCGGCCCCATACCATCCAATAGCTGATGCACTGATCACCGCTCTTATTTTATGAGGAACTGTGGCCAGTTTTTTTACCAGTAATTCTCCGGATTTTACCCGGCTATCCCGGATTTCTTTTTTCCGTGCCGCTGTCCACCGCTGATCCGCTACACCTGCACCTGCCAGGTGAATAATATAATCCGCTTCCTGCAAACTGGCTTCATCCATGGTGCCGGCATCGGGGTTCCAAACAGCATAACGGATACCATTGGCTGCCGGTCTTGGTTTACGGGACATAACGATGCAGTAATACCCCATATTTGTCAATTGCCGGGTAAGGGCCTGTCCGACCAATCCCGTACCTCCTGTAACCAGTATTGTTGCCATGTTGTCTGAAAATAGTGATTTTATAACATACCGGTCAACATATTGTTGCACAGGATACCCGGGAAACTTTTATATTGAGCCCTGAAATCAATACGTATGAGTATAGTTCTGTCGATTGACAATATTGCCAAGTCCTATGGATTGGTAAAAGCCCTCAAAGGGGTCAGCTTCGATGTCCCGGAAGGAAGTGTTTTCGGCATTCTTGGACCCAATGGTAGTGGCAAAACAACACTGCTGGGAATTGTCATGGATGTATTAAGGTCCAATTCGGGGGATTTCCGCTGGTTTGGCCAACCCGGTTCTCCTGAGCAACGCCGTAAAATCGGCTCGTTGCTGGAGACACCCAATTTTTACACCTATCTCTCAGCTGTTGACAACCTGAAAATCACCCAGGCAATCAGTGGCCGGGGCAGTGAAGCTGAAATTAATGAAGTACTTAAAAAAGTGAACCTGTTTGAAAGAAGGAGGTATAAATTCAGTTCATATAGCCTTGGCATGAAGCAACGCCTGGCCATTGCCGCTTCCTTACTTGGAGACCCTAAAGTACTGGTACTGGATGAACCCACCAATGGACTGGATCCGGTGGGTATTGCAGAAATCCGGGAACTGATACTGGAACTCCGAGACAAGGGACATACAATCATTATGGCCAGTCACCTGTTGGACGAAGTGGAAAAGGTCTGCAGTCATGTAGCAATATTAAAGACGGGTACATTAATCACCACCGGGCCTGTGGAAGAAGTACTGATGGATGAAGATATCGTGGAAATGAGCGCCGCTGATTTACAAGCATTGGCTGCCGCACTTAGCAGTTGGGGGCATGCAGTCACTATGAATGAAAAGACAAATACGGTGCAAGTGATCATGCCAAAAGGTACCGCCAACCTGGAAACATTCAACCGGCAATGTTTTGAAAAAGGAGTGGCACTGAACCATCTTTTATTGAAGAAAAAAAGACTGGAAGCCCGTTTCTTTGAATTAACCAATAACTAATCTGAAAATTACAGCAATGACGAACCTGATTAAAACAGAGTGGCTGAAGATAAAAGGGTATAATTCATTCTGGTGGATCATGGGATTGACCGCGCTCTCCTACCCCGGTATCAATTATATGTTTTACTGGATCTATAAAGATATTACAAATCAGAAAAATTCTTCCGGCGAGGTATTTAAAATGGCCCTGGGAAATCCATTTGCCTTCCCGGAAGCCTGGCATTCAGTCGCCTATTTTTCTTCTTTCTTTGTATTTATACCCGCCGTGGTAGTGATCATGTTTATCAGTAATGAATACACGTTCCGTACACACCGCCAGAATATTATAGACGGTTGGGGCCGTGGCCAGTTTATCACCAGTAAACTGATCGATGTGCTGATCGTAACCTTGCTGATAACTTTGTTATATGTTGCCGCCAGTCTGGTCAGTGGTTATGTGACAATGAAGGATGGAGACGGCAATATCTGGGGACAAGCCTGGTATACAGGGGTTTTTGCTCTGCAGACATTTGCCCAGCTATCTATAGCTTTTCTGATTGGATTCCTGGTACGAAAAGCCTTCCTTGCACTGGGTATATTTATTTTTTATTACCTGATACTGGAAAATATCCTGGTAGCCTTTTTCTATGTCAAAGTGAAAGATATTGGCCAGTATTTACCACTGGAAATGTCAGACCGTATGATCCCTTCCCCGGCTTTCTGGGGAAAAATCAGATCACCAGAAGGTTATCAGCAAGCACTGGACCGCATCCCAATGCATGTAGGTATGACGATTGTATTAACCACCATCATCTGGCTGATCTGTTTCCGTATCAATAATAAGCGCGACCTGAAATAATCACCAACGTTCCGCTTCTTCCCATTGCTCAAGCGTCTGACGGCTTGAAGAGGCCTGAGCTTGAGTTGCTTGAGGTTTAGACGTTTGGTGTTTAGGTGTCTGATGCTGAGATGAACTTTGTCTTGCAGGTGAGTGCGTATTCGAAGTTCTTGCTGGCTGCTGTCGTTGAGCAGGCCGGCTGTTATTCCCGCTGTTCCTGTTATTCCCCTGGCGTCTGTCTCCTTGTTGTCCCCTGAAATTAGGCCTTGCGGGTCTTTCTTCAGGCGCTGGAGCAGTCATATGGGCATTGGCGGTGAACGGATGTTCAGCCACGACCGGAATTTGTTTACCAATCAGTTTCTGAATATCGCGCAGTTCCTCTCTCTCATCTGCACTGCAGAAAGAAATGGCAATGCCTTCATTACCGGCTCTGCCGGTACGGCCGATCCGGTGTACATAGGTTTCGGGCACATCCGGCAGGTCGAAATTGATCACATGGGATAATTCGTCGATATCAATACCACGGGCAGCAATATCCGTAGCCACCAGTACTCTGATTGTCCCATTTTTAAAATCAGCCAACGCGTTCTGGCGCGCATTCTGTGATTTGTTCCCATGAATGGCTGCCGAACGGATCTGAAACTTCTGCAGGATCTTCACCACTTTGTCGGCGCCATGTTTGGTGCGGGTGAATACCAGGGTTGTTTTAATTTCCGGATCCGACAATAAATGAATCAGTAATTCCGGTTTCTCTTTCTTAGCGACAAAATATAACTGCTGCGCAATCTTATCAACCGTTGATGAAGGAGGCGTTACTTCTACTTTTGCCGGATGCTTCAATAACACATCTGCCAGTTTCTGGATTTCAGGCGGCATGGTGGCAGAGAAGAACAGGGTTTGTCTTTTTGCCGGCAATTTGGCGATTACTTTTTTGACGTCATGAATAAAGCCCATATCCAGCATACGGTCCGCTTCATCCAATACAAAAATCTGGAGCTTATCGAGATGGATAAAGCCCTGCTGCATCAGGTCGAGTAAACGACCGGGTGTGGCCACAAGAATATCCACACCACGGCGAAGTTCATTCACCTGGCTGTGTTGTGATACTCCGCCAAAAATAACAGTGTGACGGATACCTGCATATCGTCCGTAAGCGGCGAAGCTTTCATCGATCTGGATCGCCAGTTCACGGGTAGGTGTCAGTACCAATACTTTGATGCCGGGGCCCAATGGTTTCTGTGCCTGCATTAATTCAAGAATAGGAATCGCGAAAGCGGCGGTTTTGCCGGTTCCGGTTTGGGCGCAGCCAAGCAGGTCTTTCCCTTGTAAAATGAACGGAATTGCCTGTTGCTGGATGGGGGTAGGTGTAGTATACCCTTCGTGAGCCAATGCCTTAAGGACTGGTTCAGTCAATGCTAATTTTCTAAAAGCCATGATGGTTTTTAACTATTTTTTTATGGGGCTGGAAAAGACGTTGTAGTTTCTGAAACAGCGAAAGTTTAAAATAAATCTCCTGTCTTTTTACGAGGAGAGTTGTCCACCGGCTTACAACCTGCCGGTACCTGTGAGAAGTACATTGTGGAGCAGGATGTAAAGATACGTATAAAAAACGGGATAGCGGGAAATGATTCATAAAGCATCGTTAAACCACTCTTACTCAGTGTACTTAACTATTGCAATTTTTAAGGCCCGTTAAATCATCCTGTTCTTTACCGCATATTGAATGATCCAGGGCTTTAGTAATTGCTCCAGGTCCTCCCTTGGCATAGGTGGCAGTCGTTGCAGTTCTTTATAGTGTGGCCAGCCGGTATCTTCCACCCAGAACAGCTGATAATAACGGGCGGGCACAAGTACGGTACAGGTGGCCATTTGTATAAGATCAGTCTTTTCTCTCTCGCATAATACCTTGGGAGGCATTCCGGATTCACAGATACCTATATATAATAAGACCTCGTCAAAACCAGGATTTGTACCTGTTCTTGAATTGATAAGGTTGGTAAGTGCTTGCCAGTGCTGTTGTAATTCTTCTTCGGTCATCTGAAGCGAAGGTAGAGCGCCGGGGTTTCGGTCCCTATGATTTTGATTGGGAGAAAGGGAAAGAGAAATCAGTTTACACCTGCGTCCTTTTGCCATTGGCAGTGTTGTAACGTTATGTCCCGGCGTCTTTTTGCCTGCAGCAAAAGAGACACCGGGACATAATAAAAAAAACCCTCCGGTAGAAACCGGAGGGAACAACTAAAAAACACTAGCTAAATGCTCGTGCCGCCCGGTGGACCCGGGGCGGACGGGGCTTCATTGGAACGAACAAACGGGTGCCGGATGGGTACGGCAATTGGATTTAGTCGGGCTTCTTCCCGTCTAAGAAAGTATTAATCGTACTGATATGTCCTTGATTTTTTTCGTCAGACTTGACTTCGTAGCTGCTGTAGAAACTCTCAATATGGTTATTGCTGTTATACAATTCCATATTGCGGCGGATATAGGCCGGCACAGTTTCAAACTCATTATTGGGGTCAGCAGCGTTAACATTGAATGACAAGTTTCTCAACTTGTGCAGACGCTCCGCTGCCCTACGTTTTTGCTCCTCTGCTTCGTCCTGCATCGCAGGATCCTCAGCCTTGGTGGACAAAGGTGGTTGAGCCTGATGGGCCATCGGCATATCCGCCGCTGGAATGTCATCCCGCTCTACGAGCTGCATTTGCAAGTCCAGGAGCTCGTCCTGTTCTATACTGGCAGGCTTTTTTGTAGCCGGGACCGGTTCTTCGGCAGAAAGTTTTGAGGTGATCGCCTCTGCTTTTGTTTCCGCGTAGATATTGGACGGTCTGGCCAGATATCCTCCCGATGCTGCAGACACCGGGGATGTACTACTAGTACTATCTTTCATACTGAGAATCATCTCAGCATCTGTTTCTTTAATAATGGTTGGGGGAACGGATTGATGCAGTGGAGTCGAAATTATCTCATCCCTTTGTCCCGCAGTTGACATTTTGCCAACAGTAGAATTACCTGCCTGCTCCTGCGTAGTATTACCAAGTATATTTACCCGGATATCACTTACAGTCACAGGTGTCTCCGGCTCCAGTTCCCAATGAACAATCAGGGGTTCTTCTGCTTCTTTGATATCCGTGAGGTCCAGCACAGGAGCTGCCACCGGAAATTCTTCTACCAGTTTCGGCATCAGGTAATCTTCTTCCTTAGCCGCTATCTGCAAGGGATTCGGTTTTACTTCAGGCTCCTGTTCTTTGGTTACTTCCGTTGCTGATATCTCCAGCTTCTGGTTGATAGAAATAACCGGTGTTTCATCCTGCTGACCGAGTACCATGACAATTTTTTCTTCCGGCTTTGGCTCTTCTTTTTTCGGAACCGGTTTGGCAAACGGATCCTTGTGTTCAAATCCTGTTGCAATCAGGGTGATACCGATCCTGTCATCCAGGGTATCATCATAACCCATACCCAGGATCACATCCGTATTCTCACCGGCTTGTGTAAGGAGATAGTTCTGGATCACTTCCACTTCATCCATGGTAAACTCATGTTCACCCTGTGCAGAATTGATATTGATAAGGATCCATTTGGCTCCATGAATCTCACTGTCATTCAGCAGCGGGGAGTTCAGTGCTTCTTCAATGGCTTTCTGTGCCCTGTTTTCTCCGGATGCTTCCGCATTTCCGAGGATGGCCACACCGCCATTTTTCATCACCGTGCATACGTCAGCAAAGTCCACATTGATCTGACCGGTACTGTTGATCACATCGGTGATACATTTAGAGGCCGTCGCCAGCACATTATCCGCTTTTGAAAAGGCTTCCCGCATTTTCAGGTTTCCGTACTGATGACGCAGTTTATCATTACTGATCACAAGCAGGGTATCCACATATCCCTTCAGTGACTTGATGCCTTCTTCAGCCTGTAACTGACGCTTCTTGCCTTCATAGGCAAAAGGGGTGGTAACAATGCCCACGGTCAGGATACCAAGGTCTTTACAGATTTTTGCAATGATGGGTGCACCACCTGTGCCGGTACCACCGCCCATGCCGGCTGTGATAAAGGCCATCTTTGTGTTCACTTCCAGGATACGCTTGATCTCTTCAAGTGATTCTTCTGTGGCCTGTCTTCCGATATCGGGATTCGCCCCGGCACCGAGTCCTTGTGTCAGGTGCGGGCCCAGCTGAATACGGTTGGGTATAGGACTACAGGCCAGCGCCTGTGCATCCGTATTGCAGATTACAAAATTCACCCCGTCTATCTGCTGGTTGAACATGAAGTTCACCGCATTGCCTCCACCACCTCCCACACCAATCACTTTCAGGATGGAGGATTTTTCTTTCGGCAGGTCAAAATGTATCATAGTTAGAATTTAATAGTTGGATATTTGGTTTACGCAAAGTCAAAATTCAAAAGTAAAAATTAAAAAATCCGCTGTCCGGAAAGCCATTTCAATGTTCATACTGTTCCCCATTTTGACTTTTGCCTTTTTAATTTTGAATTTATAAATGTTTATCTTCTTCTTCTTTAAACAGATCAATAATGCCGTCTTTGAACTTACCCCAGAAATTGCTGAGTCCTTTGCGGCTTCGCACTTTCTCTAACGTAATCACATCGTCAGCCGGCACAGGTATTTCTTCTTCGGCAGCTTGCTTCAATCCTTCCGGAACATCCACTTTACGGAAGTCTTTATCAAACTCCTTGCGGTTGTGCTCATAATCATCATACCCTTTCAGGATAAGTCCGATACAGGTGGAATAAGTCGGCTTGGAGAGCTCTTCTATATGTCCGCCGGCCAGGTGTTCATTCGGATAACCGATCCTGGCATTGAGACCTGTTACATACTCAGTCAGCTGAATGAGGTGCTTCAATTGTGAACCACCACCGGTGAGGATGATACCGCCGTTCAATGCTTTATTATCAAGACCAACCTGTTTCAGGTGATAGGTCACAAAATCCATGATCTCACTCATACGTGCCTGGATGATATTGGCCAGGTTCTTCACGCTGATCTCTTTGGCGGGCATCCCCCTTAATCCGGGAATGGTGATATAGGCATTGGCCTTGGCTTCATTGGCAAGGGCAGAACCGAACTGTACTTTCATCTGTTCGGCTTGTGTTTTCAACACACCCAGACCGGTTTTAATGTCATTGGTAATATTCTCACCCGCAAATGGAATCACCGCGGTATGTTTTAAAATGCCTTCATAGAAGACAGCCAGATCCGTGGTACCACCCCCGATATCCACGATGGCCACACCGGCTTCCACATCCTCCTGTCCCATTACGGCAGAAGAAGAAGCGAGGGGTTGCAGCACGAGGTCCTTGGTGCGCAGACCGGATTTTTCCACGCTGCGGTTGATATTGCGGATCGCATTCTTGTCACCGGTAATGATGTGGAAATTGGCGCCGATCTTCACCCCGCCATACCCGATCGGGTTGGGGATATTCTGGAAATTATCCACGGTGAATTCCTGGGGAATCACATCAATGATCTGATCGCCTGCAGGAATATAGGTTTTATACTGATCATCGATGAGCTGATCGATCTCCCGCTGGGTGATCTCCTCGTCGGTGCGCTGACGCACAATGTCGCCGCGGGTCTGCAGACTCTTGATGTGATGTCCGGCAATACCGACATACACTTCACTGATATCCAGATCAGGGTTTGAGGCAAAGCAATTGTCGAGGGCAGTCCGGATGGCTTTGATGGTTTCATCAATGTTCAGCACCTGTCCATGCTTTACTCCATTGGAATTGGCTTTTCCGAAACCCAGGATCTCGAGTTTTCCATACTCGTTTTTCCGGCCGGCAATTACCGCGATCTTGGTAGTACCAATATCAAGACCGACAATAATGGGTTGTTCGCTGTTCATAGTTGTTGTTTTAGTAGTTGTTTTTCGAAATCGTTATGTTGTTTAGTTGTATCCATTGTCCGGGTCTTCTCCCTTTGGCGGCATTACCGCCTTTGGTTGTTTCGGAGCCGGTTTGTTTTGTTTTACCGGTTTTGGCTGAACGTTCCTGTCAGCCGGAACAGGAGATTTCAAAGGGACGGGATTGGTATTCGTTGGTATGTCAGCCGGTTTAACCGGATTCTCCATCACCGGTGTTTCATCCGGAGTATCTGTTTCAAGCGGGATGGCCGCCTTCGGCAATAACCTTGCCACAGTATCATTTTCGGCTTGTCTTGACTGTTGTAAAAGCATTTCAACATTTCGCCTGAGTTGTACTGAATCAACCTTGTTCTCGCCGGCCGTACGCGATGCCACCACCTGGCCCTTGTACTGTACATCTATTACTTTAAAACGGTCAAAGCCGGTTTTACTAAGCACTTCTTTATAAAAAATCAACAGTCGTCCGAATTGTTTATCAATCTGACTGCCCGTTCCCATTTTCACCTGGTGATTACCTACCACCGGGATCATCTCAAAATTGCGCTCCGGCGTGATATGCATTTGGGCCACCTGTGCCATCCAGAACGGGTCTGCCAGAATATAATTTGCTGCGGTGGTCACTGTTTTCAGTAAAATACTATCCGCACTGTTCATTCGCTTTATATCCGGGAAGCCGGTAAATACCGGTACCCTGGCACTGTGTTTATCTGAAAGCGGCAGCTTTTTGCCGGTGCTGTCAATATAATAGCTTTCACCTGTGTGGGTAAAGATCCGGGCTACCGGTTCTTTCTCCACAATCGTCACATGGAGTACATCCTGGTTATCGATATATAATTCGGCATCACTGATCCAGGTATTCCGCTCCAGGGACTCTTCCATGGCATGCAGGTTGAGGCTGGTAAGCGGCTGGCCTTTGATCTCACCTTTTGCAGCTTTTTTCAATAACTGTTCCACCTCTTTCTCATCAATGAAGAAAACATTTTCCACCCCATTGATCCGGATTGAATAGTCACTGCATAACCCGTTTTTCTTGCGGGTAATGGCGGCCATAAGCAGTGTAAACATACCTGCCCCGATGCACAGCCATACCGTGACAAAAATGATTTTCCGTATTGTTTTCTTCGTATTCAATTTATAACTCCTTCAATAATTTCTTTATAGGCTCAGTCAGTGTATCAATATCTCCTGCTCCCGCAGTAATCAACACCGCTCCGAATTCTTTATTTACGCCGGGCAGATAATGATTCTTTACCCAATCCATCAAGGCGGCTTTATCCAGTACCGCTTTATTATCGTTCCGCATCCGCTCCAGCACCATCTCACTGTTCACTCCTACTACCGGAAGCTCGCGGGCCGGGTAGATGGGTAGCAGGACCACTTCATCGGCCAGGTCCAGTACTTCTGCAAATCCATCGGCCAGGTCGCGGGTACGGCTGAATAAATGTGGCTGAAAAAGGACGGTGCATTTTTTCTGCCGGAACAGGGTTTTGGCCCCATTAATCAACGCCCTCAGTTCTTCCGGGTGATGGGCATAATCATCAATGAAAACAATCCGTTCATTTTTCAGGAGGTATTCAAAGCGTCTTTTCACCCCACGGAAATTTTCCACCGCTGCCTTGATCTTTTCCTTATCAATTCCCAAAGAACTGGCGATAGCAATCGCCGCCACCGCATTTTCCACATTGTGCATGCCCCCCATATTCAGCTTCACGTTTTCAATTATCTCTTCCTGCAACACCACATCAAATTCATAACTGCCATTCATCATCCGGATATTCTCGGCATAAAGGTCAGCCGCTTCATTTTGCAGGCTGTAGGTAAAATGATAACTGGCCTGCAGCTCTTTTCCCCTTTTCAACCCAAACTGGCGGATCAGCATTCCTCCTGGTTTTACCGCTTTACTAAATCCGATAAACGCCTCTTCCATCGCTTCCGCCGTTCCGTAGATATCAAGATGATCCGCATCCATTGCGGTTATCACCGCTATATCCGGACTCAGTTTCAAAAAGCTGCGGTCGTATTCATCAGCCTCAATCACACATACATTCTTTTCACTGCTCCAGAAATTCGAACCGTAATTCACTGCAATGCCCCCTAAGAACGCATTACAGCCGAAACCACTGTCGCGCAGCAAATGCGCGGTCATGGTTGTTATGGTCGTTTTGCCATGGGTACCGGCAATACATATATTAAAAGAACTTTCACTGATCAGCTGCAACACATCACTTCGTTTCACCACTTTGTACCCGTTCTCCCGGTAATAAACCAGTTCCGTATGTGCCGCCGGAACCGCTGGTGTATATACCACGAGTTCTGCTCCTTTCGGAATCAATGCGGTATTGTCTTCATAATGCACGTTGATCCCGCTGGCTTCAAGTTCCCGGGTCAGGGGTGTTGGGGTCTTATCATACCCGCTCACTTTTACTCCACCGGCATGGAAGAAACGGGCGATGGCACTCATGCCGATTCCTCCGATTCCGATAAAGTAGACCTCTTTCAGATTGTCAATCCCCCCAAAGGGGGTATTCATAAGGACAGTATTGGCTTGTACGGTTTTCCCACCTGCACCTGGAAAAGTGCCTGGAGAGTATGTTTTTATTAAAAATTCGATTTTCAAAAGGTTCCGTCTATATAGTTTTCAGATCAGTTTCAAAATTTCATCGGCCACTACTTCATCGGCGTTTGTTATGGCCAGTGCTGCGATATTTGTTTTCATCTCCAGTTGCCTCGCTTCATCGTTTGCCAGCCCGATGGTTGTTTTTATCAGTACCTGCATTACTTCATTATCTTTTACCATCAACGCAGCCTTTTTATTCACCAACTGTTGTGCGTTCACTGTCTGATGATCTTCGGCCGCAAACGGATAGGGCACAAACACAACGGGCTTTCTGGCGACACATAATTCAGCTACCGTCATCGCCCCTGAACGTGCAACCACTATATCAGCGGCTGCATAGGCAAATTCCATCTGCGTGATAAACTCGTTCACCCAAACCCCGGATTTACCCTTTACTTTTTCTTTTGCAGTAGCCGCATAAGGTTTTCCGGTTTGCCAGATCAGCTGGAGACCTGCACCGAGGAGTTCATCCAGTCCGGCGCCAATCGCTTCATTAACCGATCTGGCTCCAAGACTTCCTCCCACTACAAACAAGGTCTTCTTCTGCGGGTCCAATCCAAAGAACTTGATTCCTTCTTCCCTTGACACATTGGCCCGGGTGATCGCTACCCTCACCGGATTTCCGGTGACCCTTATTTTTTCCGCCGGGAAAAATTTTTCCATTCCATCAGTACCCGTAAATACGCAGGTGGCTTTTTTTCCCAGCAGGATATTTGATTTTCCGGCAAAGGAATTCGACTCATGGATAAAGGTTTTGATCCCCTTTGTTTGCGCGGTCTTCAACACCGGGAAACTGGAATAACCTCCCACCCCGATGGCGGCATCCGGTCTGAACTGATTGAAGAGGCGACGCACCTGCAAAAAGCTTTTAACCAGCTTGAATGGTAAACCGATATTTTTTATCAAAGAGCTCCGGTTAAACCCGGCAATATCCAATCCTTCAATTTTGTAACCCGCTTGTGGCACTTTTTCCATTTCCATCTTTCCTTTTGCTCCTACAAAAAGAATCTCAATGGAAGGATCTTTTTTCTTCAGCGCATTGGCGATGGCGATGGCCGGAAAAATGTGACCGCCTGTACCCCCGCCCGCAATGATGATCCGTTTGCTCATGCTTCCTGTTTTGCCGCTTTTGCCAATGCTGCACCTTCTGTCTGTTCCACATTTCTGGCCACACTTAATATGATCCCGATGGCCAGGCAGGTAAAGATGAAACTGGTTCCGCCCATACTTACCAGGGGCAGTGTAACTCCAGTAACCGGAAAAAGATTCACCGTCACCGCCATATTCGCCACGGCCTGAATGGCCAGGGTAAAGCTGAGTCCTAATGCGAGAAATGCGCCAAAGGCAAAGGGACATCGCTTGAAGATCCGGATACAGCGATAGAGAAACACCAGGTAAATGAACATGATGAATGCCCCGCCGGCTATTCCATATTCTTCGATGATAATGGCATAAATAAAATCGTTATACGCCTGTGGCAGAAAATCACGGGTGGTACTGTTCCCCGGTCCTACTCCAAACACGCCGCCTTTGGCAATAGCAATTTTTGCCTGGCTGGTCTGATACGCACCGCCATCGATATCTTCTTTCGTTCCATATATAAAACTCTCTACCCTGCCGATCCAGGTATCCACCCTTACGGTCAGTCCGCTGCCGGAGGATTTTTTCACTACTTCACCATCCGATTTATGACGGATCACGGCGGCAGAGATCAGGATGATCAGCGGGATCATGGCGATACCGATGGTCATCAGGATATGTTTGGTACGCACACGGCCGATGAATAACAACAGCAGGCAACTGGCACCGAGTAATAAAGCGGTTGACAGGTTGGCGGGTGCAATCAGCAGACAAGTGAGGGCCACGGGCCAGATCACCGGCAGGAATCCTTTCTTAAAATCCTTGATCATATCCTGTTTCTTACTGAGCAGGCGGGCCAGGTACATAAAGAGCGCCAGCTTGGCCAGGTCAGACGTCTGCATGGTCATATTGATGATCGGGAGCCGGATCCAACGGCTTCCTTCATTCATCTTTACACCGAAGAACAGGGTATAAAACAATAAAGGAATTGACAGCAGGAATACGAAGCGGGCGGCTTTCGAATAAAACGTATAATTAACCAGGTGCGCAAAATAAATCACCATGATACCCGCAAGGATGAATGCCACCTGTTTGAACAGGTATATTTCTGTGTTGCCTTTATAATTTTTATAAGCCAGCGAACCGGTAGCGCTATAAACCGCCAGCAGGGATACCAGGGTCAGCAATACCACCAGGGCCCAGATCACCTTATCGCCTTTTGTTTTGCTGAACAGGTGCTGCGTGTTGAAGGTATTCTTCAGGTCATTGAACCGTATGTCCCGGGTAGCTTCCATGAATGCTTATAACTCTTTTACTGCTTGTTTAAATTGTGTACCCCTGTCTTCATAGTTTTTAAAAAGATCAAAACTGGCGCAGGCCGGGCTCAATAACACCACGTCACCTTTCTCCGCAAAATGAAAAGCGGCATGCACAGCATCCAGCGCATTGTTCGTATTCACGATCGTACCAACCATATTTTCAAATGCCTCATGGATCTTGGAATTATCCGTACCCAGGCAGATGATCGCTTTCACTTTTTCCTTCATCAGGTCGGCAATCAGGGAATAATCATTTCCCTTGTCCACCCCGCCAAGTATCAGGATGGTGGGTTTTGTCATGCTTTCAAGCGCATACCAGGTGGAGTTCACATTGGTCGCTTTGCTGTCATTGATAAAATCAACCCCGCGTACCGTGGCCACATGCTCCATCCGGTGTTCCAGGCTCTGGAAATTCTGTACCGCGTCACGGATCTTATCCTTCCGGATGTCCATGGTTGTTGCTGCCACACATGCTGCCATTGTATTATACTGGTTATGCTTTCCTTTTAAGGCAAAATCAAACACGCTCATGGTGGTAAAATCCTGTCCGGTTCTTACGTACATGTCGCCGTCCTTGATAAATGCGCCGTTTGGTAATTCTCTTTTCATACTTATTGGCAGTTGGTTTGATTTGATATTGTATTCAGTTAAATATTTCAGTGTTACTTCATCATCTGCGCAGTAAATGAATGTATCATTCGCCTGCTGGTTCATCGTGATCCGGAATTTACTCCGGATATAGTTTTCGAATTTGTATTCGTAACGGTCAAGGTGATCCTCGGTGATATTGGTCAGGATCGCGATATCCGGACGGAATGTTTCAATATCATCGAGCTGAAAACTGCTCACTTCCACCACATACAACGGGCGTGGATCCAGGGCTACCTGTTTTGCAAATGAATCACCGATATTCCCGACCAGGGCCGCATCCAGCCCTGCTTCTTTGCAGATATGGAAGGTTAGCGCTGTAGTGGTGGTTTTCCCGTTGCTGCCGGTGATGGCAATGATCTTACTGTTACCCTTATAACGGTAAGCCAGTTCCACTTCGCTGATCACCGGGATTCCTTTGGCCCGGATCATTTTCACGATCGCGGCTTTTTCGGGGATACCCGGACTCTTCATCACCTCATCCGCGTTCAGGATCAGGTCTTCGGTATGCTGCCCTTCTTCAAAAGCGATTCCGGCTTCAGCGAGTTCGTTACGATACTCTTTCTTCAAAGAACTTCCATCGGACAGGAAAACGTCATATCCCTTTTGCTTTGCAAGGAGTGCGGCACCTACGCCGCTTTCTCCCCCACCCAGTATGACAAATCTTTTTCCCATATCAATTGATCAGTAGTGTACGGAACACGGTTCTTCACAAGTATTGGTTTTACTACAACTGCACAACAATTCGATCGGATCGGAATGATCGTCTTCTTCGGGATTGGATTCCGGGGTTTTTCGGTTATATATTTCGCCAGCCTGTTCCCCGCTACAGACTGGTACTGTTTATCTCAGTTTCAGCGTTACAATACTCAGTACCACCAGCAATACTGTTACAATCCAGAACCTCGTAACAATTTTCACTTCATGGTATTTCTTTACCTGGTAGTGGTGATGCAGCGGGGCTTTCAGGAAAATCCGGCGGCCCTCGCCATATTTTTTCTTGGTATACTTGAAATAACCCACCTGGATCATCACACTCAGGGCTTCCACCAGGAACACGCCACAGAAAATGGGAATCAGTAATTCCTTGTGCACAATGATGGCCAGTGAAGCAATGATTCCACCGAGCGTCAGGCTGCCGGTATCACCCATGAACATCTGTGCCGGGTAAGAATTATACCAGAGAAATCCAACACAGCCGCCGATCATCGCCGCAATAAAGATGGACAGCTCTCCCAGGTTCGGGATATACATGATGTTCAGGTAATCCGCAAATACCAGGTTACCACTCGCATAAGCGAAGATGCCGAGCAGGGTGCCGATCAGGGCGGATGTACCGGTGGCCAGTCCATCAAGACCGTCCGTCAGGTTGGCCCCATTGGATACCGCGGTGATGATAAAGATCACGATCAGGATATAGAGCACCCAGGTGTACTCCCGCATGGAAGCCGGCAGGAGTTTTGAGTAGTTAAACTCATGATTCTTCACGAAAGGAATGGTCGTTATAGGTTCCTTAGATTCAACAAAATAGTGCACCTTACCGTTGTAGGTCTTTTCAACAATCGTGGAATCTGCCTTTGGATTCTTCCCCACATATTCTCTCCATATCTTCACATCACTATTAAAATAAAGCGTGGCGCCCACCAGTATTCCCAACCCCACCTGGCCCAGTATCTTGAACCAACCGGCCAGTCCGTCTTTATTTGATTTTTTATAATCAGCGCCTTTTTGCTGCGCCATTCTTTTACTCTTCAGTTT
>DAORKK010000052.1:0-18894 GCA_035439525.1 Chitinophagaceae bacterium
GTAAGCCATATTGACGATATCCGGTACCGGCGTTTTGGCCAGATCCGCAAGCGCCCTTACGGCCGCGAGTTTCATGGCTTCATTGATCTGCCGGGCCCGTACATCCAGGGCGCCGCGGAAGATGTAGGGGAAGCCCAGTACATTGTTGACCTGGTTGGGGTAATCACTGCGGCCGGTGGCCATAATGATATCTTTCCGGGCTTCGGTGGCCTCTTCCCAGCTGATCTCCGGATCCGGATTGGCCATGGCAAACACGATGGGATTTTTCGCCATACTCTTGATCATCTCCCCGTTAAGCACGCCGCCTTTGCTCAGTCCGATAAATACATCGGCATCTTTCATGCCTTCGGCGAGTGACATACTCTTTCCGGGTACCACAAATTCCTTTTTCAGTTCATCCAGGTCGGTCCGTCCTTCATGGATCAGTCCTTTGCTGTCAAAAACCCGGATATTTTCCCGGCGTACACCAAGACCGATATAGAGTTTCATACAGGCCACAGCAGCGGCACCGGCCCCGCTTACCACGATTTTGATTTTATCCAGTTTCTTTTTCTGGATTTCACAGGCATTGAGCAGCGCGGCCGAACTGATGATGGCCGTTCCATGCTGGTCATCGTGCATCACGGGAATATTCATCAGTTCCTTGAGCTGTTTCTCGATATAAAAACATTCAGGCGCCTTGATGTCTTCCAGGTTGATCCCGCCAAAAGTGGGTTCGAGTGACTTCACAATCTGCACAAATTTTTCCGGATCCGTTTCATTGATCTCAATATCGAAAACATCGATATCGGCAAAAATCTTGAACAGTACGCCCTTTCCTTCCATTACCGGTTTACCGGCTTCGGGACCGATATTGCCCAGTCCCAGTACAGCTGTCCCATTACTGATTACGGCTACCAGGTTGCCCTTGGCGGTATATTTATAAACATCTTCAGGATTGGCGGCAATTTCCAGGCAAGGAACAGCCACACCGGGAGAATAAGCAAGGGAAAGGTCCCGTTGGGTTTTGGCTTCTTTGGTAGGGATTACTTCAATTTTGCCCGGTCTTCCTTTTGCATGGTATTCGAGCGCTTGTTGTTTGCGAAGGTCGTTTTGCATTACAAAAATTTAATTCTTTATGCTGCGAAAGTTTCAAAACAGGCTGCAAGGTACAGAATATCGCGCCGACCCGGCCTGAGGACTATCATATAAGGTAATAACGGGGGATGGCGTACTACCGCCTTCTTTTTTCGTATAAGTAACAGTTTAGTACCGGATACCGGCACCCATCAGGGCCATCATGCCCATGCCGATCTCGATGGCGGATTCATCAATATTGAAAACAGGGGTATGTACACCGGCCGTGATACCTTTGGCTTTATTCATCGTTCCCAGCCGGAAGAAACAGGCCGGAATTACCTGGGCATAGTACCCAAAATCCTCTGCCCCCATGCGCAATTCAGTCTCACTGACTTTTTCATTGCCCATATAGGTTTCCGCGAGTGCCATGGCTGCAGCGGTCAGCCGTTCATTATTCATCACACAGGGATATCCGACATCAATATGCAGCTCCGCTTCTCCGCCCATGGATTGAACGAGATCATGGGTCAGTTTCCGCATCAGGTCATGGGCTTTGAACCGCCAGGATTCATCCATGGCCCGGAAAGTACCCATCAGTTTTACTTCATTGGGAATGACATTGGTGGTATTGCCGCCATTGAAGGCGGTGATGGATAATACGGAAGGATTGAACGGATTATTGTTCCGGCTGATCAGTTGTTGCAACGCCACGATCAGGTGGGAGCTGATCAGGATCGGATCCACAATCAGCTGCGGGGAAGCGGCATGACCGCCTTTCCCTTTTATGGTAAAATATAATTCATCGGCACTGGCCATTACTTTTCCTCCCCGGAAACTCAGTTCACCAACTTCCAGTATAGTATTTACATGGAGGGCCAGAATCGCTTCTGGTTTTGGATTTTCGAGCACCCCGTCTTTGATCATCAGGGAGGCCCCGCCCGGGTTTTTTTCTTCACCGGGCTGGAAGATCAGTTTGATCGTGCCTTCCCATTCATGACTTAATTCTTTCAGGATCTTGGCTGCTCCCAGCAGGCAGGTGGTATGTACATCATGACCACAGGCATGCATGACGCCCTCATTTTTTGATTTATAGGGGATATCATTTTCTTCGTTGATCGGCAATGCATCCATATCGGCCCGTAACGCAATGATCCGGCTGTCCGGGTTTTTTCCCCTGATCAGTCCTACCACACCAGTGGTCGCTTTTACTTCAAATGGGATACCCAGATCAGTGAGTCGTTGTTGCACAAATTTCGAGGTCTCATATTCCTGGTAGCTCAATTCAGGGTGAGCGTGGAGGTGATGCCGGACTTCGATGAACTCCTGGGCGTATTTTTGAGCGAGGGCTTTAATTTTTGAATGCATGGAGCAAAAATAAACAAACCATTCCTTAAGGGGAATGGTTTGTTCAGTTCTTTATGGAGATCACTCAGAGTGAGATTTCCTCTTCACCCGGCTTCGGCGGTTTCACTTCAATGATATCATTCATAATGAAGACCCCTTTTGGAAAGTAAACGTTCAGCTTTTTCTGATAGGCTTCCGCTTCCTTGCGGTCCTTGAAATTGCCGGCTTTTACTTTGTAATAGGGTGACTGGTGCCAGAGATAAGCTTTCAGTTCAGGGAAATAGGTATATACCTTGGTCTTGGCACTCAGGGCTTCATCCCGGCTGCTGGTGCTGATGAGCAGTATGCGGAAACCTTTGTCAGTACGTCGGCCAGCACGGCTGGTTTCTTCATTGATCTGGGCCTGCTTTTTGATCAGCAGGTCTACCCGCGGATCTTTATGAATGATCACGTAGTTAGTATCCGGTTCTTTGCCGGTCGTGTCTTTCAGCACAGCTTTTGGTGCATCCTGGGCCAGTGTCTGCAGACCAAAAAAGGCGAGTACAATAGTTAAAATAAGTTTCATCATGATGAGGTTGCAAATATCCTACCAATCGGGGTTAAAAAACTCAAGGAGCCTGTTAAGTCGTGGATAAAGTTTATAACTGCCTCATTTTCTTTAATCCCTGCCTGTTAATATCCACCTCCGGCCCCCGCAATATTTTCCACCGGATGCCAGGTTGTTTTGATTTCCTGGGTATCCATGATAAAATAGGGGGACTGGCCTTCATCCGTATTCCAGTTTATTTTATCATAAAAATGGACCCTTTTCAGGTTGACCGCTGATTTTTCCCGGATCATTTTCTGCAGCAAAGAATCTGATTCACAGTAAAGAGTTGCATTTACATCCATATGATCAGTGAACCAGGAGGCCAGCTCTGAAGGTTTGCCGGTGAGAATATTGACTACGCCACCGGGCAGGTCGGAGCTGTTGAGTACTTCAGCAAAGGTAACCGCGCAGAGTGGTTTTGTTTCGGAAGCCAGCACCACACTGGTATTACCTCCGGCTATTACAGGGGCAATTACCGAGACAAGTCCTAACAGGGAATCACCCTGCGGGGCGATGATGGACACCACACCAGTGGGTTCGGGTACTGAGAAATTGAAATGCGGAGTGGCCACCGGGTTCACGGCACTGAACAATTGCTGGAATTTATCACACCAGCCGGCATAGTAGATCAGCCGGTCAGTGGCCAGGTTTACTTCTTTTTCCGCTGCGGCTTTGGATGCACCCTGCATGATCAGTTCTTCGATAAACTGTGCCTTTCTGCCTTCCAGCATTTCTGCCATGCGGTACAGGATCTGGCTGCGGTTGAAAGCAGCCCGGTTACTCCATCCACTGAAAGCCCCGCGGGCAGCTACTACGGCATCCCGGAAATCTTTTCTGGAACTCAGGCAGACATTGGCCAGTTTTTTTCCGGCTTTATTCACCGGACTATAATAACGGCCGGATTCGGTTCTTGGGAATTGTCCGCCGATGTAGATTTTGTAGGTTTTGAGGACTTCGAGGCGCATATTGATAAGTTGATAAGTTAATAGGTTGACAAGTTGATAGGTTGATAAGTTGATAGGGTGGTTTTCTTAGGAGGTCTTTGTTAACATGTCAACCTGTTAACTGGTCAACTCCAGATAAGGAAGTAAACCATGTAAGCCCCCTTCCCGTCCATACCCGCTCTCTTTATAACCACCAAAGGGCGACGTGGGATCGAACTTATTAAATGTATTGGCCCAGATCACACCGGCTCTCATTCTTTTAGTCATGTTGAATATTTTGGAGCCTTTGTCGGTCCATACACCTGCGCTCAGGCCATAGGGTGAGTTGTTTGCTTTTTCAATCACTTCATCATCGGTTCTGAATGTGAGGATAGACAGCACAGGACCGAAAATTTCTTCCTGGGCGATGCGGTTGCTCTGCGCCACATTGGTAAAGAGAGTAGGGCGGCAGAAGAATCCTTTATTAGGCAGCCGGCAACTGCTTTCATACATCTCCGCACCTTCTTTTTTACCGATGCTGATATATTTCTGAATGGTGGCCAGTTGTTGTTTTGAATTTATCGCGCCGATATCGGTATTCTTATCCAGCGGATCACCTACGATCAGGGATTCCATCCGGTCTTTTAATTTGCGGATCACTTCTTTGGCTACGGATTCCTGAACATACAACCGGGAGCCTGCACAACAAACATGACCCTGGTTGAAGAAGATGCCATTGATCACGCCTTCCACGGCCTGGTCAAGCGGGGCATCTTCAAAAATGATATTCGCGGCCTTACCACCGAGTTCAAGGGTGACCCGTTTGCTCGTTCCGGCCACCGCACGCTGAATAATTTTTCCTACATCGGTGGAACCTGTAAAGGCAATTTTGTTGATATCCGGATGATTGACCAGGGCAGCTCCGGTAGCACCGGCACCGGTTAATATATTTACGACGCCCGGGGGAAGATCCGCTTCCTGAATAATTTCAGCCAGTTTAAGGGCTGTTAACGGAGTGGTCTCCGCGGGTTTTAATATCACTGTATTTCCGGTGGCCAGGGCAGGTGCAATTTTCCAGGCCGCCATCAGCAGGGGAAAGTTCCAGGGAGTGATCTGACCGGCCACACCAAGCGGGGCTGTCTTTCTGTTCGGGAATGCGTACTCAAGTTTATCGGCCCAGCCGGCATAATAAAAGAAATGATTGGCGGCGGTGGGCACATCAAAGTCACGGCTTTCCCGAATGGGTTTGCCTCCATCCAGTGTTTCAATGATGGCCAGTTCCCTTGCTTTTTCCTGCACCATACGGGCAATCCGGAATATGTATTTGGCTCTTTCTTTGGCCGGCATTTTTTTCCAGACCTTGTCATAGGCTGCACGGGCCGCCACCACGGCTTTGTTAACATCAGCCGTATTCGCTTCCGCCACTTCGCTCAGTTTTTCCTCCGTTGCCGGATTGATCGTGTCAAAATACTTTTTGCTGAGTGGTTTTTGCCATTCACCATTGATAAACAAATCATATTGTTTATTGATGCTGGCGGCGCTTTTACTTTCGGGGGCAGGGGCGTAGGACCAGCTGGAGTCGAACTTCAGCCGTATAGTATTGCTTTTAGAGGGTGTTGTTTTTTTTGCCATGTTTTTGGGATGGTTTCAAAGGTTTAAGAGGTTTAAGAGGTTTCAAAGGTTAAGATGGTTTTTTATCCGACCCGGTACTTTTTCTATACTTAATGCCTTTTGTTTCTGTGTTTTCCAGATACGTTATAAACTTTTGGATCAGGCTGCTTATTTTTTTTGCATGTGTTGAGATGTTGTCAAATTCTTTTTGTTCAATATAATTCCTGTCTAAAGCCCTGTATAATTGAGATCTTAATTCACCGCATGAAGCCTTTGCGATATAAAGGAATTGAATGAACTCTTTATTTCCTCCTCTTTCAAATCCTTCAGCGATATTATCCATAATTGAGCCAGCTGAACCTTCAATCTGATTGATCAATCGGTAACTGTTTTTGAATCGGCCATTATCAATCAGTTCTCCGATTGTCTTATTTAGCTCCCTGGCCTCTTTCCATGAAATAATATCCTCAAACTTCTCAATTGTCGCCATCTCTCAACCTTTTAAACCTTTTAAACCTCTTAAACCTCCTTCCCTAGTCAGCACTAAAGTAGTTTCCTGCCTGGTACAGCCCCGTCTCCATTTTCACCAGTTGCATCAACACATCATTGGCCAGACTGCTGGCACCGAAGCGGAACCATTCATTGGTCAGCCAGTCATCGCCCAATACTTCTTTCACCATCACGAGATAATGAAGAGCGAGTTTGGATTTGGAAATACCTCCGGCGGGTTTCATCCCGATCATCTTTCCGGTCTTATAATAAAAATCACGGATCGCTTCGAGCATGACCAGGGTCACGGGCATAGTGGCGGCCGGCTGAATTTTTCCGGTAGAGGTTTTGATAAAATCCGCTCCCGCATGCATGGCAATATCGCTTGCTCTTCTTACTTTATCGAGGGTGCCCAGTTCGCCGGTCTCCAGGATCACCTTTAACCGGGCTGTACCGCAGGCTTCTTTGATAGCGGCAATCTCATCAAAGACAAAATTGTATTCACCGGCATGAAATTTACCCCGGCTGATCACCATATCCACTTCATCAGCCCCGTTGGCCACGGCAAATTTTGTATCACGGATCTTTACATCGCGGGGGGCCTGTCCGCTGGGGAATGCGGTAGCCACTGATGCTACGTTGATACCGGATCCTTCCAGTGCTTTTTTAGCTACTTTGACCATGGTGGGATATACACAGACGGCCGCAACCGTGGGCAGACCAGGGAGCGCATCATGCGGATGCATGGCTTTATAGCAAAGTTGTTTCACTTTACCATCGGTGTCTTTTCCCTCCAGCGTCGTGAGGTCGATCATGTTCAGCACCAGCTTCAGTCCATTGAGCTTGGTTTCATTTTTGATACTTCGTTTGGTAAAGCGGGAGGCCCTTTCTTCCACCCCTACCTGGTCGATACGGGGGGAGAGGGAGAAGTCCGGAATAATGATTTTTTCCTTCGTGATCGCCATATTGGTTATTTCTTGTTTCAAAAGTAAAACTATTTATGGGGATTACTGGTTAGTAAATATTGAGTCTAACGGGCTGAAGGTTAACGGTATTTTTCACGTCAAAGGCCCGCTGCCGTTCATCCATTTGGCTGTGGCAGAACCATATTTTTATGTAAAATCGTTTTTCGATAACTTTCAACAAAATCAACAACTGTATGAGAAAACTGAAAAGACTGGCCGGGACTTTGTGTGCGGTCCTGGCAGCAATGGCCGCATTTTCCCAGCCTACTTTCCCGGAAAATGGAATTGCTGATCCCCGTCATGGGTATTTTGCCTTTACACATGCCACCTTGGTCAAGGATGCGGCGACCACCTTAACGGATGCCACCCTGGTCATTAAAGACGGCCGGATTGTCGCGGCTGGCACCGGACTTCCAGTTCCGGCCGGCGCAGTGGAAGTGGATTGTAAGGGTAAATTCATCTATCCGTCTTTTATAGATATATATACGGATTATGGCACAACGCCTCCTCAACGTGCGGTGACAACGGGTGGTGGAGGTTTCTTTGCCCAGCAACAGTTCGATAATGCGGTGAAAGGACCTTATGGCTGGAATCAGGCGATCAAGTCAGATGTGGATGTTTATAAGGTATTTGGTGTAAACGATGCTACGGCGAAATCCATGCGGGAAGCCGGTTTCGGAACCGTACTCACGCATATGAAAGATGGTGTGGCCAGGGGTACCGGGGCTGTTGTGACATTGGCTACGGCAAAAGAGAATTTAGTGATTATTAAAGAAAAGGCTTCAGCGCATTATTCCTTTAATAAAGGTACTTCCACTCAATCTTATCCAGGGTCACTGATGGGTTATATTTCCCTGTTACGCCAGACCTACCTTGACGCTACCTGGTACAAATCCAAACCGGTAGCGGAAGGCTTTAATGCCACCCTGCAATCCTGGAATGATAACCAGGGTTTGCCACAGATTTTTGAAGCCAATGATAAATGGAATGGGCTCCGCGCAGACCGGATCGGTGATGAGTTTGGCGTACAGTATATCATCAAAGGCGGACAAAATGAATATCAGCGGATCAAAGACATCAAAGCGACCAATGCCACCTATATCCTGCCATTGAATTTTCCCCAGGGGCAGGATGTGGAAGATCCGAATGATGCAAGGCTGGTATCGCTGGAGGATATGAAACATTGGGAAATGGCACCTTCCAATGCGGCTGCTTTTGAGAAAGCCGGCATTCCTTTCTGTCTGACTACGGCAGACCTCCGCAGTACCAGTGCGTTCTGGACCAGTCTGCGTAAGGCAATGGAATACGGACTCAGTGAAACAAAAGCCATGGAGGCCCTGACCAAAGTACCGGCACAAACATTGGGCATTTATGATAAAGTGGGCAGTCTGGATGCTGGTAAACTGGCTAACTTCCTGGTGACCAATGGTCCCATTTTCAGTGAGAAAACCAATATCCTGTATAACTATGTACAGGGAATAAAATATAATGTAAAGGATGATACCAATATCACAGGTACCTATAACCTGACAATTACAACACCTGCAGGCGAAGAGAAATATACACTGGATGTGAAAAGCAACAGCAGTGTGACCATGTGGGGGAAAGATACCCTGAACAGCAAGTTCAGTTTTGACGGCAAGCAGGTAAAACTGAGTTATGCGCCAATGGCCAGGCGGCAGCGTCCTTCCATGCCAGCTGGTATGGATAGTACGCAACGTCGTCCGGGGGGGCCTGGTGGATTTGGTGGCCGTGGCGGTATGACAGAGCAGGCGCTTCCTGCCAGTGCCACGCGACTTGGCGGTGTGAGTAATGGTACGGAATGGAATGGTACAGGGGTTGATTCACTCGGTAATACGTTAACCTGGACGGCTGTTTTTGTTAAAGCGGCTGAAGTGAAAACGGATAGTGTGAAGAAAAAAGATATTCCGGTAATGGGTAAAGTGACCTATCCGTTTCTGCCGTACGGCTGGACGGATGATCAGCAACCGAAACAGGAAACGATCCTGATCCGGAATGCAACAGTCTGGACCGGCGAGAAAGACGGGGTGCTGAAGAATACGGATGTACTGATTAAAAACGGGAAGATTGCTGCTATTGGAAAAAACCTGAGTGATCCTGCTGCCCGGGTAATTGATGGGACAGGTAAACACGTTTCAGCCGGTATTATTGATGAACACTCGCATATCGCGGCGGCTTCTATTAATGAAGGTGCCCAGTCGGTAACATCAGAAGTACGTATTGGCGATAACCTGAATCCGGAAGACATCAACATTTACCGCCAGTTAAGCGGGGGTGTTACGTCCTCCCATATTCTGCATGGTTCGGCCAATGTGATCGGCGGTCAGTCACAACTGATCAAACTCCGCTGGGGTGCCGGTGATGCGGACCTGAAGTTTAAAACCGCCGATGGATTTATCAAATTTGCATTGGGTGAAAACGTAAAACGTTCAGCTTCCACACAGGGGAATAACCGCTATCCCGATACAAGGATGGGGGTGGAGCAGGTGCTGATCGATGCCTTTACCCGTGCGAAAGATTATAAGAAAGAGTGGGAGACGTATACGGCTGCCAAAGAGCAGTTGGTAAAAGCGAAAAAACCGTTGACCGGATTAAATGCCCCCCGCCGCGACCTGGAACTGGAAGCGTTGGTGGAGATCCTTGACCGCAAGCGGTTCATTACCTGTCACTCTTATGTACAAAGTGAAATCACCGGCCTGATTGAGGTTGCAGATAAAATGGGCTTCAAGGTCAATACATTTACGCATATACTTGAAGGTTACAAAGTGGCTGATAAAATGCTGAAGCATGGTGCCAATGCGTCTACCTTCTCCGACTGGTGGGCGTATAAAATGGAAGTGGAAGATGCCATTCCTTATAATGCCGCCATTATGCACAAAGTTGGATTGAATGTCGCGATCAACTCAGATGATGCTGAAATGGCCCGTCGCCTGAACCAGGAAGCGGCCAAGACGATGAAGTATGGCGGTCTGACTGCGGAAGAAGCGCTGGCTCTCGTTACTATCAACCCGGCGAAGATGCTCCATGTGGATGATAAAGTGGGCAGTATTAAAGTGGGTAAGGATGCAGATATCGTATTGTGGTCTGATAATCCGCTGAGCATTTATGCCAAATCGCTTTATACGATTGTGGATGGTACGGTTTATTTTGATCGTCAGAAAGATGAACTGTTACAACAGGAAGTGCAGGCTGAAAGAGCCCGTCTCGTAAAGAAACTGAATGGGGAGAAGAGAAGCGGAGTGGCAATGATGCCGGCTATGCCTTCTTACCAGGTTATGCATAGCTGCAGTGATCATGGCCATAGTCATGGTTTGCTGGTGGTGGATGCGGAGGAATAGTGAGTGGTGAGTGGTGAGTGGTGAGTGGGTGAGAATGTTTACAGGTTGAGAAGTTAATAAGTTAACAGGCCTGTCGTTTAAAGTGGAATTTTTGAAATAATTAAAAATAAAACGAATGAAAAAATTATTGAACCTGGTAATACTGATGATCGCTTCGGTGGCTTCATTTGCCCAGGCAAATGTATTACCTGCTCCGGCGCAAAAAGGAGTCATGTATGTAAAGAATGTGACCATTCACGTGGGCAATGGTACCGTTATTGAAAACGGGGTGATAGTGGTGAAGGATGGTAAAATTGAGAAAGTAGGAAAGGATATTGTGGTGCCTGCAGATGCCACCAATGTGGTGGATGGACAGGGTAAGCAGGTCTACCCGGGTCTTATTTTACCATCCAGTTCGCTGGGCCTGGTGGAAATCAGTTCTATCCGTGCTTCCAATGATGCGCGGGAAATCGGGAACATGAATCCGAATGTGCGTTCCATTGTGGCCTACAATACCGATTCAAAAGTGATCAACACGCTGCGTTCCAATGGAATTCTGGCGGCGAATATTATTCCGCAGGGTAGTTTCCTGGCCGGCTCTTCATCTGTTGTACAACTGGATGCCTGGAACTGGCAGGATGCGTCGCTGAAAACAGATGGGGGGATGCATCTCTATATGCCTTCCCTGATGGCCCGTCCTTCGTTTGGCAGACGTGGAGGGGGTGCCCCCGGCGGCCCCAATCCGGGCGCTGAATCTGATCCGGTAAAAGAAGGACTGCAGCAACTGGAGAACCTGAAAGGTTTTTTCCGGGAGGCTAAGGCTTACCTGGCAGCACCCACTCATGAAGAGGTCAACCTGAAGTTTGAATCGGTGAAAGACCTCCTGGCGAAGAAGCAGAAGTTCTATGTACATGCCACGACCGTTAAACAAATGCTGGTGGCGCTGGATTTTGTAAAAGAATTCGGGTTTGACCTGGTGCTGGTGGGTGCAAGCGAAAGCTGGCAGATCGCCCCGCTCCTGAAACAACATAATGTATCGGTTATTTTACAGCAGATGCATAGTCTGCCCACCACAACCGATGACGATGTAGATCAACCGTATAAAGCCGCTGCCGCTTTACAGAAAGCCGGTGTGCTGTTTGCCATTTCTGATGATGACTCGCAGACCCGTGGCCGCAACCTGGCGTTTAATGCAGGAACAGCCGTGGCGTACGGACTGGATAAAGAACAAGCGATTGCTGCGATAACACTCAATGCGGCAAAACTGATGGGAGTAGCCGATAAGACAGGTAGTATTGAAGTGGGAAAAGACGCGAATTTCATTATCAGTTCCGGCGATATCCTGGACATGGCCACCAGCAATGTAACCGATGCCTTTATCCAGGGCCGTAAAGTAAACCTGGATGACAAGCAGAAGCAGCTCAATGATCGTTTTGAGCAGAAGTATGAACTGAAACAGAAGAAGGGTTTCTAAGAAAAGAATAGGTATTGCAACGGGCTGTTTTCTTCTGAAGACAGCCCGTTTTTTGTTGGAGGTTGGAGGTTGGAAGTTGGAGGTTGGAGGTTGGAAGTTGGAGGTTTCGTGCTAAGGGTAGTGTATCACAGTTTCGCAGAAGCTTTTTATTCCAACTTTTTTACTACCCCCTTCCTTAAAACGACCGTTCTGCTTTCAGAACCTCCAACCTCGAACCTCGAACCTCGAACCTCGAACCTCCAACTTCCAACCATTATTCATGTTTATGATCCTCGAGCTCCAGGTGTTCTCCGCAACTCGGACAACGATGTGTGCTGCGGATGCGGGTGAGGCGGAATTCTTCGAGGAAGCCGGCAGTGATGATACCGGCAGGGAGGGCGAAGAAGGCAACACCGGTAAGCATGATCAGCATGGCCATGGCTTTGCCTAAATAAGTCATGGGGTACATATCGCCATAGCCGGTGGTGGTCAGTGTAACCACGGACCACCAGATGGTGGCCGGTATACTGGTAAACTTCAGTTTATTTTCCGGATGCAGATGTTCTGCAAAATAGATGGCACAGGAAGCAATGATGATGAGGAAAATGACCAGCACGAGACTCAGCAATAATTCATTGAATCTTTTCTTGAAAACATTGGTGATCATGTGGGCGCTTTTCATATAAGCAGTGAGCCTGAACAGGCGCACAAACCGCAGTAACCGCAGCATCCGCAACACCCGGAGATCCAGTCCGATAATAACATGGATATAGAATGGAAGGATGGCCAGCAGATCGATCAGGGCCGCCCATGAAAAGATGTAACGGATACGCCCTTTGATTGTACCGCGGTATTTTTCTTCATGGTTACTGCTCCAGACACGTAACACATACTCAACGGTGAAAATGATGACCGAGATGACATCAAAGTAGTGGAAAAAATCCTTTTCCCAGGCCTCGTCGTGATAACTGGGCACCGTTTCCAGCATCACCGCAATCACATTCAGGATGATCAGGACAATAATGAAGATATTGATGATCTTGTCCCAATGCTTGTCCTCCACAATTTCCGGATGAAGAAGTCCGTGTACTTTCTTTTTGGTGGTCCTGTACATGACGTCGCTGGTTTTGGTTGATTTAAAGATAATGGAATAAGTTGATGGGGGAAAAAGGTGTCGGGTGTCAGGTGTCAGGTGTCAGCAACAGCCCCTTCTGAAAGGTGTTCGGTGTTCGCTGTTAGGTGTTAGGAAACAGCCCCTTCTAAGGAGGTTGAATCTTAGTTAACAAACAGTTTCTCGTTTTACGAAATCCAGCTCGTACCTCGTAACTCGTACCTCGTAACTCGTACCTCGTAACTCGTACCTCGTAACTCGTACCTCGTACCTCGTACCTCGTAACTCGTACCTCGTACCTCGTACCTCGTAACTCGTACCTCGTACCTCGTAGCTCGTACCTCATACCTTGTATTTAGTAAAAATGCTAAGCAAAAAAAAGACCGGCTTTTAACCGGTCTACTTATAAAAACTACTTCTTGTTTAGGCTTCCCTTCCGTGGCATTGCTTATACTTCTTGCCACTTCCGCAGGGGCAGGGATCATTGCGGCCGATCTTAGGACCTACCGTTACGGGAACGGGTTTGTCTTTTTCGTTAGCAGCATAATCCTCTCCGGCGGCATCCACTTCTTCTTTATTGGCCTTCATCCGGCTCATGTCTGTTTTTTCCTGCCGGCCTTCTTTCAGTTGGGCATTTTCTTCCTGTACGGGCAATGAAGCATGACTCAGGAAGGAAACAATATCCTTGTTCACATCGGCATTCATATTCCGGAACTGGTTATACGCTTCCATTTTATAAATAACTAACGGATCCTTCTGTTCCAGGTAGGCCGTTTGCACACTTTGTTTCAGGTCATCCATAGCCCGCAGGTGCTCTTTCCAGGCATCATCAATTACAGCCAGGGTGATGCTTTTCTCCAGCGAGTTGGTCAGTTCTGCACCCTGCGTGGATACCGTCTTATCCAGGTTGGTAAGTACATTCAGGGATTTGCGTCCGTCTGTAAATGGCACTACCACATTTTCGATATGGCTGCCCTGTGTGTGGCGGATATTTTTGAAAACCGGAATCGCATTTTTCTGGATTTCTTCTTTATGCTGGTTATAGGTCTCCGTAGCTTCCGTGTACAACTGATCGATCAGCTTGTTGATGTCACCTTTCTTGAATTCTTCTTCATTGATTCGGGTATCCAGGCCGAAATTGACGATACAGGACATCCGGAATCCTTCGAAGTCTTCCTGTTCGCGGAAGGAACTGACCAGGCCTTCAGCCATCGCAGAGAAGGAGGTATCTATATCCAGTGCCAGGCGTTCTCCGAACAAGGCGTGATTTCTTCTTTTGTACACCGCATTCCGTTGCATGTTCATCACGTCATCATATTCAAGCAGTCGTTTACGGATACCGAAGTTGTTTTCCTCTACTTTTTTCTGGGCCCGCTGGATGCTGTTGCTGATCATGCTGTGCTGGATCACATCACCTTCTTTATAGCCGAGTTTATCCATCAGCGAAGCGATCCGCTCACTGCCGAACATCCGCATCAGGTCATCTTCGAGGGATACATAAAACTGGGAAGAACCGGGGTCACCCTGGCGACCGGCACGACCGCGGAGCTGACGGTCAACCCGCCGGCTTTCGTGACGTTCCGTACCAATGATGGCCAATCCGCCTGCTTCTTTCACCCCCGTGCCGAGTTTGATATCCGTACCACGACCCGCCATGTTGGTGGCAATGGTAACGGCACCGGGCAAACCGGCTTCGGCCACCACCTGTGCTTCACGGGCGTGTTGTTTTGCGTTCAGTACATTGTGGGGGATTTTTTTCTGCTGCAGCATCCGGCTCAGCAGTTCGCTGACTTCCACCGACGTGGTACCCACGAGACAGGGCCGCCCGGCATTGCGGAGGACTTCGA
The DNA here is from genome assembly GCA_035439525.1 of Chitinophagaceae bacterium. Lineage (GTDB taxonomy): Bacteria > Bacteroidota > Bacteroidia > Chitinophagales > Chitinophagaceae > JJ008. The sequence continues at coordinate 14,730 of DAORKK010000052.1, forward strand.
TCTCATCGATCACGGATTTATATTTCTCCCGTTTGGTCTTGAATACGAGATCCTGTTTGTCGTCACGGATCATTTTGATATTGGTCGGAATACTCACCACATCCAGTTTGTAAATGCTCCACAACTCAGCGGCTTCTGTTTCGGCCGTACCGGTCATCCCCCCGAGTTTGTGATACATCCTGAAATAGTTCTGCAGCGTGATCGTCGCATAGGTCTGGGTGGCTGCTTCAATCTTTACATTCTCTTTTGCTTCAATCGCCTGGTGTAAACCGTCTGAATAACGTCGGCCATCCAGCACACGGCCGGTTTGCTCATCTACGATCTTAATCGCACCGTTGTCAATGATATATTCCACATCGATCTGGAAAAGTGTATAGGCTTTCAGTAATTGCTGAACTGTATGGATACGGTCGGCCTTCTGTGCATAATCATTGAGAATGGATTCCTTCAGTTGAAGTTTTTCCTCGGCATTCACCCCGTTTTTCTCCACTTCTGCCAGTTTCACCCCGATATCCGGTAATACAAAGAACTCCGGATCTTCACCGGTGCGGGTGATCATGGCCAGCCCTTTATCGGTCAGTTCAACGGATTTGTTTTTTTCGTCAATGTGGAATAGCAGTTCTTCATCCACAATATGCATGTTACGCATCTGATCCTGCAGGTAAAAATTTTCCGCTTTCTGCATTTTCACTTTTACGCCGGGTTCGCTCAGGAATTTGATCACCGGACTGTATTTCGGTAAACCCCGGAAAGCACGGAACAAATGAAGTCCGCCGCCTTTCGGATCATCGTCCCCTTCCGCAAATCGTTTTTTCGCTTCATTGAGCGCGTTACGAACGATACGCTCCTGCTCCTGTACCAGTTGCTGAATACGGGGCTTGTGGATATGAAACTGCTGATCTTCTCCTCTCGGTACCGGACCGGAGATGATCAGGGGGGTACGGGCATCATCAATCAATACAGAGTCCACCTCATCCACCATGGCGTAATGGTGTTTCCGCTGTACCATTTCTTCGGGGGTGTGCACCATGTTGTCACGGAGATAGTCAAAACCAAATTCGTTGTTCGTGCCATATGTAATATCGGCGAGATAGGCTTTTCTTCTTTCTTCACTGTTGGGCTGGTGTTTGTCGATACAGTCAACAGTAATGCCCAGCCATTCGAAAATGGTGCCATTCCATTCCTGGTCACGACGGGCCAGGTAATCATTCACCGTAACTATATGCACCCCTTCGCCGGGAAGCGCATTGAGGTAAGAGGGCAGGGTGGATACGAGGGTTTTACCTTCACCCGTTGCCATCTCCGCAATCTTTCCCTGGTGCAGTACAATACCACCAATCAGCTGTACATCATAGTGTACCATGTTCCAGGTGACCTGGCCACCGGCGGCCGTCCAGGTATTTTTGAAAATGGATTTATCTCCATCAATGGTTACATAGTCTTTTTTTACACTCAGGTCACGGTCCATATCGGTGGCCGTGGAGACGAGTTCTGTATTTTCTTTAAAACGGCGGGCCGTTTCTTTTACCACTGCAAAAGCTTCGGGTAAAATCTGCTCGAGTATCTCTTCAATCTTTTTGTCCCGGTCTTTTTTCAGTTTATCCACTTCCTGGTATACCGCATCCTTGCCCAGCAGATCATTGAAGGGCAGGGCTTCAGCGGCCGCATTTTTTTCAGCGATTTCAGCATCGATAGCGGTCAGGTGTTCTTTGATACGACCCCTGAACTCCTGTGTTTTACCACGCAGCTGGTCATTACTGAGCGATTGATAGGAAGAAAAAAACTGGTTGATTTTGGCAACATAGGGTTCAATCTTTTTTACGTCTTTTTCAGACTTGCTGCCGCCAAAAATTTTCTGAATGAAACCAAGCATGGTTGTACTATTAAAATATTATTGATTGTTAGTGTTTTGGGTTGTCAAAAACGGTGCTACAAAAAAAAAGAAGCCATTTTGACAGGGCGCCAAAGATAAGTCTTCCTTGGGAGTTTATATTCCCCGCAACCCTGAATCTTGCCCCTTTACTCCTGTTAAATACTGCTACAATTTCCGGGGTTTTAACACCTTGTACTATCTTGCCTACTTATTTAAAACCCTTTTTTTCCATGTTCCGACTTTTTATCCGGTTTTCCTCTCTTTTTTCCCTTGTTTTCCTCCTTTCCTGTAGTGGAAAGGACCGGAAAGCCGTGGCGATTTCCAATCCGGAGGAACTTTACCTGGATTACCGGATCACCGCGGAAGAGGGAAATGATAAACTGACTGTCTTAGTTAGATTCCGGGATGAAGAAGAGGGAGACGCATTCATGTTGCCGCCGGGTACAACTGTTTTGCTGGACAATAGTCCCCTGGAAGCGGATAGTTCAAAACGTACGGGCGGATTTTATGAAACGCACCTGGCCATCGACTCTTTCCAGGGTAAACATACCCTGTTGTTAAAGCAAGGGGATCAGACTATACATGAACAATCTTTCGATTTTTTCCCCATGTTACTGGAGGAAGAGCCGGGCGATAGTGTTTCCAGACAGGACCTGATTTTAAGGTTAGGGGGCGTACAGAAAGAGGATTATGTCCGGGTTATTGCCACCGATACCGCCTTTTACAGTGAGGGAATTAACCGGATGGATACGATCCGTGACCGCCGGCTGCTCATCAGCCAATCCGACCTGGAAACCCTCGTAAATGGTCCTGTACAATTGCTGTTGTCCCGTGAATGGGAAATACCCCTGGAGAAGGGGGAAAGAAGGACGGGCCAGCTTTCAGTTTCGTATTCCCTGCGCCGGGAATTTATCTTAAAAGACTAACTGATTTTTTGCCATTCTGTACCCTCAACGGGAGCCAGACTGCCGGTTGGGCAGAAAAGGAGGTGCACAAGTAATTAACAGAATGGTTTTCAGGGCGGTTTAATTTTAAAAAGAAGCATGGATTTTTACCTTCCGCACCCTACCTTTGCGGCCAATTTAAGTATCAACTATGTCAGGTCAGTTAAAAGAGGTACGTAACCGGATCAAATCCGTTCAGAGCACGCAGCAGATCACCAAAGCGATGAAGATGGTAAGTGCGGCTAAATTGCGCCGCGCACAGGATGCGATCATCCAGATGCGTCCTTATGCCCAGAAGCTGCAGGAAATGCTCAGCAACATTGTGAGCAACAGTGAAGCTGGTACAGGGATGGCCCTGGCGACCGAACGCCCGGTGGAGAAAGTCCTGATGATCGTGATTACCAGTGACCGCGGTCTGGCCGGAGCATTCAATGCCAACGTGATCAAAATGACCAAGGCGACCATTGCTGAGAAATACGCGGAGCAATATAAAAAAGGCAACCTGACCGTATGGGGTATAGGTAAGAAAGGACTGGAGTTCTTTGTAAAGAACAATTACAAAACCAACGATTCCTTCCGGGATATTTTCCTGCACCTGAATTTTGAGAATGTACAGAAAGCCGCCCAGGCTGCCCGTACAGCTTTTATCAATAAGGAATTTGACGTAGTGGAGCTGGTATACAGTCAGTTCAAAAATGCAGCCACACAGAAATTTGTGGTGGAGCGTTTCCTGCCGATCCCCAAAGTGGAAGGTAAAGCCGGAGCGGCCAAAGCGGATTTCATTTATGATCCTTCCAAGGAGCTGCTGATCACCGAGCTGATGCCGAAGATCCTGAACACCCAGCTGTTCAAGGCCGTACTGGATTCCAATGCCTCTGAACATGGTGCCCGTATGACCGCTATGGACAAGGCCAGTGAAAATGCCAACGAAATGCTGCGTTCCCTGAAGATTTCCTACAACAGGGCCCGTCAGGCAACCATTACCACTGAGCTGACGGAGATTGTGAGTGGAGCGGCGGCTTTGCAGGGATAGGGGAGTAGTTCGAAGTCGGTAGTTAGTAGTCAACAGCCCCACCTGAGAAAAGGGGGTTTTAATAAAGAGATAGTACGAAATAAAGGAGAACCGGTTTGCAGTATGCAGACCGGTTTTTTTATGTAAAAGCCCGTGCTTTCTGACTTGCGGACTTATCCGACTTTACCCCGTCAAACTGTGCATAAACTGTGGATAGCAAATCCCCTGCGATAGTTATCTTGCCAGTCCGTTTGGCGTTAAAATTGAAGTGGCTGAATGACGGATTTTCACCTTATTTGACTATTACTATTATGACTATCGATAATCTCATACCCC
>DAORKK010000053.1:0-18312 GCA_035439525.1 Chitinophagaceae bacterium
AATGGCCGGAGGGGATTGCCGCCCCGGTAGCTGAAAAAAAAGATACTGTTTTAACGGCGCATGGCGATAGTCGTACTGATGAATACTATTGGATGAATGATTATTTTAAAAAGGGGCCTGATAGTAGCAAAGTAGTGGATTACCTGAAAGCGGAAAACGCTTATCTCGATACCATGATGGCGGGTACGAAGAAATTCCAGGAGAATCTTTTCACCGAAATGAAAGGCCGGATCAAGGAAAAAGATGAGTCTGTCCCGCAATTGAAAAACGGTTATTACTATTATTCCCGGACCGATGAGGGCAAGCAGTATTACAAGTATTGCCGGAAAAAAGGCAGTATGGATGCACCGGAGGAAATCCTGCTGGACGTGGATAAAATGGCAGAAGGCTCCGGCTATTTTTCTGTCAATGGATTCAACGTGAGCCCGGATAATAAACTGATGGCTTATGGCGTGGATAATATCTCCCGCCGCCAGTATACGCTGTTTGTAAAGAACCTTGAAACCGGTGAGATTTACAAAGATGAAATTCCGGGCACGTCCGGATATGTGGCCTGGGCATCGGATAATAAAACCTTTTTTTATTCAGCTAATAATCAGGTAACCCTCTTGTCTGAAAAGATCAGGAAACATAAGCTTGGTACTCAGGCCTCCTCCGATCAGACGGTGTATGAAGAGAAAGACCCCAGCAATTATATCGGGGTGTATGTGACCAAGTCAAAAGAGTATATCGTCATCTATTCCAGTGCCACTTTATCCAGTGAACACCGGATTCTGAAAGCATCGGAACCGGATAGTCCGTTCCGGGTTTTTCAACCCCGTATGAAAGATGTATTGTGCAGCTTTGATCATTGGGGCGATAAATTCCTGATCCGGACCAACCTCGAGGCAAAGAATTTCCGGCTGATGGAAACACCCGTTGATAAAACAACAGTGGAGAACTGGAAAGAGGTAATCCCTCACCGGGCAGATGTATTGCTGGAGGATATAGAATTGTTTAAAGATCATTGGGTCATGACCGAGCGTAAAGATGGATTACTGCAGATCAGGGTCCGCGAAACCGCCTCCGGTAAAGAACACTACCTTGATTTTGGTGAACCCGCTTACACGGCCTATGTTTCCGGGAACCCGGAATTTAATACATCCACCCTGCGGTACAATTACACTTCATTGACCACGCCTAATTCGGTGTTTGACTATGATATGAATGCCCGGTCAAAGAAACTGATGAAAGAGCAGCCGGTACTCGGTGGGTTTGATAAGAATGACTATACCACTGAACGGATTTTTGTTACCGCCCGTGACGGGGCAAAAGTGCCGGTGTCCATTGTTTATAAAAAGGGTACAGCAAAGGACGGATCAGCCCCGCTTTTATTATATTCATATGGCTCTTATGGCTACAGCACGGATGCCGGATTTAACAGTAGTCAGCTCAGTCTGCTCAACCGGGGTTTTGTATATGCCATAGCGCATATCCGGGGCGGACAGGAAATGGGCCGTCAGTGGTATGAAGATGGCAAGCTGATGAAGAAGAAAAATTCCTTTACTGATTTCATCGATTGCGGCGAAGCCCTGATCAAAGAGAAGTATACCTCCAAAGGGCATCTGTATGCCATGGGTGGCAGCGCCGGCGGGTTGCTGATGGGGGCGATTGTAAATATGGCGCCGGATCTCTGGAACGGGGTGATTGCGGAAGTGCCGTTTGTGGATGTGATCACGACCATGTCGGATCCTACGATCCCTTTAACGACGAATGAATATGATGAATGGGGCAATCCGGCCAATAAAGAAGCTTATCTCTATATGAAATCCTATTCTCCCTATGACAATGTGGAGAAGAAGAATTACCCCAACCTGCTCGTGACCACCGGCCTGCATGACAGCCAGGTGCAATATTTCGAGCCGGCCAAATGGGTGGCACGTTTACGGGTGATGAAAACGGATAAGAACCTGTTGCTGTTTAAAACAAGCATGGAAGCAGGACATGGCGGCGCATCTGGTCGTTTTGATTACCTCAAAGAAGTGGCCCTTCAGTATGCTTTTCTGATGGCCCTGGAAGGGATCACCGAATAAAAATATCAGAATAAAATGCCCAGCTGCAGGCTGGTGAACCATAATGCATCACTCCCGGGTTGCTTTATTAAAGCGCATCCGGGGGTGATGATTGTTTTAGGACCGATCAGGTAAGTTCCCAGCAACTGACCGGTCACTGAAAACCGCAAGGACTGATTATAATAGCCGAGTCCGGGTCCTGCGTGCAGTAAAAAATTTATTTTCGGAAGGGCGTACCAGGCCATACCTCCCTGCAGACTGAGCAGGCTGTAATGGCTGTAACGGAATGCAGACTGGTTTATCCTTTCTTTTTTTCCTGCAAAATGAGAAAAAGATGCGGCCGTTATCCATCCTGTTTTTTTCCGGTTATAAGGTACCTGTTGGTTGAACCGTTCTTTTTTACGGATATAGATTGCCGTTATTCCCGCCCAATGTGTTTCACCAAACTGAGCCAGCGGGAGGGAAGGACCAGCGGTAATCAGCCGGTTATAACTGACCGGTTTAAGCACCGCTATTGCAGGTGGCTGGGCCATGCTAAACTGCACCTGGAAGAGGGCAGGGATGAGTATAGTAAATACCTTTCTCATAGTGATCTGCTATCAGCGGATAAGCGTTAATGTCCCCTTTTGGTTAAGGGGGCTGCCATCCGGGTTCAGTGCATTCAGCACCCAGATATAAACGCCGGAGGTTTGTAAAACACCCCTGATCCGGCCATCCCAACCTTCGCCACGACTGGCCGTGGTATAGACCCGTTCCCCATACCGGTTATAAATACTGAACTCCTTAAGGGTAAACCGTCCATTGATGAGGGGCATAATCAGGTCATTCTTTCCATCACTGTTCGGCGTAAACCCGGTTGGTACAAACAGGAAATCATTCTGGATCACGGTAATATTCACAGTATCTTTTGCCGTACAGTTATTCTTTTTCGCGATCAGGGTATAGGAAATAGACTCGTAGGGCAGGGCTACCGGGTTGCGGATACTGCTGTCGCTGAGCCATTTTCCAGGCGTCCATGTATAGCTGTCTGCCGGATCACTGGTCGTAAGGGAAACAGTCTGTCCGTAGTTAATCGTCTGGTCAGGAGAAATACTGATACTAAAACGGCTGAAACTGACCGGGAAACTGACTGAATCATTTTTACAGGGATTCCCGGTATTGATCCTGAGTTTAACTATATAATTCCCATCCAGCAGGTAATTGTGGACCGGGTTGGACAGGTTGGAAGATTGTCCATCTCCGAAGTCCCAGCTAAAGCCGATACCCGGGGCTGCTGTATCAATACTGGTATTGGTAAACCGGATATAGTTGGAATCACATACAAACTGGTGGGTGAAATCTGCAATGGGTTTACTGGAACCGGCCGGCCTGATAATACGGGAACGGACAATTTTACCACAGGAACCAGCGGCAGTAATGGTCAGTTTTACGGTATAGGCGTCATTGGGATTAGAAAATATATGCTGGGGATCCTGCAAATCTGAAGTGGTGTTATCGCCAAACTCCCACAGCCAGGTAATTGAACCGGCTAGAGTAGTGCTGGCATTGAACTGAACACGACCCCTGCAACTGTCCAGAACCGTATAGCTGAATCCGTTTCCCTGGTTATTGGCACCAACAATATCATTGATATGTGAAGGCAATCCAACCGATACTGTTCCCGGACTCAGGTTGATGACATTTTGCTGGAAATCGCAGGCGGCACCCCGTTCGTTGGGAAAGTTAATCCGGCCCAGCATCAGGCTTCCCTGGGTCAGATAAATCCGTTCATCCATCGCCAGCTGGATATCATAAAACGCATTGGAGGTCGGAAAGCTCAGCCGGGAATTCAGGATATCCGTCAGCGTTGGTAAACTGATATCCAGCTGATCCACCTGCTTATTATTTTTCCGGGTCAGGTATAATTGCTTTGAATCAGGAGAGAATTCACAGTGATTATAATGGGTGGAAGGGAAACTGATCCGCCGGACATTACTGATAACCCCGCTTGCATTATCAAAATCAAAAAGCTGCGCAAAATTGGGGGCACCCGCATTCGCATCCGTAAATGGGAAATGTGTCTGGCAGAGAAAGCGTCCATCCGGACTACCTTTCATGACACCTACATTCATCAACGGGTTCTGATTCATAATTGCACCTATGACAGAAACGACAGGGTTGGTGGCTGTAAATCCATTGCAGGTCATCAGCCAGGCCCTGAAAATATTGGAGTTAAGATCATTGGTGATGATCCATACATCTGTACCGTTGGCATGACGGATCGCCGTGATTCGTTCGGAGCCGGAAGCCCATAACCGGTTATTTTTACTCACCACATCCCCAAGTCCGCCATCTCCGGACATATCGACAACGGAGTAATAATAACCACTCAGGAAGTCATTTTCAAAGGCATCCGTGGTAAAAATATAAAAGAGTTTATCGCTGCCTGGTAACGGAACTACCGCAATCTGGCAGGCCGATGCATCGCCATTCAATCCATCCCCATTGGCCATGATCTGGTGATTCCGGTTGTAGACTACGACCCCATTGGTATAAAAAAGAAGGTTTCCGTTATTGTCAGAAATGGTGGCTGATGCTTCGGGTGTAACCATTACATTGTTGGATAAAACGGCGGGCCCGGACTGATTTCCGTTTACATTGAAATTCAGGGCCGCTTTTCTTCCAAAATACCAGTGAGCATCTGTTTGGGCAAACAGCCACAAAGGGCTCAGCAGGGCCAACAAGAGGGAAAAGCCGGAATTTGTCCACCTCACAGGGAGCTTGGCCATACTTATCTGATTGATTATCAAAATTAAGTAGTTTTACAATAAGAGTTGAAGCCGTACAATAAAATCATCCGTTTTTACGCTTTTGAGTTAAACTGCTGCTTTTGAAGCAATTTGGAAAACCATATCTTTTTTTACTATTCGTATTGTCTTCATTCTGGGGCAATTCACAGTTGCCTGACCCCGTTTTACCCGGCTCCAATCTGCGTGTTAAGTCGTTCAAAACCGGGTCAGACAGTCTGCTCCTGGATACACTAAGTATCGTACCCGGCACCCTTTTGGTTTCCCGGATTCCGGCTACAGCTTACCGGCTCGATCCGGTAAATGCGGTTTTATACTGGATCAATAAGCCGGCGATGGACTCAGTTACATTAACCTACCGGGTGTTTAATTACAAACTGAACCGGGTGACGAAAAGACTGAACTATGATAGTGTGATGAACAATTTCTATGTAAAGCCTTTTGAATTCAACCGGGGATTATCCAATGAACAACGGGGCGTGTTTGATTTTGGTTCCTTAAAAGCCGAGGGAAGTCTCGGGCGGCAGATCGGATTTGGTAACCGGCAGGATGCGGTGGTCAATTCTTCCCTGAATCTGCAACTCAGCGGGATGCTGGGCGACAGTATCGAGATACAGGCAGCCATTACGGATAACAATATACCCATACAACCGGATGGGAATACCCAGCAATTAAACGAGTTTGATCAGGTCTATCTGCAGTTTAAGAAAAAAGGCTGGCAACTCAACCTGGGCGACATTGACATCCGGCAGAACCAGGCCTATTTCCTGAATTTTTATAAACGGATGCAGGGAGTCGCTTTTCAGAACCAGCAACGGATATCAAAGAACATTCAATCTAAAACCCTGGTCAGCGGTTCGGTGGCGAAGGGTAAGTTCACCCGTCAGTTACTCGACGCACAGGAAGGCAACCAGGGACCTTACCGGCTGAAGGGGCCCAATAATGAACTCTTCTTTGTGGTGCTTGCCAATACCGAAAGAGTTTATTATGACGGGCAGTTGTTACAGCGGGGCGAAGACCAGGATTATGTGATCAATTACAACACCGCAGAAATTTCGTTTACACCTAAACGTATGATCACCAAGGACAGCCGTATCCAGGTGGAATTTGAGTATGCGGAACGGAATTACCTGAATACGAATCTTTACCTGTCACAGGAGTTTGAGATCAATCAGAAATGGAAGCTCCGGCTCGGGGCCTTTAATAATGCCGATTCGCGTAATTCACAGATCAACCAGATCCTGGATACCCGGCAGAAACAGTTCCTGGCTGACCTGGGTGACAGCACACAAAAAGCCTACTATCCAACTGCATTGATTGACACATTTGCAGCCGATAAGATCCTGTATGAAAAACTGTATGCCGGTACCGATTCATTTTACCGGTATTCGAATGATCCGCTGCTGGCAAAATACAGTCTTTCCTTTATTGACCTGGAACAGGGTAACGGGGACTACCTGCCGGATTTTAACGGGGCGAACGGGAAAGTGTACAAATATGTCGCACCCATTGCCGGACAGAAACAAGGCCGGTATGAACCCGTTCAGATCATTGTGGCACCGAAACGACAACAGATACTGAACCTGGGAGTGGACTATGCTCCGGGTAAAAACACCTTGTTAAAAGCCGAGATTGCCACCAGCAATAACGATGTCAATACCTTTTCTTCAAAAGATAATGGTGACGACCGTGGATGGGCTTCCAAGGTGCAACTCTCGAATACTAAAAGATTGAAAGCGGCCAAAGAGCTGGATCTGACCAGCAGCCTGGATTATGAATATGTCCAGCAAAAATTCAATCCGCTCGAAAGACTGCGGAATGTGGAATTCACCCGTGACTGGGGATTGCAGTTGCAATCGGTACCCAAGGCCGTGGATGAAAATATTATAAAAGCAGGGTTGGGCCTCCGGGATAAGAAAGCACATTCGGTAAATTATCAGCTGATTCATTACAACCGCAGTGATGCTTACAAAGGGCTTCAGCACCAGGTTAAACACGCAGCAGACTGGAAAGGCTGGCGGTTTAATAATCAGCTGGTGGTAACCGGGTTTGATTATGATCAGAATAAAGGACGTTTTCTCCGTCCGACCATTGATCTGAGTAAGGAGTTGAAAAAACTCAATAACTGGCGGGCCGGGTTTAATTACTCGCTGGAGAAAAGTAATACAACCTATAAACTGACAGATACACTGACCCCCGGTTCTTTTTATTTTGATGTGTATTCCGCTTATCTGAAATCCGATGAAAGCCGGAAAGACAAATATGCCGTGACCTTTTTTACCCGTGCTGATAAGTATGCCGTGGGTAAAGACTTTGTACGGGGAGACCGGAGTCTGAACCTGAATCTGCAGACTATGCTGGAAGGAAATGCCAAACGGCAGTTTTACCTGAATGCCACTTTCCGTAAACTGAAAGTGCTGAACAATACGGTTTCCACACAGAAAGAAGATGAAACCATACTGGGCAGGGCAGAGTATGTGATGAATGAATGGAAAGGATTGCTGACCGGGAATGTGTTGTATGAAGTGGGTGCAGGGCAGGAGCAACGCCGCGATTTCGCCTACCTTGAAGTGCCCGCCGGAACCGGACAGTATGCATGGAATGATTACAACAGTGACAATATCCAGCAACTGAATGAATTTGAACTGGCGGCATTTGCGGATCAGGCACGGTTTATACGGGTATTCACCCCGACCAATGATTTTATCAAGGCCAATTATACCACGTTTAATTACCGGCTTGATCTGAATCCCCGGGTATTGCTGAATGATCCGAAGATGAAGGGAATGAAAAAGTTTGTTTCCAAACTGAACCTGCTCAGTTCATTCCAGACCACTAAGAAATCGGTAGCTTCCGGTTCCTTTGAATTCAATCCGTTTAAATATGGGGTAAGTGATACCGCTTTGATTACGCTGAGTACAAGTATTTTGAATACGCTTGCCTTTAACCGTTTCAGCAGTAAATGGGGGATTGATCTGACCAATTTCCGGAACACCGGAAAATCCCTGCTGACCTATGGCTATGAGAGTCGTAAGATCAATGACTGGACTGCAAAGTGGCGGTGGAATATCAACCGGAAACTGGCATTGACGATGAGCAGCCGGATGGGGATCAATGCCCTGTATACACCATCCTTTGCTAACCGGAATTACGAATTGTCTTTGTTCAATGCGGAGCCCACCCTGATCTTTATCAGGGGTACAAAGTTCAATATCAAATCGGCGTATAAGTTTGACCGGAAAAAGAATAAACCAGCATATGGCGGGGAGAAATCCACTTCTCATTCGATCAACCTGGAATCGCGGTATAATATTCTTCAACGCAGTTCGGTTACCGCAAAATTCACCGTCAATAATATTTCCTATAATGCGGTAGCCAATACCACTGTCAGCTATATTATGCTGGATGGCTTATTGCCCGGCAGTAACTATCTGTGGACGATCGGCTTCAATAAACGGCTGGTCAATAACCTCGAGCTTACGTTTAATTATGACGGGCGTAAATCCGGTGCGGCGAGAACGGTGCATCTGGGGAGGGCAGGGGTAACGGCGTTGTTCTAAGGCCCCCTAAACCTGCCTGTCCGGCAGGCAGGTCCCCCGAAGGGGGACTTCGAAGACTCGAAAAGTTTTGACTTTCCTTTTCCTAAGTCTTGCGTAAGATTTCCCGCTAAGATTTAAAAGACACTCCGATTAAGGAAAAGTCTTTTTGGCTTTGCGGGACATAAATACGCAAAGCCAAATAGTAATTAACTTTACTAATATCGGAGTCTGAAGTCCCCCTTTGGGGGATTTAGGGGGCCCGCCTTTACACATTAAACCTAAAATGCATCACATCTCCATCCTTCACAATGTATTCCTTTCCTTCAATCCGTAAGCGACCGGCTTCGCGGCAGGCGGCTTCAGAACCGTAGTTGATAAAATCATCGTACCCGATTACTTCGGCCTTGATGAATCCTTTTTCAAAATCGGTGTGGATCACGCTGGCGGCCTGCGGGGCTCTCCAGCCCTGGTGAATGGTCCAGGCACGTACTTCCTGTACACCGGCGGTGAAGTAAGTATACAGATTCAGCAAACGGTATGCGGAGTGGATCAGGCGATCGAGAGCCGGTTCTTCCATTTTATATTCTTCCATGAAGAGCTGCTTGTCTTCCGGATTTTCCATTTCGGAGATCTGTGCTTCAATATTATTGTTCATCACGATCACTTCCGCTTTTTCATCCTTGACGGCTTCTTTCAGCGCATCAGAGAATTTGTTACCGGTATGCATGGAGGCTTCGTCCACGTTGGCCACATAGAGCACCGGCTTTTCGGTAAGCAGGAAAAGATCAGCAATAGCACTGCGGTCTTCTTTGGAAAGATCCAGTTCACGAATGCTTTTCCCTTTTTCGAGATGGGATTTGCATAAATTCAAAACTTCCAGTTCAGCTTTCAGTTTAGGATCCGATTTGGCGAGTTTCTCATTGCGCTGAATTTTTTTGTCCACGCTTTCCAGGTCTTTCAGCTGCAGCTCAGTATCGATGATTTCTTTATCACTGATCGGGTTGATGGCGCCTTCATCACGAAGGATATTCTCGTCTTCAAAACAACGGATCACATGGATGATGGCATCTACTTCCCGGATATTCCCGAGGAATTTATTGCCCAATCCTTCCCCTTTACTGGCACCACGCACCAGTCCGGCGATGTCCACGATCTCGATCTGGGTGGGAACCGTACGGTTGGGCAGTACCAGTTCCGCCAGTTTATTCAACCGGGGATCGGGTACATCCACCAGTCCCACATTGGGGTCAATGGTGCAGAAACGATAATTGCTGGCCTGTGCTTTGGCGCTATTGCTTACTGCATTAAATAAGGTTGATTTGCCAACGTTTGGGAGACCGACGATACCTGCCTGTAATGCCATATTAGTTAGTAGTTAGAAGTTTGTAGTTAGTAGGCGGGGAAGACCCCGATAAACCGACTTTTCAAAAAGTGTGCAAAGATAGCTTAATTCTTCATCATGGCCTCCTCCTAAAGCCGCTAAATCTCATTATCTTCATCCTGTCATAAACGATTTGTTAGCAATCGGTTGTAAATGAACTGTATTGACTACGAACTACTAACTTCTAACTACTAACTGGTTAAACATGGCTTTAAGCAGAATCTGGACCGCTTTTATCGTAATTGCCTTGCTGGTGGCGGGTGGTCGTTTTCTAATGGAACCCGGACAGGAACAGTTATTCAGTCATCTGGCAACGGGTAAGAACACGGACACTGTATCCACGCGCTTATTGGATTCAGCCAACGTTCCGGCTTTTGTTCATAACCAGTTGCTGGTACAGAAAACAGCAGTATGGGGAAAGGAAAAAGTGGTGAAGAGTGGCGATGGTTCGTACCGGGTATTCAGGTTGCTGCCGGCCAATGGGGTGTTTGAGACAACAAAAGATGCGGTACAGCTCTGCATCAGCCTGATTGGTATCATGGCCTTGTTCCTTGGTTTTATGAATATTGCTGAACGGGCAGGGGGGATCCGATTTCTGTCCAGGATCATTGGTCCGTTTTTCTCCCGGATTTTTCCGGAAGTGCCCCGGGAGCATCCGTCGATGGGACATATGGTGATGAATTTTTCGGCCAATCTGCTGGGGCTGGATAATGCCGCCACCCCGTTTGGAATAAAGGCGATGGAGAGCCTGCAGGAGCTGAATCCGGATAAAAGCAAGGCCACCAATGCGCAGCTGATGTTTTTGTGCCTGCATGCTTCAGGGCTTACATTGATCCCCACCATAATTATTGCTGACCGGGTGGCCTTGAGATCTGCCCATCCTACTGATATTTTTATTCCCTGTATGATTGCCACATTCGCGGCTACCATTGCGGCCATGACCATTGTATCCATCCGTCAGCGGATCCGTTTATTTCAACCGGTAATTCTGTTCTGGGTATTGGGTATTACGGCGGCCATTATGGCCATTATTCTGTATATACGTACGATGGATGCAAAAGGGGTCCAGTTATTTTCGACCAGTCTGAGTAATGGGATTATCCTGCTGATTTTCCTGCTGATCCTGGCCGGGGCCGTCTATAAGAAAACGCCCGTTTTTGATTCATTTGTGGATGGCGCCAAGGGTGGTTTTGAAACAGCAGTAAGGATCATACCGTATCTCGTGGGATTGCTGGTTGCGATCAGTCTGTTGCGCAATAGCGGGGCATTTGAATATGTAATGGATGCACTGAAATCATTGTTTGTCTGGTTTGGAGGAGATACCCGGGTGGTGGATGCCTTGCCTACAGCGATCATCAAACCACTCAGCGGGAGTGGGGCAAGGGCCATGATGATTGATACCTTAAATGCGCAGGGGGTGGATTCCTTTGCCGGTAACCTGGCCTCCGTATTCCGGGGATCATCCGATACGACTTTTTATATTATCGCCGTTTATTTTGGCGCGGTAGGGATTAAAAATACCCGTTATGCGGTCAGTACCATGTTGCTGGCTGACCTGGTAGGAATCATTACGGCGATATCCATTGCATACCTGTTCTTTGCCTGATTCATCCGGGAAAGGTATACCTGTGAGCTGATACATAAAAAAAGAGGCTGTCTTTTCAGATAGCCTCTTTTTTATAAATGGAATAGTCGTGCTTAATAATTCGCGATCAGGGTGGCGAGTCTTGTGCCTCTGTCCGATCCGCGATAGACCAGGGTATAACTCCTTTTTTGAGTCAGACCGCCGGTCAGGGTGACTTTAACCAGGTTAGTTGTTGTATTTCCGGTAGGCCGGATATACAGCGTATCTGTCAGCAGTGCTGAAGGATACGGTACAAAACTGGTCACATCTGTTACTGCAACATTCGTAAACAGGTTGGTATTCCGGTTAAAAGAAAATACATCCACCGCCGGAATTGCATTCGGGTTGTAGATAAAATTCGCAAACCGCAAACGACAGGTGGTGTCAGCCGGAATCACAATGGGCGTTTCCACTGTTTTTTGTTTGGCTGCATTCAGTGTATCATAAGAGAATACAGTATAGCTCTTACCGATTTCCATATTCTGAGCAAAGGATATCTGAGGTTGGGTGGTAGCGGTCAGCGTATCCCTGATCAGGAAAGAGCGCATACCGGTGGGTACGCTGAAGCCAAATCCTGCACTGGGGAACAGAGCGCCGGCCGCAAGACCAGCACCATTCATGGGTTTTGAATCCACATAAATGTAGTTACGGGCTGCACCAACTGTGGCTACGAAAAACTGCACATTACTGCTTTTTTCATTGCCTAAAGTAGCGTTTATTTTGGAGTCAAAACTCTTGGAACAGGATACCAAGGCTATTCCCGTCATCAGCAGGCCGGTGGCTCCGAGAATTATTTTATTCATTGATTTCATGATTGTGCTGTTTTCGGTGATTAGTTATGGTTTGGAGAACCAGCATTCTTTGGTAATATAATCAGTGGCAAATGCACCCAGGCGGTTCAGCTCGTCAACATTATACAGGTATTCTGAATTATAACGCGGACGATGACGATAGATCCATTTACCATTGTTACGGCTGTACAGATCGGTTCCTGTAGGCGGTGCAAACTCGCGGTATACCTGCTGGCCGGTAACCGGATCCAGGTCAGTATAGTGATAGCGGCGCATATCCACCCAGGTTTCCACTACGCCCCAACCAAACATGGCAACATATTTCTGCATCATGATATGGGAGAGGGTCAGGTTGGCTGCAGCAGGAACTACCAGCGGATTGGCCAGGAAGGCATCCCTGGAGGCATCACTGATCTTATTCGCTGCAGGAACGGTGGCTTCATAATCGGACCTTAACTGGGCAAAATGAAGTTCGATTCCTTTTTTGTAGGCAGCCAGGGCCGCAGCATTATTACCACCTTTTCTCAATAAAGCCTCAGCTTTGATAAACTGGATCTCACTGGCAGTGATGATCGGGAATACCGGTGCATTCCTGAAAATATAACGGCAGTTGGCATCACTGGAAGGAGCAGTCGTTGACCCATAGGCACCTCCCCAGAAGTTTGCTGGCTGGTCGGCAACGGCCAATCCGTCTGTACCTTTGTTGGGGCGGGTTCCTTTGAACGTTCCGTTGGCATTTTCACGGATGATATACCAGGCACGGGGATCCTGACTGTTGGTCGGGAACTGTGTATTTACACCCTGCATCAGGTCGGCCATAAACTTGGTCTGACGTAAAGTGCCGATATTACCACGGAAAGGGGACCAGTAACTGTAAGTACCCACACCACCGGCATTGGACCATTTCAGTGATGTGTTCTCTGCATTGGTCTGCATGGCAAGATCACAGTAGTAAATAACTGAATCAGGCTGGTATAATCCGGTCTTATTGGTAATCCGGTTATAGGTTCTGGCCAAAACACCGTAAACAAATTTTTTCCACTTGTTTACATCGCCATTGTTCATATATGCATCTCCCAGTGCCAGGTTGGTCTGGCTTACTCCATCACCTGTTTTAGACAGGTTTTCAAGAGAAGCTTTGCAAAGGCGTTTGATTTCCTCATATACTTCAGACTGGGGATCGTATTTAAAAACCAGTTGTTCAGGGTTGAAGGCTTCGTAGAGGATCACATCATCGTGAATATCCGTCAGTGTCAGCCAGCCCCAGGCACGAATCGCCTGTCCTACACCTACATAGTCCCATTTCTTTTCTTCGGTTCCCCACTCAACCATCCGTTTCAGATTGGCACCCATTCCATAGTAATGCATGGCCCAGATACTGCCCATTACATCGCTGGAGTTGATAAAGTTATCACCCATCTGGTCGTACTGATTACCAGTAGTAACTGTGGCCCAGTTCTGGATGAAACGGCCTATATACAAGCCATCATTCTGAGGGCCGTACAGGGTGCCATTGGCCGAGTGCTGAATGGCCATATTGGAAATGATACCGGGTAACAGCGTTTCGATCGGTTGTTTGATCTGGGCATTCGGGTTAGCGAAAGCCTCATCAATTTTCTTGCTGCAGGAACCCAGCAGGAGCAGTGCTCCGCCGGAAACCGTAAGTATGAATTTATTAATTGACTTTTTCATAATTCAATAATTTTTGTTTGTTAGAAGGACGCTCTGATACCAAAGTTGATCTGCATAGGGCTGGCGAGTGTACCATAGTCGAAACCAAAGGCACCCACACCACGACCACCTGCAGTATTACCGTTTACAGCCGGGTCAGAACCGCTGTAATTAGTCAGGAGGATCAGGTCATTACCTGTTACAAACGCACTCAGGTTTTTCAGTCCGCGGATCAGATTTTTATTGAATGTATAACTAAGCGTGATATCACGGAGCCGGAAATAGTTCACGTCTCTTTCAATAAACTCTTCATCGGGCAGTGTATAGAAGGTATAGTTATAAGCCGGTACTACTGCAATGGTATTGGCAGTGGGTGTTGCTGAATTTTGTAAGCCATCATTCAACACACCTTCCACCACACGGGGAGTATAACGGTCAAGTGTACGGGTGCTCAGACCGGTAACGGTCATGAAGCGGCTGGTACCATTGAAGATATCGCCACCTACTTTCAGGTCCCAAAGCATATTCAGTTTCCAGTTCTTGTAACGGAAGCTGTTATTCCAACCGGTGGTGAAATCCGGATTACGATCACCGATCACACTAAAGGCAGAGTTGGTGATGGGGAAGCCGTTAGCCGGGTTGATCAGGATCTGACCAGCGGCATTACGGGAATAAGTACTACCGGTGATAGAAGTGGTAGGTCCGCCAAGTTTAAGTCCGCCACGGGCTGTATAGAGCCAGGTATCAGCGATATAGTATTCAGATACGGATTTCGGCAATCCAACCACTTTGTTACGCATGCGGTTGAAGTTGAAACGCATATCCCAGGTGAAATCCTTTTTCTTTATTACACTATAGTCCAGCACGATCTCGATACCCTTGTTGCGGGTAGAACCGGCATTCTGGGTATTCAATACGAAACCGGTACCATAACTCAGGCGGAAGTTCTCGATGATCTGGCCTTTGTTCAGGGTATTATAATAGGTGAAATCAACACTCAGGCGGCTGTTGAACAGTCTGAACTCTGTACCGAGTTCCTGGGTATTTTGTTTTTCAGGCTCGAGTTCTGCATTGTTGTTGAAGAATCCGTATGAATAGCCACCGCCACTGGCCAGGTTATCCACGAATACAGACTGCGTGGAATAAGGAGAGTTCAGACGGGCCGTAGTGGCACGGGAAGTCCTTAATTTCCAGTAGTTGAGGATATTGCCTTTCTTCAGGGCAGGAATCAGGTCACTGACAATTAAACTGATACTGGCACCGGGATAGTTATACTTCCTGTTTTGTTTCGGAAGCGTGGACGCTTGTTCAAAACGATGGGTGTAGTTGATAAAGGCCAGGTTTTTGTAGCTCAGGGCTACTTCACCGAAGTAGGCGATCTGGCGGGTCTGCACATAGTTCCATTCGCCGAATTTATTCCGGTTCAGGCGTAAACGGGTGGAAGCACGGGTTACGTTACTGTCCATATAATTTCCCATGGCTGCCGCGAGATCTTTGTCAGAAATGATGTTTCCGCCTTTATACATTTTACCATTTCCGGTTGTATTGGCAATGCCACCCACTGAATCCACCAGGTTGGTGCCGTATACCGCAAACATTTCAGTTTTATAATCCTGCCACATGGTTCCGCCCATCGCTCTCAGGCTGAAATTCTTGTTCAGGTCTTTTTTCACGGTACCAGTGATGGTATGGTTATAACCGGTATACTTTCTCCAGTAATTATCCAGTGTACCACCACTTGAAGCAGTTACATAGAAAGACTGGGGATGGAAGAACAGAAATCCGTTTTGGTCATATGTGTCATATCCAAAACGGCCGGAAATCGTCAGCCATTTCCAGGGATTAAGATTCACCCCAAGGCTAAAGGTCTTACGGGAAGATTCATCCTTACCGAAGTTATTGTTCACGTTCCATAGCGGGTTGTCATATTCCCCGTTGGCAGATGTACCATCAAACAGGTCCAGTTTGTCACCGGAAAGGTCATTCTCATATTTCCGGATATCATTGGTATTCGGCCAGATCAGGAGACTCAGCAGGTAACCGCCGGAGCTTCTGAGCACTTTATTGTTTTCTGTTTTGATATAGGCAAAAGAAGGCGTGATATCCGCTTTACCTTTCCAGAATTTGGTGGTATTGGAAATACGCAGATTGTAACGTTTGAAGTCGTTGTTAGGCACAACACCTTTCTGATCGAACAAACTTCCTGATACACGGAATTTGGATTCACCTACTCCGAAATCCATACCGATATTGTGCGTCTGTGCAAAACCGGTACGGAAGAAATTGTCGACATTGTCATAAAACTGTGTACCGGCAGGGTAGGCGGCTCCAAAACGGTTAAAGGAACTGCTGGGAATACCATTCAGTCCACCACCATATGTATTCTGGATTTCCGGGAAGCGGGTTACTTCCTGGATCCGGAAGCTATTGTCATACTGGATGGCCAGTTTATTGGTTTTGGCTTTGCGGGTGGTGATGATGATGGCACCGGAACTGGCCTGGCTACCATAAAGCGCGGTGGCTTCAGGGCCTTTCAGCACGGTTACACTTTCAATATCACTGGGGTTAATATCCGCAATCCGGTTCTGGTAATCACTCACCCGGTTCGGACGGTCAGATGCCAGACCATTGGTGGCACCACCGGAAGATGTTTCATTCAGTGATGAGTTATCCATGATCACTCCATCTACCACATACAAAGGCTGGTTACTGAGTGAAAGGGAGTTGAACCCGCGTAATACAACTGAAGAAGAAGAACCGGCCACACCGGATGTCTGATCCAGGGTAAGACCAGCCACACGACCTTGGAGTCCGTTCAGAAAATTCTCCCGCTGTGTTTCCTGGATTTCATCTCCTTTCAAACTCTGGGTTGAATAACCCAGTGAACGGGGACTTCGTTTAATATCCATGGCGGTTACCACTACTTCACCCATGGTGTTATCAGCCGTTTTCATGCTGATTCCCAACGTGGAACCATCACCAGGCTTTACATCTGCGGTGACATAACCTACATAGGTTACCTGTAGTACTTCACCGGGGTTTACTTTCAGGGTAAATTTTCCGTTTGCATCCGTTTGTGTGATCTTACGGGTGCCTTTCACCCTGACCGTTACTCCGGCCAGCGGCGTCTTATTATCCTCTGACACAATGGTGCCTGTAATGGTGCGCTCCTGTGCCTGCATGACCTGCGGCAACAACAGCAGCATCACAGAGAAGGCCAGGAATAACTGGAGAATTTTTCTCATAGCTGTTTTTTTTGATATAATTATTAAATAAGCAGTTTACAAATTAATTACAAAACATGAATACCCGCATCAACGAATGTTTTCAACAAGGGGTTGCCAGGATCCAGTTCCGTGATCAGCATATCGATATCGCTGAGTCCGCAAACCCGTATCGGCTGCACCGTATTGATTTTTTCCGCAATACTGAGACAGATCACCTTTTTAGAAGACTCTATCATGGCCTTCTTTAGCTGCACCACTTCCCAATCATTATCCGTGATCCCATGTTCGGCATCGATTGCGTTGGTGCCTAAAAAACAGAGATCAGGCTTTATTTGTTTAATCTTCGCAATTGCCTCAGAGCCAACGGTTATCTTAGAGTTTTTTGAAATTTTATCTCCGATAAGTATAACCTCAATATTCGGATGGTGCATGTATTCCAATATTACCGGGATACTGCCGGAAATAAAAGTGGCTTTCAACTGGGGTGGCAGGGTCCGCGCCAGTTCCATAATTGTGGTCCCGCCGCTGGTCAGAATGAACATGCCATTCTGAATCTGGCTGATGGCTTTTTGGGCTATCAGTCGTTTCTGATTTTGTGAATAAACCCCGCTGATGGGAAATGATACTTCATTGAATGAATGGGAGAGGGCGCCACCATGTACTTTGATGATTTTTCCTTCTTCTGAGAGTTCCTGGAGGTCGCGACGAATCGTATCTTCTGACACATTGATTTCTGTGCAGAGAGAAGAAGAAAGGACCTTGTTGTGCAGGTTCACCTGGTGTAGAATATAAGCCTGCCTTTCCTTTTTAAGCATCCGTCAGTTTTAGCAGGACTAAAATAAGGGTATTCCTGCAAAAAAACGCAGAAACCTGAGAAAATTTGCAGCGGTGAAGTTGAAAAGTTGATAAGTTAATAGGTTGACAAGGAAGGGACTTTACTGATTTCAGGTAAATATGCTAAGAAAGTACCTTGTCAACCTTTCAACCTGTTAACCTATTAACTTTTCAACAAAAAAAGGGGCCCATCTTTGAAACAAAATGCTCCCCTTTACCGTCCCGATCCCTAAGGAAAAAATTATTTGCCAAACGTGAACCTGGCCGTAAACCCGATGGCTGCCGGTTCAAAGTTGATATCATTTACAATATTCAGCTCGGGTTTCCAGTCGAGCGAAATATTAAGCGGAATATTGATGAATTTATAATCCAGTCCGATCACCCCCTGTGCTCCGAAATTGGGATCGG
>DAORKK010000054.1:0-3242 GCA_035439525.1 Chitinophagaceae bacterium
GGCGGACAAGCCGGGGTTCCAGGGGCCGTGGGGGCACGCTTACCCCGGGTTTCATCCGGGGCTATTAAAAGTTTAAGCCCTCCGGGCTTGGTTCCTTTTGAAATTCCGCTTTCTGTATTGGACCGCTATAATGCTTCATACCAATTTGAAAACTAAGAATCTTACTGAAATTAATAACAACTTTGTTAACCACGACCGGGATTGAACTTAATTCACCGAGGTATTCATAAATGACATCCGGAATATTATCAAACTCGCTGGGATTGTATCCAACTGTTAACCCCGAAGGGGGTTGAACCATTCATAGCCCCGGGTGCCAACCCGGGGGACAAGGTGACGTGAATGTCCTGCAACCCCAACGGGGTTGAACTATAAACATTACATATTTTCTACTTAGCAGAATAATATGGATATGGCATGCTGTGAATCCCTTTTTATTACCTAATAAGATTTATTTTCGCCCTCCATGTCATTCTCCCAGGTCATAGGACAATCCGCGGTCAAGCAACAACTCGCCGAACTGTTACAGCACAACCGGCTGAGTCATGCGTTGCTGTTCCTGGGTAAGGAAGGCAGCGGTGCCCTGCCTTTAGCTTTGGCTTTTGCGCAATATGTAGTGTGTGAAAAAGCCAATCCAAAGAAAGTAGTGGCGGCTGGCCCCTCCCTTTTTGGTGAGGATCCTATTGAGAGTACCCCTACTCACCACTCACCATTCACCACTGACTCTTGCGGCGTATGCCCCGCCTGTCTGAAAGCCCAGCAATTCGTCCATCCGGATATTCATTACTCCTATCCTACCGTAACCAAAAAATCATTGGATAAACCTAAAGCGGCTGACTATATTTCTGAATGGCGTGAATTCATCCGGCTCAACCCTTATGGCAACCTTTTTGACTGGATCGAAATGATCAAGGAGAAAGAAAACAGCCAGGGGAAAATCACAGCCTGGGAGTGTAATGAAATCATCAAGAAACTCAGCCTGAAAAGTTTTGAGAGTGAATACAAGATCCTGGTGATGTGGATGCCGGAAGAACTGGACAAGGAAGGAAACAAACTTTTAAAGATCATTGAAGAACCCCCGCCCAATACCTTATTTATCCTGGTGGCCGAAAATGAAGAACTCGTGCTACCCACCATCCTGAGCCGTTGCCAGCTGGTAAAAGTACCGGCCCTGGATAACAGCGATATTGAAGAAGCCCTCATCAGCCGGAACAAAACCGAACCTGCCATTGCCCGCCAGGTAGCTGGCGTAAGTGAAGGAAACTACCGGGAAGCCCTGCAATTGGTACAACATGCCGAAGAAGACTGGCTGATCCTGTTAAGGGAATGGCTGAATGCGATTCTGAAGGGTGGTCCGATTGCCCAGACCAAATGGGTGGAGGAAATCAGCCGCCTTGGCAGGGAAAAGCAAAAGCAGTTCCTCCGCTATTTTAACCACCAGCTCGAACTGGCCATCCATTACCGGATCCGGGGCGAGGCCCTGAATATCGGGGAAAAGGAAAAAGATTTTGCCACCCGGCTCAATAAATTCTCTTCGATTGAACAACAGGAAGCCATTATTGAAGAGCTGGACCGGGCCAGTTATTATATAGAAAGGAATGCCCATGGCAAAATGCTCTTCCATGCCCTGACTATTAAACTATACCATATTATTCAGGATAAGGTTGTATTTTTGATGGAGTGAGCACGGAGAGTGGAGAGTGGAGAATAGAAAGTGGGAAATACAAAAACAGGTAAATCCCTGGGTTACAAGTTGGTTAAGTATCTTATTTCTTTTTATATA
This sequence comes from Chitinophagaceae bacterium, assembly GCA_035439525.1. GTDB lineage: Bacteria > Bacteroidota > Bacteroidia > Chitinophagales > Chitinophagaceae > JJ008. Next base: position 1,784 of record DAORKK010000054.1, read on the forward strand.
GTTTTATAAATAACTGACAAGCAGTCTTTTGCCACAAACTATATGCCCGCCTGTAACCTGGTTACGCTGTTTCCCGTTTTGACTTTTTAATTTTTAATTGCTACCGGAGTAAGTCCGGAACTATAAGCTTTATGGGTTGTACAGGTTGCAGTACTGATACTGGCGGTAAGCCAAACGGATGTAAGAGCAACGGCGGATGCAGTTCCGGCGGTTGTAACCGCATGAACGCGCATGACTGGCTGCGCAACCTGCCCATGACCGATTTTGACAGTGCCTGCAAAGTGATTGAAGTCAGCTTCAGTCAGGGCACCCGCAAGGATTTCTTCCGCAATCCCACTTTACAACCCTTTGAAAAAGGAGACCTGATCTGCGTGGAAGGCGTGAGCGGTTTTGACCTCGGGGAAGTATCCCTGACCGGCGAGATCGTGCGTTTACAGATGAAGAAAAGGAATGTAAAGGAAGACCATCCCGAAATGAAAAAAGTATTACGACGGGCAACCGATCGTGATGTGGATATTTGGAAACAGAATAAAGCCCGTGAACCGGAAGCGGTAATCCGCAGCCGGGCCATTGCCAAGCAGCTCAAACTGGATATGAAGATCAGCCAGGTGGAAATGCAGGCCGATGGACGCAAAGCCACTTTCTTCTATATCGCTGATGGTCGTGTGGACTTTCGGGAACTGATCAAAGTATATGCTTCCGAATTCAAGGTAAAAGTGGAAATGCGCCAGATCGGTGCCCGACAGGAAGCCGGCAAAGTGGGCGGTATCGGCAGTTGTGGCCGTGAACTCTGCTGCAGTACCTGGCTGACTGATTTTAAATCGGTGAATACCGCAGCGGCCCGTTACCAGAATCTCTCCATCAACCAGACCAAACTCAGCGGACAGTGCGGTCGCCTCAAATGTTGTCTCAACTACGAACTCGATACTTACCTGGATGCTTTACAAGGATTCCCCGACAACTGCGATGTATTGCAGGTGGCCAAGGGTAATGCGTTCCTGATCAAGAAAGACATTTTCAAAAACCTGATGTGGTATACGTTGCCTGACAGCAACAAACAATACCCGTTGACGATTGAACGAGTACAAAAAATCAAGGCCCAGAACCGCCAGGGTATTACCCCGGATGAACTGGAACCTGTGGATGTAACGACCGGCAAACAGAAAGAAGCCGAACCCGAAATGGTGGAACTGGTGGGTCAGATCAGTCTGCGCACCCTCGAAAAAGCCGAGCAGAAAAAGAGACAACAGAATCAGCAACGTCAGCAACGTGGTGGCCAGCAAGGCGGACAACAACGTGGAGGTGGACAACAAGGTGGCGGACAGAATCGTGGTCAGCAAGGTAGTGGCCAGCAAGGTGGTCAACAGAATCGCGGTCAGCAACGTGGTGGCGGACAACAAGGTGGTGGACAGCAAGGCGGACAACAAAACCGTGGACAACAAGGTGGTGGTCAGCAAGG
>DAORKK010000054.1:3342-5905 GCA_035439525.1 Chitinophagaceae bacterium
GTGGACAGCAAGGCGGACAACAAAACCGTGGACAACAAGGTGGTGGTCAGCAAGGCGGTGGTCAACAGAATCGCGGTCAGCAACGTGGTGGCGGTCAGCAAGGCCAGGGTGGTCAGCAGAACCGCGGACAACAACGTGGTGGCGGACAACAAGGCCAGGGCAATCGTAACCAGCCAAGACCCAATAACCCTAATCGTAACCAGGGTGGGCAGGGCAATCAGCAACGACCCAATAATCCCAATGCCGGGCAAGAAGGAAATCAGTCCTGATAATTTCTATCACTGAAATAAGTTCTTTAACTGCTGCACTCCGCAGCAGTTTTTTTTTGCCCTATTTCGCCGGTTAAGGTACGCTCCCCGTTTATTAAGATGGCATCACCGGCTGTTCATCTTCCAGGAAACACCCCTTTGCTCCTGCTATTTTTAAGCTGTTCCGTTTACGGATCATTTTATGCTCACCCTTTAAAAATGCATTCTATGCCAAAAATCTACTCCTTGTTTTTATGGATGTTTCTGTACTTCGGAAGCAACACCATGGCCAGTCCACCCTCAACCGGCGGCACAAACCATGACCTGTTTGCATCTGATGTGTTTCAACCCGCTAATCAAACTGTATGTAATGGATCAGGTACCAATACCGTGGTATTTGTCAGTTCAATACCGGGCACCATTTTCAATTGGGTTAACAATAACACGTCGATTGGTCTTACGGCCAGCGGTACGGGTAATATTGCCGCATTCACGGCAATCAATACCGGAACTGCACCCGTTGTCGCCACCATCATTGTTACACCAACAGATGGAGTGACTAATGGAACACCGAAATCATTTACGATCACTGTCAATCCGATTCCGTCAGTAAACACCGTATCGGACCAGACCCTTTGTGCTGGGACCAGCAGTACGGCGGTGAACTTCACCGGCAGTGTACCGGGTACGGTGTACTCCTGGGTTAACAGTAATTCTGCAATTGGTTTAGCGGCCAGTGGCAGTGGATTCATTCCTTCATTTACGGCTATCAATTCAACTACAGCCCCCATTACTGCAACGATAACGGCAACGCCCAGTTTCGGGGCTACCTTACCCGAACTGCTTTACTATAAATTCGAAGGCAGTGGCACTACCGTTGATAACCTGGCCAGTAATCCTCCTGCCGGTTCAATCACGGCCGATCTGATCGGTACACCTACACAAGGTGGTTCCGGTATCTGTGGCGGTACATTGATTGGCGGCGGCGGCAGCGGACTCAACAATCATTTAAATACCAACTGGACTCCCAATATTACCGGCTCCTGGACCATCTCCTTCCGTACAGCTAACATTCCTGCCAACGGGGCAAGCACGGTGTTTGGCTGTGTGGGTGGCCGCAACATGGGTGTTGTGCAAAAAGGCCTTGATTCATGGGAGCTGCAATTCAGTATTGGCAGTACGATTTACAAAGTAGAAGTACCAGGTACGGCAGGAACCGGTATTCATACCACCACCTTTATTTATAATAGCAGCACCAATGCAGTACTTGGCTATGGCGACGGGGTTTTAAGAACAACAGTTTCACTGCCTTCCGCTTTAAATTTTCTTGGAACAGACCCGATCTGGCTCGGGGGTTATGGAGGTTCTTCCTTCTTCTTACCTGCTGGTGCACTGATCGATGAATTCAGGATGTACAACCGCGTGATCTCATCCACAGAGATCAATCAGCTGGCCAATACCTGTACACCGGGAACTGCCTGCAGCGGTACACCCGTTTCATTTGATATCACGGTGAATCCCACACCCGAACTCGCCAATATTCCTGACCAGATTACTTGTAACAACTTCAATACGATTCCGGTAAACTTCAGCAGTTCCGTACCCGGTGCGGTGTACAACTGGACCAATAATAATCCCTCGATCGGACTGGCGGCAAGTGGTACAGGTAATATTGCTTCCTTTACCGGCATCAATACCGGCAGCAGTCTTGCCACTGCCTCCATTACCGTTACTGCCGTTAATAATACGGTTCCTGCATGCAGCAGCAGCCAAAAGACCTTTTTAATCGGGATCAACCCATCTCCCACTGCCTCCGCAAATATCCTGTCGCAAACGATTTGTTCCGGTTCGGCAAATACGCCGATCACTTATACCAGTAATATAGCCGGTACTTCTTATACCTGGACACGGGATAATACAACCGAGGTATCCGGAATTGGTGGCAATGGCTCCGGAAATATCAATGGTATTTTCATAAACAATACCAATGCCCCGGTTACCGTCACCTTTACGATCACACCTTCCCGTAGTGGCTGTCAGGGCACGCCTTTCACCGCCACGGTAACCGTTGGTGAAGCAATACCTCCTTCCACGGTGAGTCCGGCCACGCAGACGATCTGCTCCGGCCCGATAACGGATATCATCCCTTCCAGTACATTCCAGGGTATCACCTATAGCTGGACCCGCGATAATGTGACGGAAGCCACCGGCATTCCGGCCAGTGGTACCGGTCCTGTCAGTGGCACATTGGTAAACACCACCGGACAACCACTTACGGTCACCTTTACGATCATCCCGCAATACAATGGCTGCGA
>DAORKK010000054.1:6005-13536 GCA_035439525.1 Chitinophagaceae bacterium
CGGTCACACTAACGGTAACGAATAGTTGCGGAACCAGTAACTGTTCCTTCAATATCACGGTAAGAGATACGGAAGTGCCGGTCATCACCTGTCCTGCCAATATCAGCGTGGGTACCGATGCAGGCAATTGCTCCGCTTCTGTGAATACGCCCGACCCGGTGACCAGTGACAACTGTGGCATCCTGATCCAGAGCTGGTCGCTCAGCGGGGCCACCACCGGCAACTCAACCACCTCCGGCATCAATAACCTCGGCACCTATGTCTTCAACAAGGGCGTGACCACGGTTACCTACACAGTCGTGGATGCAGCCGACCTGATTTCGAGTTGTTCCTATACGGTTACCGTAGAAGACGACAAGGTACCGGTGATCACCTGCGCTTCCAATATCACCGCCACCACGCCGGTTGGTTTCTGCACGGCTATTGTAAACTATACAATTAATGCAACCGATAACTGCCCGGGTGTAACCACCCAATTGGTTGCAGGTCCCGCCAGTGGCAGTGCCTTCCCGCTTGGAGTTACAACTGTAACCTGGAAAGCCGTGGATGCGGCAGGTAATTCATCGGCCAATTGCTCCTTTACGGTAACCGTACTGGATGGACAATTACCGGTGATCAGTGCACAACCCCAGGCAACTACAGTTTGTGAAGGCAGTAATGCGGTATTCAGTGTCACGGCCAGCAATGTGGTGAGTTACCAATGGCAGCAGTGGAATGGGCTGGTATGGAATGATATCAGTGGTGCCACTACATCCACATATGCTGTGAATAATGTAACCCCGTCAATGAACACCAATACCTTCAGGGTGCGGCTGAGCGGACTTTGCAGTACTGTGTTCTCGAATGCGGCCAGCCTGTTTGTCAATAACCTGCCCCAGGTATCAATCAGCAGCACAATGACCGCTTTGCAGCCCGGACAAACCAGTACGATCAATGCATTGGCTAACCCAGCCGGAGGCAATTATGCATGGTCACTGAATGGCAATTTGTTGCCGGGTATCAATGGCAGCAGCTACGGACCGCTGACGACCGATCAGGCAGGAACATACAAAGTGTTATATACGGATGTGAATGGATGCAGTAAGACTTCCAATGACCTGGTGATACAGGCAAGTGCTTCCGACAATCTCTGGATCTACCCGAATCCGAGTTCAGGCAGTTTCCAGGTACGCTATTATAATCAAAGCGGGGAAGCGGCTGATATGATCGTATATAATTCAGCAGGCCAGCCGGTGATGAAAAAACAAGTAACGACCGGAATAGCCTACAGTCGTACCGATTTTGATTTATCGGGCTTAGCCCAGGGAGTATACCTCGTGAGGGTCATTCGTTCCGGTGGCCGTGAGCTGGCATCGAAACGGGTGATCGTCTATCATCCTTAAGTGTAAGACTAAATGGTACAATTGTAACCCTGCCTGTTCTCAGGCGGGGTTTTTTATTCGTGGGTATCGGCACCCAGGGCTTTGTATAACGCATCCTGGATTTTACCACGGATCATCAGCTGGGAAAGTTTGTTATTATCCCGGGTTGGAGAAACACGGTTGGAGAGAAAGATATAAACAAGATCATATTGCGGATCCACCCACACACAGGTGCCGGTAAAGCCGGTATGTCCAAAGGTTGAAGGTGATGAAAGCGAGGCCGGATAAGGATCCTTACGCAACAGGTTATCTTTTTCCGGTTTATCAAAACCCAGTCCGCGACGGCTGATCTTACTGTTGTAAGCAGTAAACAACTGAACCGTCTCCGGCTTCAGATAACGAACCCCGTTGAACTCACCTTTATTCAGCAACATCTGATACAGGAGGGAAAGATCATAGGCGTTGGAAAATAAACCGGCATGACCGGCAATACCACCAAACATGGAAGCGCCTTCATCGTGCACATCCCCGCGGATGGCTTGCTTACGGAAATAATTATCATTCTCCGTAGGCACCATACATTCCACCGGGAAACGGTTTCGGGGTGCAAAACCGGTGGAGTACATACCCATTTTATTGTAAAAGGTTTTACGGGTGTATGCATCCAGACTCATACCACTCAGCTCTTCCACAATCTTACCCAGGAAAATAAAATCATTATCACTGTACACATATTTATTGGCCGGGCCGAGCGGACTTGTTTTGATCCGTTGTAATAAAGTGTCTTCCCAGTCATCCCGGAGATAAAAATTTTCAGCCACCCTTACCCCATACCCTTTCTGTGGTTTCAATTCATAAAACCCGGGCTTGGGAGAACCATTGCCATTCATCGTTTCTTTATAAAATGCAATAAAAGGAACCAGTCCGGCCTGATGCAACAGGATATCGCGGATCTTCAGGTTTTCTTTGTCGCTGCCTTTTACCCAGGGAAGATAATCTTTCAACGTACCATCCAGGCTAACCTTTCCCTCATCATATAATTTCATAATGGCCACGGTGGTGGCAGAAACCTTGGTTACCGAAGCGAGGTCAAATATACTTTCCGGACTCATGGCCGGTGACGCTGCTTCAAACTCAAAACGACCAAAGGCTTTATGATAAACAATTTCCCCCTTATGCGCAGCCAGTACCACACAACCCGGGAATGCTTTCCTCGCTACGGCATCCAGCGCAATGGAATCCACTGCCTGTAAAGCAATACGGGTTTCTTCAGGAGTCAACGGTTTGTTCTTCATCACAATGCCCTGTCCGAATTTAAACTGGCAAACGGTTACTGGAATTTTACCCTTCGGCATTTGTTTTCCTTCAATGATATCGGCTGCCACCTGCTGGGTGATCTCATCATCCTGATAGCAGGCCACCAGGGTGTAGGCATCACAGAAATTTTTATTGGCCAGTACATTGCCAAAGGTGAAGGTGATGGTTTTTATAAAATTAAGCCCCTTGTACAATTTCAGCGCGGCGGGGGTCATCCCGAAATTATCCATCGGCTTATTGGAATAATTATGCACCCCGATCACGATGGCATCATAGGTGCCGTCTTTTGGAATTGCATTGAGGATGGAATCGGCTTTGGCGGGGCTGTCTTTATAAGAATAGAGAAACACATCCGCTCCCAGGTCTTCTTTCAGCCGGCGGCCAAAGGCACTGAGCTCACGGGTACCAATGCCTACATAGGCAATTTTCTTTTGTTTGGAAGTCAGCGGCACCTGTGCATAATCAGTTCGGGATGCGGTCAATCCGGCCTGTGACAGTAAAGTAATGCCGTGCTGTGCCACTTCGCGACGGATCGCATCGGTTTTGGCATTGATGTCTTCCAGCAGGTTGTTGGTGCTGATCACGGTTGTCTTATTCAATCCGAGCTGGTACTTTGAAGCCAGCACTTTCCGCACCTTGCTGTAAATATCTTCCCAGGTCAGACGGTTATCGGCAATGGCTTTTTTAATCGCTTCGATTGACTCTGGTACATTCTCAGGGAGACAAAGCATATCATTTCCTGCAATGATCGCTTCCACGGCTATGGTACCACCGGGGAAATACTTGGCCACACCTTTCATTTCCAGGGCATCTGTGAAAGTGAGACCGTTATAGTGCAGGCTATTGCGCAGCAGGTCGGTCACATTGTTCTTTGAAATAGAAGTAGCGCGGTTCTTTGTATTATCAATTGCCGGAATATACAGGTGAGCGATCATCACACTGCCTACCCCTGCATCAAAAATGGCTTTAAAGGGTACCAGTTCCATGGTATCCAGTTGCTCCATGCTTTTATTGATCACCGGTAAGTCGAGGTGCGAATCCACATCCACATCTCCATGACCGGGAAAGTGTTTGGCACAGGCCATGATCCCTGCATCCTGCATGCCCTTCATATAAGCCACTCCAAATGTGGACACCTTATTCTTGTCTTCGCCGAAGGATCGGAATCCGATCACGGGGTTATTGGGATTGTTATTGACATCCACTACCGGCGCATAGTTCACATGTACCCCGATACGTTTGCATTGTTCCCCTACGGCCAGTCCCATACGGTACACCAGGTTTTCATCATTAATGGCCCCGATGGTCAGCTGGTATGGAAATTTTGCCACGCTGTCGAGCCGCATGCCCAGCCCCCACTCGCCATCGATGGTGACCATTAATGGCGTTTGTGCTATACTTTGGTAAAGATTGGTCAGATTGGCCTGGCGGACCGGGCCTCCCTGGAAAAAGCAAAGGGCTCCCACATTGTACTTCTTTATTTCTTCGGAGACTTTGGCCACATGGTCAGGACCGAGATTGGAGTGGGCCCGGATCACCATCAGCTGGGCGATCCGCTGGTCATTGGTCAGGGAGTTGAACACACTGTCCACCCATTGTGCCTTATTGAGCTGACTCTTGTACTGTGCCTGGCCAAGGGCGGGTAGCAGTAGAAAACAGAGCAGTAACGGCTTGAAATTCCGCATGATACTATTTATTAATATAAAGAAAGATTGAGTTTTTAAAATTAACGGTTTTGGGCCAAAGGAGATGGTAGCGGTTCCTTAAAATTGAAATGGTTATTTTTGACGGCTAAAGCTGAAATGGTGCCAGATAAGATTACGTTATTACCTGATAATATTGCCAACCAGATCGCGGCCGGTGAAGTGATTCAACGGCCGGCCAGTGCCGTGAAGGAGTTGCTGGAAAATGCGGTCGATGCCGGCGCCACGGAGATCCGGCTGATTATCAGTGACGCGGGTAAAGCCCTGGTACAGGTAATCGACAATGGCAGCGGCATGACCGAAACCGATGCCCGCATGTGTTTTGAGCGGCATGCCACTTCCAAGATCAAAAACATTGAGGACCTTTTTCATATCCGCACCATGGGATTCCGGGGTGAGGCCCTGGCCTCTGTTGCGGCGGTGGCGCAGGTGGAACTGAAGACCAAAAGAGCGGAAGACGAGACCGGCACTTATATCGAAGTGGAGAACAGTATGGTGAAGATCCAGGAGCCGGTGGCTGCGGCCAATGGTACCAGTATTGCGATGAAAAATCTGTTCTTCAATGTTCCGGCCCGCCGGAATTTCCTGAAAAGTAATGCGGCTGAAACAAGGCATATCGTAGATGAATTTACCCGGGTGGCCATGTCCTTCCCGGAAATATTATTCACCCTCACTGCCAACAACCAGCAGATCTTCCATCTCGAAGCCGGTAGCCTGAAGCAGCGGATCGTGCAGTTGCTGGGGAGTAATTACAATGCGAAGCTGGTAACGGTAAAGGAAGAGACCGATTACATGAATATATACGGTTTTGTGGGCAAGCCCGAAACCGCCAAAAAGACAAGAGGGGATCAGTACTTTTTTGTCAATAACCGGTTTATCCGCAGTGCTTATCTCAATCATGCGGTAATGAATGCCTACCAGGAAATGATTCCCTCGGACAGTTACCCGATGTATGTGCTCTTTATCGACCTGGATCCGGCGGTGATCGATGTAAATGTGCATCCCACCAAGCAGGAGATCAAGTTTGAGGATGAAAAGATCATTTATGCCTTTGTACAAGCGGCAGTTAAACATGCATTAGCCCAATTCAGCGTCACCCCCACCCTCGATTTTGAGCTGGATGCATCTATACAACAACTGAGTGCCATTCAGCAACCATTTACAGATGACCGGAAGAATGCCGCAGCAGCAGGTTCGATTTTCAGGGGATTTACACAGAAGAATCAGGCGCATTTTATAGAGAAGTCTGAAAGCGGGGAGTTGAAGCATTGGAATGAAATGTATGCAAGAAGCGAGTCGGGAGTCGGGAGTCGGGAGTCGGGAACCAGTGGCCCGGCGAATCACGCACTACTCACCACTCACCACTCACCCCTTGCAGCTGATGCCGAAATCTCGCAGTTACTGAACACCTACATCACCATTCCCTCCAACAATGGTTTCCTCCTGCTCCATCAGCAATCGGCCCATGAGCGGGTGTTGTATGAGCAACTTAGTGCAGCGGGCAAGGATAAGCCCGTGGCTACGCAACGGAGTATGTTCCCTTCGACGATGGAACTTACCCCGGCCGATGCGGCCGTGATGGAAGAGATCATGGATGACCTGAAGTATTTAGGATATACCATTGAACCCTTTGGCAAGAATACCTATGTAATTCAAGGCACACCGGCCGACGTGGAAGCAGGGAATGATAAACATATCATTGATATCTTACTCGAACAATACAAGCATTTCAGCCCGGAGGTAAAATTCTCCCGCCGCGAAAAACTGGTTCGTTCTTTAGCCCGGCAGCAATCCATCAAGGCCGGCACCCGATTAACAGAACGTGAAATGCGGCAACTGGTCACCGATCTGTTTGCCTGCGTCACGCCGAATGTAACACCGGATGGCAATCCTACTTATTTAGAGTTTAAGCAGGAGCAGCTGGAGAGGATGTTCGGGAGGTGATAGTCCCCACAAAATTTTGTCACATTACATCAATTAAAATTGAGCGTTGAATACTTGCCTACCGGCAGGCAGGTTGAAAATTTCTCTATGAAAATGCTCAACCAAGCCCGGAGGGCTTAAACTTTTAATAGCCCCGGGTGCCAACCCGGGGTAAATCGTCCACAATGACCCCTGCAACCCCGAAGGGGTTGAACTACATTAGACGTTTGGGGTCAAATAGCACATCGAGACATCAATAGCTTTAAATAATAACCAGTTTTATAGTTCAACCCCGTTGGGGTTGTGGGCATTCAATTCATCCCGTATCCCGGGTTGGCACCCGGGGCTATGAATGGTTCAACCCCATTCGGGGTTAGTCATAAATGCAATCATAAGGAGATTTTATTGGGCGTTCATAGTTTGATTCAAAAATCAAAACAATTAATGACTTTGCTTACTATCAGCGTCTAAAGCCCCCTAGGGGATAGGCTTCGCTGTAAAAATCAATCGTCACTCATTTTTTTGCCGCCATAATTCATAACGGATGAAAATCTGAAGAGCGTGATTTCTTTCTTCACTTATTGGCTGACCTGGTAAACTAAACCGGATATAAGGTTGCAGACCGAAAGCATATCTTGCCCCGAGGGAAAACCGGTTCCGTTTATATTGTGATTCAATCACCGCTTGTAAATAGGTCTTTCTGAATATATTCCCTGAATTAGTTTCCCTGAAAATTGACCGGCTGACAAGAGAATCAATCTGAGTGAAATTATTCTTCCGGTTAACTTCCTTTTCTGCAACCGCACTATTGAAGAGATTCCATTGCATACCGGCTCCAACGGACCATCCGGGCCGGATGAAATAATGAAAGGTCAATGGTAGCTGATGATAAAAGGTTTTCTTAAGCCCGTAAGCTGTCAGCGTGGAATACCGCGGATTACTCCCCGTATCCGGCACCAGCTGTTGCCGGTAAGTAAACTGTTTGGTATACTGGGGCGCTCCATACCTGAATTCTCCCTGGAGGAACCATTTTTTCTCCTTCTCCAGTCGCAGGTAAACAGCAGGCAGATAATCCGCGAAACTTGCTTTGCGACCCTGGGAACTATATGGGGTGAATGTTTGTCCGGCCAGGGGTATTTGCTGGTGTAAACCGAAACCGGCAGAAAACACTAACGGTATCTTATCTTTTACTTCCTGTTCTTTTTTCTCCTTTCCTGTTTTCACATT
>DAORKK010000054.1:13636-18273 GCA_035439525.1 Chitinophagaceae bacterium
TTTTCACTAAACCATTTTTGGGTTTGTAAAAAATACCAGCCCGCTCCTACAGCCAGTAAGCCCAGCAGGGCCCAGCCCAGGCAACCCCATCTCCACCAGGCCACTGGTCTTTTTTCTTCGTCTTCATCCAGCCGGAGGCGCATATCTGCCCAGGCCAGATTTTCATCCGGCAGGGGAAAATCAGTCCCGGCAGTGGTTGCTGACCATTGCCCGGCTAATTGTGTTTCATATGGTAACCTTTCACTCATGGTTGCCTGCTGTCTTTATCATGTTTTGTAATTTTTTCCTGGCCTCCGATAAATGCCATTTACTGGTGCCTTCGCTGATCTTCATAAGTCCGGCTATTTCCGGATGTGTAAATCCCTCTATCACGTAAAGGTTGAACACGGCTTGTGTGGCCGGGGGTAGTGCCCGGGCCAGTTGCAGGATTTCTGCGGCAGACAGGGCTGCAATTGCATCAGGCGGCACATGTATATTGGCCGCCTGTTCCAGTTCTCCTGTGCCTGCAGTTTGCTGATTACTCTTCACCTTATCCAGGCAACTGTTTATGATGATGGTCCGTATCCATGTATAAAGTGATGCCTTTTGGCTGTCGTAACGGCTGATGTTTTTATACACTTTATAAAAACCGCTGTTCAGCGCTTCCATGGCATCGGATTCATTTTTTGTATAGCGGAGACAAAGCGTCATCATGGCCCTGTAATAGCTGCGGTACAGCTGTTCCTGGGCTTTGCGGTCATCCTTTATACAACCTTCAATGATGCGGAGTATGTGCTCTTCTTCCTTACTCAAATAATCGCCAATATTATTTTATAGCTTTTGGAATATACTTCTGTTTACCCGATTGCCCACATAAATTTCAACAAAATATTGTCCTTTCCCCAGGCGGTCTGTTGGTATATTGATCTGGTTCGTACCGATGAAACCTGCCTGGACCGAACGGCAGACAAGGTTTCCATACAAGTCCATTACCACAACCCTGATTTCTTCCGGCCGCGCAATATTCAAACTAAAACGAACCGGTCCGCTGGTTACAGGATTGGGATAGGCCGGGATCCGGCCGGTATTTCTGCCCTGCAGATTTCCTACATACAGATTTTCACAATAGCTCCTGACACAACCGGTATTGGTAGTTACAGTAAGGCAAACCTGGTAATGGCCGGTATCTGTAAACTGATACCCCGGATCCGGATTACTGATCACGGAAGAATCGGCACCGGAATAAGACATGATGGACCAGAACTGCGATATTATTGGCTGATTACTTTGCGCCGTGAACTGGGCCAATCCGAAATTATTGAGTGTATATGTAAACGATACCGTGCAACTGTCTTCTGGTCCAGGTTGTATGGTTACCTGCTGAAAAATCGTATCCAGGCACTGGCTGACCGTATCCCTGGCGAAAAGAGTCACCAGGTAGGTTCCGGTAGTACTGTAAGTATGTACCGGTTGGCGATCGGAAGAAGAATATCCATCTCCGAAATTCCAGTAGTAGCGTACTGTATTTCCATTGGCAGAAGGCGTGAAACTGATTTTTCTCCGGTTGGATGGATCAGCCGTATAGGTAAAACTGGAATTCAGTTGGCAGGGAGGAGGAACGAGATAGGTGGAGCAATAGGTATCTGTACAGCCGGCCATTGTTTCAATCGTCAGACAAATGGTATTTGTACCGGGTGAGGGCTGGTAAAACAGCTGACCGGAATTGTCGCCAACTATCACATTATTAACCCGCCAGGTATAGGTCCTTATCTGGGCGGAAGAAGGAGTTGAATTTGAGGCACAATGAATGCCATAGCTATAATTAACCGAATCATAATTGCTGTAAAAGGAGGCATGGCAAACGGGGGTAAAATTCAGCGTAATGCTCTGCGTGCTGGAATCGCTGCAGGTGCTGAGTGAATCATACACATAGTGCTTCACCTGAAAAGTACCCGGAGCAGCATACGTATGTGATGTAGTCTGACCATACCCGTTATTCCCATCCCCGAATATCCAGAAATGAGAAAACCGGGGGTCATTTGCTGCAGCAGTAAAAACGGCCCCGGAGCCGGTAATGCTGACACTGAAAGCCGGATTACACTGGGCTTCAGCATTTTGCACCGATAAAAGGAAGAACAGGCTGATAAAAACATACAATTTCCGCATAAAAGGCTTTTCCTCATATACTGGCAGCGAAGGGAAAGGGTTGGGTGTATTTGACAATTTTCGGTTTAAATCACCCCTATTCTAAGGACGTAGTTTTAAAAACTGTCAATTCGTTGGGGTTGGAGGTTGGAGGTTGGAGGTTGGAAGTTCTTCAGGCTGAAGACACTAAACGCTTTGAAATAGTATTAAATAGTCACGCTATACTATCCATAGAACCATTTCAAACTATAGGACTGTACCCAAACCTCCAACATCCAACTTCCAACATCCAACTATCTAGAATTCTCTCAGACTTTCAACGAACTTCTCCACCGCCCTTCTTACTTCCGTAGAAGTGGCCTGATGATTATTGACCAGGGTGGAGAAAATCAGCAGCTTCCCTTTTTTAGTATATAAGAATCCGCTCAACGCCACCACACCGGATAGGGTGCCGGTCTTGGCATAAACATAACCGTTGCCGGCTTTGTAATAAGAACTGATCGTGCCTTCGCCCCCGGTCGGGAAAATGGTCTTGATCCGTTCCATCCCGAATTCATTCTTCATTTTATTCAGGATGGCTACGAAATCCTGCGGTGTAAAGAGATTATAACGACTGAGCCCGGAGCCATCAGCCCAGCGGGGCTTTTGGGGAAGATCTTTGAAATCAGTTTTGAGCAGGGTGTCAATGATTTTTGAATCGTTCATATAACCCAGGCGCTCATTGCTCACCATGAGCAGCGACTGGTCGGCAAAGAAATTATCCGAGCGGTGCATCATGGGTTTGAGGAGGGAGTCGGTGGGTTGGGAGTGGATTTTGTTCCATTGTTTAATTTTCACAGATACGATCCGGCAATCAGGGCAATATAAAGTGAAACTGGTGTCATTTATTTTCCTTAATGAAAAATAATCTTTGAGTTTTAATGTATCACCCAACACTTCATACGCTGTCATACTGCCTTTTGTGACAAATGGCAGTTCTGTATTTGAGAATTTTTCTTTAGTTGATTTGATCTCAAAAAAATTCTCTCCAATTTTCCTCTCAATCCTCCAGTGAGGGTTTTCTGTAAAAATTGTCTCGTTATTCTCAAACACAACATTCTTGTAAAACGGCAGCTGACGATGTAACATCTTGTCAAAGACAGAGGACTGCGTCCGAAATACCTTGTAAGCTTCATGGCCATTAGTTGAATCAGCAACCCGATCCTTTAAAGGCAACAAATTTATATTGATAACATTCCCAAATATGGGCAAACTGCTCCTCTCGGCCATATAGGCGGCATCATAATCATTCCATGACCACCCATTACCCCAACGTTCATCTTTCCAAACAGTATCTAATAGCGCAATCGAGTTTTCTCCTTTTGCTTTCACCCATCTTTTCAGGAACTCCATCACTGCCTGTTGATTAAAGTCAGAATGCATTAATGTCGGATCACCTGTAGGTTGTATGCCTATTGTTGTAGAGTCCGGGTAAGAATATCCATACCTCAACCCCACCAGACTATCCCCCAAATACTTCATCGCTGCATAACAGGTCGGGATCTTGGTATTACTGGCGGGTACAAAGTATTTATCGCCCTGGTAATTGTAGAGGTATTTGCCGGTTTCGGGATCGTAGATGGAGATGCCGATGTGCGCCGTTTTTAAGGGAGCTGCATTTAAGACGGTGGTCCTGGCTGATTTGGATATTTTGGTGGAAACCGAGCAGGAGCTGAGAGAAATGAGAAATAAGGAATAAAAAATAAGGAATGTGAAAGGGCGGAGATGCGTTACAGATTGTAAAATCTTCATTTTTGTTACTTGATGGTTTTGTACCCGATTCCCGGAAACAGATAAAATATCATTATATAAACCGATGTCCTTCCCCTTCTCGCTTCTAGCTTCTAGCCTCTCGCTTACAACTGAACAATCTTCCCCTCCCGCACACTCTCTATCGCCGCATCAATAATCCGCATATTCCTGATCCCATCCGCTGCCGGTACGGGATTAGGTCCGGCACCGGTGAGGGCTTTGTACACGTCATCATAATAGCCCATGTAGTTACCCGGACCTGAAGTGGTTTCCTGTCTTACCACTTCACCGTTGATCTCTGTATGCAACAGGCCATCGGGTTTGGAAGGAGCTTCACACCAGTTGTCCAGCGATGGTTTTACGCCTTCCAGTAATTTGATCTCCTGCAAATCGGAGCGCTGTTGCAGAAAACTGCCTTTCATGCCATGAATGGTGTAGGCATATATCGATTCGCGGGCGATACATGTGGCTTTGAGCCGCACGCGCATCTTATCATAATAAAAAAGTATCTCGAAATAATCATTGGCCACCACATCGGGACGCATCCGCCATACATCGGCAAACAAGGCTTTGGGAAAACCGAAGAGCTGAATGGCCTGATCCACCAGGTGGGGCGACAGGTCATAGATAATACCTGCCCCGGGCATATCCCCTTCCTTATGCGCTTTGCCACTGAAGGCCGGACGATAACGATCATACCGGATCTCCGCTTCTCTTAAATC
>DAORKK010000055.1:0-17881 GCA_035439525.1 Chitinophagaceae bacterium
TTTGTCAACGATGATCTTTTTAACTCTTGATGCAATGTCTGACATGTTCGTAAAGTTTTGTTTATTGGGTGCAAAAATATACTTTTTGAATAAATAAGCGTGCGAAAGCGTCTTTTTTCCGTAATTGTCTTAAAATAATGAAAATGAGGGCCCGGCAGCGCAGACCGGGCCTGATTTCCACAATAAACGGTTGGTAGTATTACCGGATCTTTGTATTTTGAAGTCCCTCTCCCCTTAAACTTCAGTTATGGCACTAAAAATAATCGAATATGGCAGCCCGGACTACCAGAAAATGATTGGTTTACGGGATAATGTGCTCCGGAAACCGCTGGGACTGATCTTTACCCCTGGCGAACTGGAGGATGAAAAGGAAAATATCCTGATCGGTGCTTTTGAGGATGAGGATATTCTGGGCTGTTGTATGCTGGTGGAGGAAAATCCAAAGGTCATCCGTCTCCGGCAGATGGCGGTACTCAATAATCTCCAGGGAAAAGGGGTGGGTAGTGCCATCCTGAATTTTGCCGAAAATATTGCCCGTGACCGTGGATACAAAGTGCTCTCCATGCATGCCCGTAAGAATGCCATTGGCTTCTATGAAAAAATGGGGTATAAAGTCTCCGGCGATGAATTTACCGAAGTAACGATTCCACATTATCTGATGGAAAAGAATCTCTGACCCCTATCCCTTTTTTACTTTCTCCCTGATCAGGTTTCGGAGTTCAAATACTTCATCAGCGTCCTTGCACCCGTTTTTGGGCACCAGCAGGAATGACCGGCTGTCAAAATAGAAGTGAAAAAAATGCGGGCTTTCCAGGTAATTACTCAGTTTTGTCCATTCCCAGAATTTTGAACCTCGTTCGTGGGCAAGGGTAAACCCATCATCCCGGAAGGTCATGCTGAATTCATGTTTAAATGTAACGGCTTTCCGATAAACCATAAAAGGCAGGATAAACCAGAAACTGATCATCAGCACGATCCATAAAGAAGACCCGACAAAAAAGGGCATCGGGGTGATTTTTTTCATGGCATACATGATTATTGTAGCCAGTGCAAATACATTGACCAGGATCAACATTAATCTGATTTCCCTGCGGCTGATGAAGTGATAGCGCAGCGCCTGGATCACCTGTCGTTTGTCGTATCCGAAATAAATAGTCATACTTGTGTATTAGCGGTTCTTTAATTCATTTTCCGTGATGGCCCATTCCCCCAATTTCTCTCCCTTTACCCCGAGAAATTCCACCTTGAGTTTCCGGCTGCCCCGGGGACCAGAAAAATTGAAGCGTCCATAATTCTGGTGCTGATCCAGTCCGAATACTCGATACGGATTATTTTTTTCGGCTGCGCCAAAAACATGGGTCCCTGAGGTCAGTGGTGATACAGTAATATCATAAAGCGGATATGTACCGGGACGTTCAACTTTAATGATTTCACTGTGGTGCCGGTCGCCGGTCAGGAAGAGCACTCCGTTAATTTTATGCTCAGTCAGGAAGTCCATCAGTTCCTGGTATTCGGAAGGAAAATCACGCCATTTATCAAAAGGAGAAACCGGGTTCAGTACCTGGCTGCCGACGACGATAATTTTAAAAGTTGCAGTACTGTATAGGAGGGAATTTTTCAGCCATTCCATTTGTTGGTCACCCAGCATTTTCTTTTCAGGATTGGGTTTTCCGTTTACTGAATCCGGCAGCAGATCGGCACTCCGCCACCAGCGGTTATCCGTCAGGAAAATATCCGCATCTCCCCAGGAGGTCATTGTATAAATGCCCTGTCCGTTTTCACCGGCGGATGGATTACAGAAATAGCTGTTAAATACATTACGGCTGGTTTCTTTCAGGATATAATTCTTTCCGATATCATTGGGACCATAATCATGATCATCCCAGGTGGCCAGGTGCGGCATGGAGCTAAGGAATTCCTGTAATGCTGGTACGGCCCGGTCATGACTGGCCCGGTACCAAAGTCCCCAATTACTGTAATAGTCCACTTCCCGGGTATACCAGGCGTCGCCCAGCCAGAGCATGAAAGCAGCCTTTTCGTTGGCCATTGTATTGAAGATGGAAGCGTCTTTGCCATAGGGAGTACCCGGGCGGTCAAATTCAGGTTCATTAAAATAAGAACAGGAGCCGGTCAGGAAACTAAAGTCCGGAACAGGTTTCCGCCATTGCCAGAGGTCTTTGGTGGTAAACTGCCCACCACGTGTTGTCAGCTTGCCGTCAATGAGCAAACGATATTCATATGCGGTATTATATTCTAATCCGCCAACGGTTAAGGAAAGGGGGTTAAACGCATTGCCAAGAGCTCCTGTATAGACGATTGTCTTACGGATCTTATCTCCTTTCTTATTGTATTGAAGGGCGACTGATTTTACTTCCGGTGAAACCTCCACCCAAATTCTGGCATCCCGCAATTCCACAGGTCCGAGCATAGGTCCGGAAACAATACGGGGTTGTGCAAAAATGCTGAGGGTTGAAAGGACTGTGGCGAGAAAGAGGAACCGTTTTTTCATATACACAGTTTTGGAGCCGCAATTTAGTAAGAATTTGTTCGATAAGCCGGTGGAGGTTTGGGAGAATGAGTAATCAGTAATGAGTAATGAGTAATGAGTAAATGGGAAGAATCTTTACAGATTAGATACAGGCACTATGTTGAAACGACTTTTCCCGGGCTACCTGCCTTTGCCGGCAGGCAGGCTCATTACTCATTACTCATTACTCATTTCTTCTTCAGTTCCCTTCCCAAAAAAAGAAAGGCTGCCTCTTGCAAGGCAGCCTCTTTCTATAAATTTCTATCCTGTATTATTTCCAGCCTTCGCCGTTGGCGGGGATGTCAAAAATACGGGCCACCTGTTCGTAAGGCATGGCTTTAATCTGATCCATGGTATAACCTGTATTACCTACAAGAGCATTCCGTCCACCGGCAACACCGCCAGGGATGATAACATACCTGTAGGAAAATGCAGTTGAAGGAGTGGTAGCAGGAACAGTACCAGCCATTGTACCCAGGTAATAAACAATTTTACCGGTATTAGGCAGGTGTCCGAATATCAGCGGGTTGGCTCCTGCAAGGGTGAAAGGAAGTGCATAAAATGCCTGGTTAGGATCAGCAGTAAAAGCAAAATAGCTAAGGATTACTCCCTGATTCATAACAGCGGCGGTAACACCAGGCGCTGCTTTGATTGCTCTTTTGGCAACACCAACATTTACAATGGTGGAATCAACCCAGTCAGCAGTCGCGAAAGTGAACCAGCTGGAATAGATTACATTGGCAGTACCAGCAGGACCCTGCGGACCTGTAGGACCAACCGGACCCTGTGGGCCTGTAGCACCAGCAGGACCAGTAGCACCGGTAGCACCACCGATACCGGCGGGACCTTGTGCACCTGTTGCACCAGCAGGACCTTCCGGACCTTCTTTTGTACAACTAACGGCTATAAATGAAATAGCTAAGAACAAAAGCGAGAGGAGTCTGAACTTTCTCATAAACGAAGATTTGGCTGTTATTAGTTTTGCTTAAAAGTAAAGGGATTTTTCCTCTTTACCAACTCAAAATAAAGGTAATGGAAAAAATAACAAAACCCATCCGTTTTAAAAAAAAGGGGGTCTGACAGTTCTGGGGTAACGCCTATATTTGTTTATCAACCAACCCAATTTTATGCGAATCAAGATCATACTGGCCGCGGCACTGATGCTATTTTATACCACATCCAATGGCCAGTTTTCCCGGGGCGACCGGATGGCCGGAGCTACTGTTGGCACATTATTGTTTAACACCGGAACGGCCGATATCAACGTGACTTCTATCGGCAGTAATACCTCCAGGATCACCAACTATAATGTCAATATCGGACCATCCCTGGGCTGGTTTATAGCTGAAAAGACAGCCATCGGGGCTACCCTGAACATCAATCCCAACGGGCAGAAAACCACGTACGAACAAAGTGGCAGTACTTACCAAAGTGATCAGCAAACGGGATTCAATTTCGGCCTGGGTGGTTTTGTCAGGAATTATTTTTCCGGAAAAAACCTGCTTCCTTTTGTTCAGTTTTCACTGAACGGAGGACTCAGTTCCACCAAAACCGAGGGGTTCTTTTACGGTGGTGCCGGCAGCGGGGCCTACAAAACGAGCTATACCGGAAGTTCAAATGGCGGACTGTTTATCAACAGTTCTTTTACCGGTGGCTTTACCCGGCTCCTGGGAGAGAATGCAGGCCTGGACTTTTACCTGGGCTATACCTATTCTTATAATAAGAATGAATTTAAGCGTACCACCCTGCGCGATGATGGCAACAACGGAAGCATTGACACCCGCTCGGAAAATGAAACCACCACTAAATTCACCAACCATGGTTTTACTGCGGGTGTTGGATTTCAGTTTTTTCTGCGGAAAAAGAAATAATAAAACCAGCTGTTTCAAAAGGCGGCTGCGCCGCTTATTCTATCACCTGGCATCATAGAAACATAGGAAACACATAGGGTAAGAAATCATTTCCTCTGTTTGTAAATAGCCGCTTAGCCTAAGGCTTGTCATAAAAAAAAGGCTGCCTCATTTGAGACAGCCTCTTGTTATCGTTAGTTTCTCATTTACTTGTTCATCATCTGCTTGGCCTCAATACTTAATGTAGCATGGGGCACCGCGCGGAGACGGGCTTTGTCAATCAGCTTACCGGTTACGCGGCAGATACCGTAGGTTTTATTTTCGATACGCATCATGGCTTTCTCCAGGTGGTCAATGAACGTAATCTGGCGGCTGGCCATCTGGCTGAGCTGCTCTCTTTCCATACTTACACTACCATCTTCCATCGTCATGTAACGGGCTTCGTCCATATCACCTCCTTCGTCTTTACGGGTAATTAATCCCTGTAAATAAGCCAGCTCTTTTTTAGCGGCATCTAACTTACGTTGAATGATCTCCCTGAATTCTGTCAGGTCGGAATCGGAATACCTCATGGTCGGGCCGGAACTGTATTGTTGCATAGTCTGATCTAATACGGATTTAGTGAACTCGGGTTCATATTTTACCGAGTTACGGGTACTTGTTTTAGGAATCACCACTTTCGCGGCTTTGGGGGGTTCTTTCTTGATCACTGGTTGTACTTTAGGTTTTATGGTTACCAGTGATTTCGGATCCACGGCTCCCGGTTTTTTGGGCACAGGTTTAACTGCCGGCGCTTCCTGTTTAGGAGCTGGTGCCGGAGCCGGAACGGGTTTAACCGCCTGAACCGGAGCTGGTTTTGCAGCCGGTTTAGGGGCTGGTTTCGGAGCCGGTTTTTTAGCAGCCGGAGCTGGTTTTGCAGCCGGTTTGGGGGCTGGCTTCGGGGCAGGTTTTTTAGCGGCCGGTTTTACGACAGCTTTCTTAACCGCGGGTTTGGGTGCAGATTTTTTCACAGTTTTCTTTGCTACCGGTTTTTTAGCGGCAGCTTTGGGGGCGGGTTTGGCGGCTTTTTTAGGAGCCTGTTTCTTTTTAGTTGCCATAAATTACCCTTTTTTTGAAACAATCACATTTAGCAAAACATCGTTTATATCTATCTCCGTGCCTTCCTTGAGCTCAGGCACAATATCCAGCGTATCCGCCAGAATTTCGGCGCAAATATAGGTTTTAAACTGCGCTAACGAATCTTTTAATCCATCCGGCGCAGCAACCCTGATTTCAACCCGGTCTGTCAGCTCAAACCCACTGTCCTTGCGGATTTTCTGAATCCGGTTCACAAACTCCCTGGCATGTCCTTCCGCTTCCAGTTCGTGGGTTATGGTCACATCCAGCGCTACGGTCAGACTGCCTTTTCCGGCCACGGTCCAACCCGGAATATCCTCACTGCTGATGTCGACTTCAGCGATTTGTAATATTACAGGTTCGCCTTCAATTGACAAATTATATTGACCCTCTTTTTCCAGTTTCAGAATGTCTTCCTGAGTGAATTGTGATAAAGCTGTGGATACTGCTTTCATTTTTGGCCCCAGTTTTTTACCCAATGCCACAAAATTGGGTTTGATCTTTTTCTGAATAAAGGTATTATCCGCTCCCAGGTACTCAATCTCCTTCACATTCACTTCCGCCTTGATCAGGTTTTCCACTTTTTCCAGTTGTGCCTGCATCGACGGATTCAAAACAGGGATCAGCACTTTCTGTAAAGGCTGTCTTACTTTGATATTTACTTTTTTCCGGAGCGACAGGACTAACGATGACGCATCCTGTGCCAGCTGCATCCGTTCTTCCAGCAGGGCATCCACCACTGAAGCATTATACACCGGGTAATCGGCATGATGCACAGATCCGGCAGTAAAACGTCCAGTCACTGCATTCAGATTCCGGAACAACACGTCACTAAAGAAGGGTGATACCGGTGCAATCAGCCTTGTCAGGGTTTCCAGGCATTCGTACAAGGTTTGGTAAGCAGCAATCTTGTCCTGCTCATACTCCCCTTTCCAGAAACGCCGGCGGCAGAGACGTACATACCAGTTGCTCAGTTGTTCATCTACAAAATCCTCAATCACCCGTCCGGCCTGGGTCGGCTCATAATCATCCATGAAATCGCCGGCTTTTTTAATAACGGTATTCAGGGAGGATAGAATCCAGCGATCGATCTCCGGCCTGTCTTTTACCGGGATATAGGCTTCTTTAAACGCAAAGCCATCGACATTGGCATAGAGTGCAAAAAACTGGTAGGTATTATACAAAGTACCAAAGAATTTGCGTTGCACTTCTTTAATTCCTTCAATATCAAATTTCAGGTTATCCCAGGGAGAAGCATTGGTGATCAGGTACCAGCGGGTGGCATCTGCGCCATACTTCTCAATGGTTTCAAACGGATCCACCACATTGCCGAGGCGCTTACTCATCTTGTTGCCATTCTTATCCAGCACCAGTCCGTTACTTACCACAGTTTTATAGGCCACTGAATCAAAGACCAGGCAGGCGATCGCATGCAGGGTATAAAACCAGCCACGGGTCTGGTCCACTCCTTCCGCGATGAAATCGGCCGGGAAGGAGTGCTTAAAGGTTTCTTTATTTTCAAACGGGAAATGCCATTGGGCATAGGGCATGGCACCACTGTCAAACCATACGTCGATCAGGTCAGGTACCCGTTTCATGGGTTGGCCGCTTTTGCTGATAAGGATAATTTCATCAACATAGGGCTTGTGGAGATCTAAGTTGTCAGCAAGGAGTGGCGAGTTACGGGTTCCGAGCTGTGCGTCTGCCTTGGCAGCGAGTTCTTTTAATTCAGCAATACTGCCAATGCATATTTCCTCACTACCGTCTTCGGTACGCCATACCGGTAAGGGGGTACCCCAGTAACGGCTGCGGCTGAGGTTCCAGTCCACCATATTCTCCAGCCAGTTGCCAAAACGGCCTTCACCGGTTGATTTGGGTTTCCAGTTAATAGTCTTGTTCAGTTCCACCATCCGGTCTTTGATGGCCGTGGTCTTGATGAACCAGGCATCAAGGGGATAATACAAGACCGGTTTATCGGTTCTCCAGCAATGCGGATAACTGTGTTCGTATTTCTCTACTTTGAACGCCCTGTTTTCTTTTTTCAGTTTTACCGCGATGTCCACATTCACATCCGCATAATTGGGATCATCTTTGTAATTCTTTACATAGCGGTTGCTGAATTCACCCAGTCCATCCACAAATTTTCCTTCACGATCCACCATGGTGAGAATACCAATACCGTATTTCTTTCCTACTTTATAGTCATCTGCACCGAAAGCAGGCGCCGTATGTACAATACCGGTTCCGTCTTCGGTAGTTACGAATGAATCCACCAGCACCCGGAAAGGATCACCCTCCGCATTTGCTGCACTATTGGCCTCATAGGGCATCAGTTGTTCATACCGGCATTCTTCAATCTGTGCGCCTTTGAATTCTGTGATCACCGACCAGGGCAATACTTTTACTTTCTCATTATAGCCGGCAAAATCACCATCCTTACCCTCTTCTTTAAAATATTTGCCGATTAAGTTCTTAGCCAGTACCACATTGACCGGAAGATGTGTATAAGGATTGAAGGTCTTTACCAGTACATAATCAATATTCGCTCCCACTGTCAGTCCCAGGTTCGAAGGCAGGGTCCATGGTGTGGTCGTCCAGGCGAGGAAGAAAAATTCATCCCCATGAACGGCATCATGCAGAAACTTACTCTTCGCATCCTGTACTGCGCGGAACATCGCCACACAGCTGGTATCTTTTACATCTTTATAAGTGCCCGGCTGATTCAGTTCGTGCGAACTGAGTCCGGTACCGGCGGCGGGTGAATACGGCTGGATGCTCACACTTTCATAGAGCAATCCTTTTTTATACAACTCACTCAGCAACCACCAAAGCGTTTCAATGTATTCATTCTTGAACGTGATATAGGGATCATTCAGGTCTACCCAATAACCCATCTTCCTTGTGATATCATCCCATTTATCCTTATAGCGCAATACAGCTTCGCGGCATTTCTTATTATAGTCTTCCACGGAAATCTTCTTTCCGATGTCTTCTTTCGTAATACCCAGTTCTTTCTCCACCCCCAGTTCGATCGGCAGTCCATGCGTATCCCATCCGCCCTTGCGTTTTACCTGGAATCCTTTCATGGTCTTGTACCGGCACACCATATCCTTCAGGGTCCGGGAGATCACGTGGTGGATACCGGGCATCCCATTGGCGCTGGGCGGGCCTTCATAAAAAACAAAGGGAGTTGCTCCTTCCCGTTGGGACACACTTTTCTCAAAAGCCTGGTTTTCAGTCCAGTCTGACAGGATCTCCTGTTCAAAAGCGGGCAGATTTAAGCCGGTAAATTCTCTGTATTTAGCACTCATAGCCATTCTAAAATGGCTGCAAAGTTACGAAATAAAACGGCCCTTCCGGAAGGGAAATAAAAAAGGGCCCGCCAGGAATAGCAGGCCCTTCACCATTAACCATTAACCTTATCCTTTTTTGAGCCAGACGGCTTCAAAAGCAGGATAGCCTCTTTCTCCGTTCTGGGTCAGCGCGGTAAAGCGGAGTTTATAATAATTATTATCGCCATCTTTTACAATGTAATAGCGGTCGGAACGTACTGCGGGTGAAACGCCGGGCCCACCCCCGGAACGCCAGTCGGCCGCAATAGCATTCTGTGTAGTCAGGAAGGTTTGTGCCGGCACGTCCGTAGCTGTAAAATCAGCAAACGCTTTTGTCGTATTCATCACTTTAGCAATACTCACATTCCGGTTGAGCAGGATGATATCCTGGAAAAGATAGGGAACTTCCCCGGCTCCGAAATTGGTGACATTGGAGAAATAGGTCCAGGCCAGGTCCCATTTCTTTTTGGCCGGCTCAACGGCTGCCGCCCCGTTATCAAATGAAATGTATTTGAAGAAATAGTTTTCGTCTTTTGCAATATCGATACTGGTAAAATTTGCAGCACTGATATCAGCATACTGCAATGTATAGCCGCCGCTGGCATTACGGAGTACCCGGATCTTTTTCCAGCCCCTGGCAGGAGCCGGGTTACCGGGAGCCAGTCCGCGGTTGACGATATACACTTTGTTTTCCTCCGCGGTGGTGCTGATCGCCGCAATCGCGGTACGGCTCAGGTCGCCATTCGGATAATCGATATAAGGCAATGAGCTGGCAACAGGGGCAAACTGGTTAAAGGCAACTTCCGTACTGAAACCGGTGGTATCCGCCGCCGATACCTGATTCAGGTCATTTTTATTGAGCTGCCTGGCCATCATAGCAGTAGAAGAATTCAGGATAACTCTGAACTGGTCATTCCCGGTATAAAAACCGAGATCCCAGTTATTGCGGTTTACACTGGTCTGCCGGTTGGCACTGAGATCCATAAATACTTTGTTACTGTACAACACCCCGCCCCCATTGATGGTCATGGCCGGCTGCTGGGCAATCAGCTCTGCAAAACTGAGCGTAAACCGACTGGTTACTCCCACAGAAACTTTCTGAGTCGTTTGTCCGAGGTCAAACACGATCTTTTCATCCCCGTCAAACAAGACCCCGTTTACTTTATTCAGCACAAAGCTGACTTCATTAGCTCCTGCCGGTACATTCACCAGCAATTTGCCTGCCGTTGCAGCCGGAACGGTGGTATAATCTGTACCATAGGCCAGGTCCTGTTCTGCCAATTGAACCGTAACCGGAAGTATTGAATCTGTAAAACGGGACAACTTGAGTTTTACCGTAATGGTGGATTCCGTTGCGGTAATTCCCTGTTCGGATGATTCGAAAGCCACATAGGTGTCCGGGAGATCGGCCGACCTTTTACGGCAGCCGGCTCCCAGGATCAATAACGCGATGGCCAGCAGGGCGAGTCCGTTGAATTTTTGTTTCATTGTATAAATGTTGTAGTATGATTAGTTTTTATTCCAGTTAAACAGCAGGGAAGCAAAAGCCGAGCGGCCGGTGGCCACACTCAGTCCGCCGCCGGTATGAATACCCCCGGCAATAAAACTGCTCCGGATCCGGTCTACATTCAGCAGGTTGCGCACCCCGGCATTGAGCCTCAGGAATGAAGTCAGTTTTTTGTTCACCGTAAAATCGGCCATATGGAAACCCTCCTGCTCAGACAGTACGATATCGGGACCACTGGTTACATAACGGGGACGCTTACCTGTAAATTTATAGAACAGGTTCAGGTCCAGTCCGATCCTTGTAAAACTATACGTGGCATTGAGGTTGGCTTCGGCCGACCAGAGCAATTCACTGAGTGATTTATCCGCCTCGTACTGATCATTATAAAAACCGGTATAGGATGCGCCGGCGGCCAGGGACCAGTTACCGGCAGTCAGTCCGGTCGTAAGATTTGCACCGGCTGTTTTACTTCTTAATATATTATAAAGACGGGCCGTATCTGAGGTCTGGGTAAATACATAGTCGATCTGGTTGCGGACATCATTGTAAAAGCCACCCAACTGTGCAGTGAAGCGGAGGTCGTCATTCAGTTTTTTCTTCCAGCTTAGCGCGCCGGTGAAACTATGCGAGGTTTCGGCTTTCAGATCCGGATTGCCCACCACCTGGTGATTGGCATCAAAGAAACTGAAATACAGTTCACGCAGGGAAGGTGAACGGAAACCACGGGCATACGACACGCGGAGATCCAACGCCTCACTTAATTGGAATTTGGTATTAACAGAAGGGATGACCGGGGGCGCATCGTATACCGAATTTTTTATGACCCGCAGACCCGGACGTATATTAATTTTTGTATTGGGTGTGATCTCTGAACTAAGAAAGAAAGCAAAGTCATTGACTTCATTGGAACCGGCTTTCAGTCGTTCTCCATCCCCTTTATCCAGGTTGAGGTCCACACCTGGCTGAAAACTGAATATGGTATTCAGTTTATAGGCGGCGGTAGCTCTTAAGGTAAATCCGGTAAAATTCACTACGGAGTTGCGTCCTTCTCCCATATCCAGTCTTACATCCCCATCTGTTTTATTCAGGGTGGTGGAGTATACCTGGCGACGATAATCAGTAAAAGCCGATTGCAACTGGAAATTGAGTTTGTTATTGGCAAAGTAGCTGCCCTGAAACTGGTGCATCAGCCGGCGTGACAGGTATTCCTGGTCATACGCCAGTGTGTCGCCGGTAATGGCGTCGGGGAACGGGAGGAAATTACCGGGATTGGTGATTACCTCATCCAGCCCGTCGATGCGGTAGCGAAGATTGAGTTTGCCGTTATTATAACCGAGAAAGCCATTTACCAGCCGCTGGTCTTTTTTATGCCATACCAGTTCGCGGGCAACGGCTGTATCTTTCCATCCACCAAAAAAATTATGGGCCACACTTCCACCGGCTTCCCAGTTTTTCTTTTTCCAGGAGAGGCCCAGTTGCTGATTGTGGATGCCTTTGTCCAGTCCATATTCATTCCCTACCGATTCTTCATGCAGGCGGGCATTCACAGAAAACCGGGCATTTTCTGCTTTTTTCGTGATAATATTAATTACACCGGCCAGGGCGTCGGCGCCATACACTACTGACATGGGGCCTTCCACCAGTTCAATCCGTTCGATGCTGTTAATGTCCAGCTGACTGATATCAAATTCGTTGTTTACCCCCTGGCGGCCGGTAACCGGTAAACCATCTAAGAGAATTTTTACATTTTGTCCGCTAAGACCCAGCATGGAAATAGCTGATCCGCCGGTGGCCAGATCCTGGGAGAAACGCAGGTTAAGTTCATTTCTTAAAACATCCTGGAGTTTGGCAGCCCCCTGTTTTTCGATCCGTTCGCGGCTGATTACTTTAACCTGGTAGACTGAATTTCTGACCGACTGAGGTCTGTATTGACCGGTTACCACGATCGCTTCCATCTCTTTTGCACGGGTGGTATCCTCTGGTAAAGCTCTTTTTCCGGGCTGGGCCAGGAGGGCCATCGGGAAAAGAAACGTTGCGGTAAAAAGGTGAATTTTTCTCATAATTTTCATTTCGGGCACAAAGATTCTCCACGAAATGAAGAGATTTATCATCTGATTGTCAGCTTATTAAAACTGTCACATCTTTGACAAAAAGATGACAAGGTCCATTTTAAGATCAGTCCGGATATTGAGCAGCGTCATCATTGTTTAAACAACAATGCACCGGATAGTCATATTTCTTAAACTATCCGATGCATCCGGAAGGATCAGCCCACAAACTGATCAGAATTTATAAGTCACTGTGGCGGAGAACTGTCTTGGAGCGATCGGGTTCACACTATTATCATCATGTACATTATAACTCAGCGTATTGGTCAGATTGGAGCATTTTAGTCTGACGGAATATTTTCCCATTGCATATCCGGCGAAAAGATCGACTAACAGATAATCAGGGACTGCCATTAATTTATACCCTGGATTAGTGCTGGTGGTGTTTCTTCCGGCCAGCCGGTCACCCACATAAAATGAACCGATACCGAGATTGAACCCTTTCAACACAGAGGTTCCTGCAAACGTATAGAAGAGACTGGCATTGCCGGTATGAGATGGATTATACCGCAGACGATCCCCTGCCCTTACTGAACTATTATGGCCGTTTGACCGGGTATATCGTGTATCATTATAACTGTATCCTGCTATAAAAACGAATCCGTTAAGAGACCGGGTACTGATATCCAGTTCTATTCCTTTACTGGTCACTTCGCCCACCAGTTCCCGGGCGGCCGGTACAGCAGCCGGCGGATTCACCACGGACAGGGCAAAATCACTGTTTCGGATCAGGTAAGTGGTGAAGTTTACCGTAAGCAGTTTATGAAACAGATCAGATTTCATTCCCAGTTCTACCTGGTCAATAATGGACGGCTTCAGGGGATTATTGAGTGTATCTACCCCGGTATTCGGACTGAAGTTGTTGGTATAACTGACAAAAAGAGAGATGGTTTTCTTTGGTTGGTATATCAGGCCTACACGCGGACTGAATGCATCCGTGGTATAGGCTTTAATATAGCCCCTGGTCCCCTTTGCCAATGTATCGACTGAAGCCTTTCGGTTTTGCTGAATACTGTATCGAAGGCCGGCGAGTAATTTGAATTTTTCCGATATAGTGACCAGGTCCTGTACATAAATACCGGTGCGCTGCACAGGACTGGTGGTTAAGAGATTCGGAGCCAGGTCAGGAATATCATTCCGTTTGGTGTAGGAAGCTCCATAAGGATCGAATATATTGATCGTATCATAAATGTTTTTATTCCGGATACTTGCGTTGGCTAACGCATTATTATAACCGTTTGTAATAAATGT
Source organism: Chitinophagaceae bacterium (assembly GCA_035439525.1). Classification (GTDB taxonomy): domain Bacteria; phylum Bacteroidota; class Bacteroidia; order Chitinophagales; family Chitinophagaceae; genus JJ008. Next base: position 13,692 of record DAORKK010000055.1, read on the forward strand.
GCCGGCTTTTGTGCGGTATAGGTCGGCATCTGCGCCTGCCAGGAGGGTATGTTCCGTGCTTCCAAGCCTGAACTTTCCGTTCAGGTCGGCCTGGAGCAGGAAATAATTTTCATCTGTACTTGTTTTCTGAAGCCCCCGGATCCAGGTACCATCAGACTGTACAAAGTTACTGTTGGTGTTTGGCCTGGAAGCAGCAAACAGGTTGCTTTTGTATTGCTGGAAAGCGGCAATGCCGGTCAGTTGCCATTGTTTATTGAAATGATGAGTCAGGGTGGCATTTGCCGTTGTTTGCCGGACTTTGTTATAATTCCAGGCATTACCCAGGAAGGTATTTCTGGGCACCTGGGCTACTGTATAATTGATCGCCCCGGTACCGTAATCCGGTGTCCGGTTATCAGTCAGGTAATCCCCCTGGATCAACAATTCTGTTTTTGAAGACAGGTTAAATAAAAGGGATGGATTAATATAATAGCGTTCGGACGTTACATAATCCCGGAAACTCTGTGCCTTTTCATAAACAGTATTTACCCGGAATGCGGCCTGTTTCTTTTTACCAAAACCACTATACACATCCAGGGAAGGTTTATAGAAACCAAAACTTCCGGCCCGGAAACTCAGTTCTCCGCCCTGTTCAAACTTGGGTTTTTTAGTCACAATATTCATTATACCACCGGGAGCCACATTCCCAAACAGGATCGCACTACCCCCTTTTAAAAATTCCAGTTTCTCAATGCTGCTCATTTCCGGCATAATGGCATTGTTGAAGCGTACTCCATTTTTAAATGTATTGGAACTGGAAAAGGAAAATCCCCTGGCGGCAATTTCTTCCTGGAAGCCACCCGTATTCCCCATCAGGTACACGCCGTTGACCTGCTGCAACACATCACTGACATGCAGGGCCTGTTGCCGCTCGATCGCTTCTCTACTGATAACGGTAACGGCCTGCGGGAGGTCCATCAGGCGGATATTAATTTTTCCGGTAGTCATTTTCCTTTCGTTGGATGTATACCCGGAGGTAATCACGATTTCTTCGAGCTCGTTCTGATTTTCATGCAACACAAAATCAAATGCCCGGTTATCCTTTCCGTTAAATTCGGCTATAGTTTCTATCGTTTCCAGTCCGACAAAAGAAACAATAATCGTATACCGTCCCTCTTTAATATTCTTGAACTGAAAGACTCCCTTTTCGTTGGTTATGACCCCTTTTTTAAGCTCTTTAATGATGACACTAACCATAGAGGCCGGTTTCCCGTCACTGGTTAATACGGTACCGCTGAGCGTCGTATTAAAATCCTGGGCCATGGTTACAGGTAATATAAACAGAAGAAAAGCGATAAGCAGCGTGGTTGTTTTCATTTCAATGATTTTTCGTTTAACACCTTATTCTTGCGGGAACAAAACTAAAATGCAGGGATGACGCATCCCTCCCGAATCGGGAAATTGGTTTACGCAAAACGGAAAGCATAAAAAAAGGGCTGCTCCTTTCCGGAGCAGCCCTTGTATAAATAAGGTCGTTGATTACTTCACCACCACAATCCCTTTCGCCAGTACTTTCACTTCTTTCACCGGCTCGGTGATTGCGTCAATTTCCTCTTTTGATTTCTTGGCATCTTCGGCATAATGTTTCAGTTCAGCCACGGAAGTGGTTTTCAGTTCCACTTTACCATCAATAACCACAGTTTTTCCTTTAGCCGCCAGGGGCAGGAAGAAACCATAGTCTTTCATTTTAACCATCGCTGTTTCGCCATTCGCCAGTTCGAGTTTCAGCCAGCAGCCTTTCTTGGGACATACTTCCACAATCTTAGCCTGGATCTTAACTTCCGGGAATTCGGCACCTCCGTTCAGTTTGGCTACCACATCGGTCAGGTTTACGGCCCCTTCAGTGGTTACTTTATCGCCATACCATTCACCCGGTTTGGCTTCACCTTCAGGAGGCTGGGCATTTGCCATAAAACCAAAACCGGCTACAAAGAGTGTTAAAAGGAATTTTTTCATGTGTATCTTTTTTGAATTGATTTTTGTGTATAAACAAAGATAGGTTTTCAGTTGAAATAGTTGCCTATTGCGGTAAAGCCGGGCGAATAAAAGGAACAGGCGGAGCTGATAATGCCTCCAGGAAAGCCCGGAGGTCCTGTTGCTCTTTCCTGCTGAGATTCAGGGGTCTGAATACACCATTGGGGCCCGGGCTGTTCTGATGAAACCGGAAAATCAGACTGTCCATATTATTTTCTGAGCCATCATGAAACCAGGGACCTGTCCGCATCACGTCCCGCAGCGAAGGCGTCCTGAACTTTCCGGTATCAGCATCCAGGTGGGTGACTTTATACAATCCCACATCTTTTACATCATAAGGAGCGTTTATAACGGAACCCAGCCGGTGAAACTGATTGTCGGTAAACAGGGGGCCATTATGACAGTTGAAGCAACCGGCCTTGGTACGAAACAAATGAAGTCCACGCAATTCACTTTTAGTTAAAGCGCGTTGGTCCCCTTTTACAAACCGGTCAAAACGGCTTTCTGCACTACTGACGGTTTTTTCAAATACCGCAATGGCTTCAGTCATCAGGTGAGGGTTGATATGTTCCGATCCAAAGGCCTTTTTAAACCACTCCGTATACCCGTTAATACGGCGCAGTTTGCGCACCACATCATGCATTTCACTGTTCATTTCCGATTCACTGACAATGGGGGCAAAAGCCTGATCCTGCAGATTACGGGAACGCCCATCCCAGAAAAGTTTTTTATAAAACCAGCTGTTTTGTATGCTGGGTGCATTTCTTGTTCCTACAGCTCCCCCATGACCTATAGACCGGGGTTTTGCATCTGTCCAGTTTAAGGCAGGATCATGACAGGTGGCACAGGAAATTTTCCCGGAACTGCTGAGGCGCGGATCGAAGAAAAGGGCTTTACCGAGTTCTACGATATTCTTAACTGAATCATTATTCAGGTCCACCGGCGCCGGAGGTAATGCGCCTAGCTCGGTCCAGCTGACTCCTTCATCCACCCAGGGTGCCGGCCATTCGCTGGCCGGACGTGTATATTGCTGACGCAGACTTTGCTTTGTAAATGAAATACAAACCATAAATCCCATCCCTATTAAAGCCAGCACTGTTATTCGTTTCATATTGCAATTAAGCGTGAAGAAAACAAATTTTATCTGAATGAAAAATGAAGTTGATCATAAACAATATCAGATAAAACCCCGGCAGTTTTTTGCTCCGCATTTGCAGGGGAGTTTTCCTTCGTGATGCGTTTCGCCATAATCACAACTCAGTTCTTCCCCTTTCTTAATATCCCGCAGGGCATAAAACTCCACCCGGTCTTTCATCACCCGCAGGTAGGTATTCGGGCCGCATGAGTGATTGATAAAGCGCATGTCATTGGGATTGGCAGAAGCATTCAGCGCAAGGTCATTGTCCAGTTCCACCAGGTTAATCACTTTCAGGTTTTTGATCAGCCTCATCGCTTCCTTCATCGTAATGATCACGCCACCCAGGTCACCGATTTTTTTCCGGGCCGGAATCCGTTGCAGGGCATAAGCACCTTTACCGGCAATTTTACTTTTCGCCACCTTTACCGGGTAATAAATATGATAGGGAGGAGTCACAGGTTGTTTTGCCATAGTACTATTTTATCCAGTTCACTTTTTGTTCCAGCGGACTGCGGCTGTTTCCCACGGAAGGAACGGCAACTTGTCCGATATAAAAAAAACCAAGCAGTTTATCGGCTTCATCAAGGCCAAAAAAGGATTTGGCTTCTTCTTTATAGGTAATTCCACCGGTGGTCCAGTAGCCTCCCAGGCCATAGGCGGTCACCGATAAATAAATATTCTGTACCGCGCAGGCTACGGCTTCAATGTCTTCAATTTCCGGAATATTCTTCAACGAAGATCGCTTCATACCGATAGCAATAATATGGGAGGCTTTCAGCGGCGTCTGTTGCAATTTGAGATACGTGGCTTCTTTAAAATTTTCACCGGCAATCTCTTTGTACAAACTGCTTTGAAACTCCGCCAGTTTAATCAGGCCATCCCCGCTGAATACGGTAAACTGCCAGGGTTCAGTACGGCCATGATTGGGTGCCTGACAGGCATTGATCAGTATTTCATTGATTATTACATCATCTACCGGTTTACCGGCATCAAACTGATCCGGGAAAACAGAACGGCGGCTGCGGGCGAGCTGATTAAA
>DAORKK010000056.1:0-17370 GCA_035439525.1 Chitinophagaceae bacterium
ACCGCGTTGATGATTCACAGGCCGGCAAGCCAGCAGGGCTTTGGTATAGGGGTGAGCCGGCGTATGGAATAACTGTTCCGTCGTGCCTTGTTCCACAATGGCACCTTTATACATGACAGCCGCACGGTTGGCAATCTCTGCGACCACACCTAAATCATGCGTGATGAAGATGACCCCCATCCCGGATGACTGCTGTAATTCTTTGATAAGTTCAAGAATGGTTTTCTGTACGGTTACATCCAGGGCAGTGGTGGGCTCATCACAAATCAGGAGGGAAGGTTCACAGCACATGGCCATGGCAATCATCACCCGTTGTTTTTGTCCCCCGCTTAACTGGTGCGGATAACGGTTGAAAACGCCTTCCGGGTCCGGCAGTTTAACTTTTTCAAACCACTCAATTGTCCGGCGTCTGGCTTCGGCCTTTGTTCCTTTTTTGTGTAACAACAGGGCTTCCATGACCTGGTTGCCACAGGTCAGAACCGGGTTCAGCGAGGTCATGGGTTCCTGGAAGATCATCGCGATTTTATTACCCCGGATATCCTGCAGCCCATAGCGGTCCCGTTGAAGCAGGTTGATGGTTGATTGCCCGTCTTCAGAAAAAAGTATTTCACCTGACCGGTAAATGGCCGGTGGAGAAGGGAGTAACTGAAGGATCGAAAGCGAAGTAACTGATTTGCCGGAACCGGACTCGCCAACCAATGCAAGAATCTCCCCCCGGTTAACGGTGATGTTTATATCCTTTAATGCCTGGATCACGCCCGTATCGGTACTGAAATCAATACTGAGGTTATTTATCCGGAGCAGGGGCTGCATCAGTGGTTTCAGAATTTCAGGTGACGTACGGTATGCCCGTCATTAATCAGTTGTTTCAGTGAGTCAATCCCGATCTTTAAGTGATTCTCCACAAAACTGGCGGTTACTTTCTTGTCACTTTCTTCCGTTTTAACGCCTTCCGGAATCATGGGTTGATCACTGACCAGTAAAAGAGCACCGGTTGGGATTTTATTATAGAAGCCGACGGTGAATATGGTGGCGGTTTCCATATCAATGGCATAAGCTCTTACTTTTTGCAGGTACTCTTTGAAAGGCTCATCATGTTCCCATACCCGGCGGTTGGTGGTATACACGGTGCCGGTCCAATAGTCCACTTCATAATCACGGATCGTGGTGGATACCGCTTTCTGGAGGGCGAAGGCGGGTAATGCCGGTACTTCTGCGGGGAAGTAATCATTTGATGTACCCTCGCCTCGTATAGCTGCAATCGGCAGGATAAGGTCCCCCAGCTTGTTTCTTTTCTTGAGTCCTCCGCATTTACCAAGAAATAAAACGGCTTTGGGGTCGATTGCCGTGAGGAGGTCCATGATCGTGGCGGCGGTGGGACTGCCCATTCCGAAATTGATAATACTGATATTCCCTGCTGTGGCGCATTGCATCGGTTTGCCTTCACCAATTACAGGTACCTTGTTCCATTCGGCAAACATGGTTACATAATTGCTGAAATTGGTCAGCAGGATATACTCCCCGAAATTTTCCAATTGCTCCCCGGTATAACGGGGCAGCCAGTTGTGGACGATTTCCTCTTTTGTCTTCATAAGCGAATTTAAACAATTAACCGGACACCGCTGAATTCCCGCTCTGAACGGGCAACTGTCAAAAACCCTTTACATTTGAGCCATGATACGCATCCGTTATCCTGAACCTGCATTTCGAATAAAAAGTGAAGCAGGGAAGGAGTTCATATTTGATACATTCCGGAAAAAATGGCTGGTACTCACCCCCGAAGAATGGGTGCGTCAGAATTTCCTGCAATACCTGGTACAGGAAATGAAGTATCCCTTATCGCTGATTGCCGTAGAAAAGGAATTCCGGTTTGGTGAGATGAACCGCCGTTTTGATATCCTGATTTACAATACGGATCATTTGCCCTGGATGATGGTGGAATGCAAGGCTCCGGAAATACCCCTGGACCAGGCGGTTCTGGATCAGGTGCTCCGCTACAATATCAGCATACCGGTTACCTACCTGGTGATTACGAATGGTTCTAATGGATTTGGCTGGCATAAACAAGGGGCGTCGCTTCATCCGCTGGAAGGGTTGCCTGCGTTTGGTTCATAGGTAAAACATTGATTTTTATACCGGAAAATAAAAAAGGCTGTTTCGTTCTCGAAACAGCCTTTTTTCTCAAAACAATTTTTATTGCTTCTTAAAAATGGCTTCATCCACCGGCACGTTCAATTCGAATTTGTCTACATGCATTTCAGAAAAAACTTCGCCATTCACTTTCTGAATCCGGGTCATAAAGAATTTTATACCATTGAAATCTTTCAGGTCTGAATAAAACGTTTCGGCATCCACTTCCTCCCCCTGCATGTCCCGTTTGGTGGCGGCTTTGACCAGCACATAATCGGTGGCATTAATAAAATAGAAAGTGATTTTGCCATCGTCTTTATGGGTGAGTTTCAATTTAAAACAGGTTACCCCATCCACACTCTCCTGACCCACGGATTCCAGCTGGTGACCCCGGTTTTTGTAGTCGGCCAGGTTGCTGGCGAGTGAGGCCTGGCTTTTGTAGTCAGACAACTGGGCTCCGGTAATATCAGTAGCCTCTGTAGCTCCGGAAAACGGGTTAATGGTCCAGCCTTTTCCGTTATCATAAACCGTAATAATGGATTGACCCATTACCTCCACTTCATTGCGGGAGGCTTTTCCATTGATGACCTGGGTGGTAATCGGGAGTTCATTACCCTGGGCTGTAACAGTACCAGTAATTTTAAAGGTGCTGACTTTGTTCATGGCATCCAGTCCTCCCATCGTGGCCGCATGTTTCTGTATGATTTCATCAGCGGTTTGAGCCTGCGCGGCAATCAGCGTCAGGCAAAGAAGAGAAGTAAGAATTAATTTCATGGTTTGTTTTTTTGATGCGGTGAAGTTCCCTTTTTTTTATAAGAAGGACGCGTTTATGGAGTGAAAGGTCAATTTTCAGGTGTAAAATGCCGGAGAAACAGCCGTTCTCCCGGTTACCGGCTGCCACCATTGATTCTGAAATAATGAGCGATTATTTATGCTTCGCCTCAAGCAGGATCTTTTTAATCAATACGATCTGACCTAAATGATAATGTGTGTGCTCAACCAGCCCGGTCAGGTTCCGGTACACTGTTCCGTATTTTTCTTCTGAGAATATTTCTGATAACCGGTTGTCTGGCAATTGTTCAATCAGTCCCGCCAGTTTTACCGCAGCTTCACCGGCTTCAGCAAGTATCCTTTCCCAATCGCTGGCTGATTGAATGGGTGGGTGGCTGAAACTATAAGCATCTTTTGCATCGAGGGGGCCACCTTCCAGCACTTTAGTGATGGCGGTAACATAATAATTGATATGGTAATGGAGCGTGGCAATCGTGTTGAAGGAATGCACTTTTTCAATGGCCTGTTCCCAACTGACATCTTTCAGTGTATCATTCAGGTTTACAGAAGTCCAGTTGCCACCAAAATGGACATCCCTGAAATGTTTGGCGATCTGGTGTGTGACTGTCATTTTTTTTGTGAATGTATCAATTCTCATTTATAAAAAAAATCCCGCCTGCGGATGCAAGCGGGAGCGTATAAGCAATTGGTTTTTGGGTTATGGGAAGATGCCCAGCTCAGCATAAGCAGTCGCCACTTTGTTGATGGCCACCACATACGCGGCGGTACGCATATCGGGGATATCCGGGTTTTCCTGCCAGGTCTCCATGATTTCGCGGGTCGCATTAATCATTGTTTCTTCCAGGCCACTATATACCAGGTCCACTTCATCCGGTCCATGTAAAATCATTTCGCGGGACGGGCCTTTTACCTTCTTGCCACTCAGTTCTTCAATCTGACCAAGAATGTGGGTATTCATATTTTCAGTAAATCGTTTTTCCAGGCGGCCATAACGTACATGGCTCAGGTTTTTCAACCATTCGAAATAGGAAACCGTTACCCCACCTGCATTCAGGTACATGTCCGGTACCACGATGATTCCTTTTTTAGAAAATAGTTCATCTGCTTCCGGCGTCAGTGGCCCGTTAGCGGCTTCCCCGATAAGTTTGGCTTTTACATTGGGGGCATTTTTGCCATCAATCACGTTCTCTAACGCGGCGGGGATCAGGATATCACATTCCATTTCAAGTGCATCACCCGATTTGGCGAAATTGTTAGCGCCGGGGAAGTTCAGAATCGAGCCAGTTTTTTTACGGTGCTGGAATACGGCATCCACATCCAGTCCGTCATTACTCCAGATCGCTCCTTCGTATTCAGCCAGTCCTGTAATTTTAGCACCGGCATCCTGGAAGAATTTGGCTGAGTGGTATCCCACATTACCCAAACCCTGAACCACCACTTTCTTACCCTCCACACCGGTGGGCATATCCAGTTTCTTCATGATCTCGGGCATATTACAAACCTCACGGATACCAAAAAAAACACCCAGGCCGGTGGCTTCGCGACGTCCGCGCACACCGCCCTGAGAAATTGGTTTACCTGTTACACAACCAGCGGCATCAATCTCTCCGGGGTGCATAGCCGTATAGGTATCCAGTATCCAGGACATTTCGCGCTCACCGGTTCCGTAGTCCGGAGCAGGTACATCCGTGCCGGGCCCGATGAATTTTTTACGGATCAGTTCGGATGTATAACGGCGGGTTATTTTTTCCAGTTCAAAAACAGAATATTTCTTCGGGTCAATCCGGATACCTCCTTTGGCGCCCCCAAACGGCACATCCACAATGGTGCATTTGTAAGTCATCAGGGCGGCCAGTGCCATTACTTCATCCTGATTTACTTCTGCGGCAAAACGGATACCGCCTTTACATGGCGTTTTGTGGTGTGAGTGTTGTACGCGATAGGCTTCAATGACTTCAATGGTTCCGTCATCTCTTTTAATAGGGAAGCGCATTTGGTAAACAGCATTGCACTGGCGGATCTGATCCAGCAGGCCTTTGTCCCATTTGGTGAATTTGGCTGCTTTGTCGAAACTTCTTTCCACCGCGCCAAAAAAACTGTACTTGTGTGACATGGTTTCTTTTTTAGGTTATAGCAATCGTTCGTTATTATATAAAAACATAAACGGCCAGCGAATCATTCTGTTTTGCTGACCGGTAAATAATTAGTTGGATTCTTTTTCCAGGCGGGAAATCTTACGATCCAGTCTGAAAACATAGAGGATGAGTCCGGCCATAATGGTAAGGGCTACAGCCACTACCACATAAATCCGGCCATTGCTGCGCATTGTGTCAGCCATTTCAACCGGTTTGCTCTGTGCCAGTGTGAGCAGGGAAAAGAGCAGGGCCGGAAGAAGAAGGAATAACTGTCTGATTATTTTCATGCGGACATCTTTTTTTCTTTCAATAAACTGAAACGAATCTTCAATGTGGCAATCCAAACCCCAAGGAGGGTCCAGCCGATGACAGCCGGATAAAAAACCGTACGCATACCACTGTCAATATCATTCTTTACATCCAGTGCCGGATTTTCACCATCATTACCCGGGTGCAAACTTGGTAAAATTCTTGGAAGAATCCAGATCGAAGGGAAAAGGATGGCGTAGGCAAAAATATTATAAACCGCACTGATTCTTGCTTTCTTGTCCATATCCTGAACGGAATCGCGCAGAATAAGGTAGGCAAAATAGACCAATAATGCAATGGCCGCCCCGATCAGTTTGGGATCCCGTGCAATCGTGCTGAACGAATTGGCGGCTGGCTTATTTGGATCGGCCCAGGTGTAGGAGGCCCAGATCGCCCCTGTGCTATACCCTAAAATGCCGAATACGATCGCCACCACCGCAAACTGGCGGGCATAAATATCATATTTCAGATTGAAAGTCCGCAGGTATCGGATGGAATTGACCACAGAAACCGTAAACAGGATCATCATGGCAAACCACATACATACGTGGAAATACAAATTCCGAATGGTTTCCTGTAATAAGGGGAGGTGGGGGACAGGTCCCAGGAAGCCGGCAATCACCGTGTAGGTCAGCAAGACCACCGCGAGGAGTTTCCACCAGGACTTATGCATATAGTTTTTTTCGTTGGTCATTTTCAGGGTCTTTTCCAGACCGGTAAACTGTGGCAAAATTAAGGTGCTCCAGCTAAATGAAGCTAAATTTTCTTTTGATAAAAATCAGGCCGCCAGGCGTTAAAAGTCAATCCTTCCAAAGAAAAGGAAACAGGATAACGGCGAGTAATATGATCAGGGCATCCAGGGCGACGAGCATGAGTACAGTACTCAATGGTATGCTGAGCAGGGGTGAGAACGCCGCTCCTGACAAGCGCATTAACAGGATCAGTTGGGGAATAATGATCGGGAACCCAAGCACCGCCATGATAGCGGCATTCTGTTGCGCTTTAGCAGCAATCGCGGCCAGGAAGCTGAATACAAGGCTGAGGCTCCATCCACCTAACAAGACGAGGCCAACAAACGGGCCGGCTTTCAGGATGGGGTTACCCAGGAACATCGTAAAAAGCAGCAGGCTCAGCAGACTCATGATAATCATGAGCAGCGAGTTGAAAAGCAGTTTAGATAATACAAAAGCGGTGGGACTGGCAATGGAGTAAAAATAGAGCATGCGTCCCCGGCTTTCCTGCAGAAAGCTTTTGGCCACGGCATTAATGCAGATAAATAGCTGAATCACCCAGAACAAGCCGTTCCAGACAGCACTTTCCGGACCATCAATCGCCATGAAAAGGACAAAAATGGTGGCGCCTATATAAAGCAGGATACCATAGAAACTGTATTGCTGCCGGAGTTCGAGCAGCAGGTCTTTTTTAAAAAGGGTTAGTATGTGGCTGAATTGGCTGATAGATATTTATTGCTTGCAAAAGTAATCAATATAGGGTCGAAGAACAGACTATTATTTTTCGTAATAACATTTCCGGCAGCGGGGTTCGTAGGCGTCTGTGGCACCCAGCATCACCTGGTCTTCATTCGGGATTTTTCGGTATGAATAATTGGCAATACTGCCACATTTCATACAGATTGCATGGAGTTTTGTGACATAATCCGCTTTTGCCATAATGAACGGCATCTGGCCAAAGGGTTTGCCCAGGTAATCCATATCCAGCCCCGCCACGATCACCCGGATTCCACGGAAAGCCAGTTCATCACAGACGTTGGCAATTTCAGGATCAAAAAACTGGGCTTCGTCTATGCCGATCACATCGGCGTCGCCGGCCATCAACAGGATTTTCTGTGAATTATCAATCGGGGTCGAGAGAATGGCCTGAGCATCGTGGGATACAATCTTTACCTCATCATACCGTATATCGATAGCGGGCTTGAAAATTTCCACTTTCTGATTGGCAATCTTCACCCGTTTGAGCCGCCGGATCAGCTCTTCGGTTTTACCACTGAACATCGATCCGCAAATCACTTCAATACTGCCGCGCCGTTCACCACTGGTATTGGGTTCAATAAACATTGTTAAGATTTAGCAAGGGTTATGGGTAAATGGGTTTATTGGCAAACTGTTTGTAACTTTAATGGGTCGGTTTTACCGGCGCCAAATATAAATGAATGGAACGAATAGCATCGCTCATAAATAAATTAAAGCAGCAATCTGACCAGCAGGCTGACCCGGCTGTATTGTTGGGTACGGTTCAGCTGATCCAGCTGGAACTGACACGAACCGGTACCCGGAACAGCCAGGGTTTGGGAACCGCAAAAGTAGCCGTGATACTGCCTTCCAGCCCCCTACAGGTTGAGGAAAGAACGGTCTCATCGGCTGGCTATGAAAAATATATGCCGGCTGCAGCCCCTGTGGCGGAGAAAGTGGTGGAAAAAAAGGAAACCTTGCTTGTGGAGGAGGATAATATTGCGGTGGTCCAGAAAAATGGCCAGCTGGACATGCTTTTTGATCCTATGACAGAAATTCCAACTCTTTCTCACCAGGCTCCACCCCGTGGAAATGAGGTCAATGATCACACTGCCCTTGAGGAGTCGCTGAATGACCGGTTGAAACAAGGAAAGACCGAACTGATGGAAGTCCTGAAAGAAACACCGGTGAAAGACCTGCGCAAGGCGATCGGAATAAATGACCGGTTTATTTTTCTGAATGAGTTATTCAGGGGAGATGAAAATACCTATGAACGGAGTATCCGGACCATCAATAATTTCAACATTTATGCAGAAGCGGAGTTCTGGATCAGCCGGGAACTCAAATTGAAACTGGGATGGGATACCAGCAGCCCCACCGTTGTACATTTCGATCAATTGGTTAAAAGACGGTTTTCCTGAAAATAGTGAATTATTTTATTGGTGGCACCACGGTTTGACTGTACAAAATGTCCGGCCGACTCACTTCGAAACTGGTATTCGCTCTCATCATCAGCTAAGGTTTCTATAATCAGCTTCAGGGTTTGCCCTTTTTTTTCTTCATCGGTGAAGGCGATTCCTCCGCCGCAACTGACCAGGCCTGTTGCCTCATTGTATTTCTGGTAAAAAGGGCCAAACAATACAATTTTGCTATAAACGGCAGCTTCCAGCACATTATGTACCCCGTTTTTGTTCATCCCTCCTCCGATATAAGTCAGCCAGCCATATTTATACAGGCGGGAGAGTAGTCCGATATTATCGATGATCAGCACTTTTTCTTTGCTGAGTGATCCTGTTTTGGCTTCAGAATAGCGTACGGCCTCCGGGAACAGGTTTTTGATTTCCAGAATATGTTTTTCATCAATCTCGTGTGGGGCAATCATTATTTTCAGGTCTGAAATGTTAAGCCCCTGCCAGGCTCCGGCTAACACTTTTTCGTCATCGGGCCAGGTACTCCCGGCTACGAGCAGCGGGCTGTTGCCTGAAAATTCTTCAACCAGGGGTATGGGTTCAAAACGGCCGGCAATTGCCGCCACGCGGTCAAACCGGGTGTCGCCGGAAACAGTACAATTCCCGGCTCCAATAATATCCCTGATGAGTTCAGCAGAACTTTCATTTTGCACAAAAAGATGATCAAACCGGGTGAGCATTTTCCGCTGTAGTCCTCCGTACCAACTGAAAAAACTCATTTCCTTGCGGAACAAAGCAGATACAAGGACCAACGGAATGTTCCGGTATTTAATTTTTTTGAGATAATAGTACCAGAACTCGTATTTAACAAAGATCACCAGGCTGGGGTGGACAATTTCAAGGAATCGACGGGCGTTGGTTGGTCCGTCAGCCGGCAGGTAAAAGACCCAGTCAGCCCCGGTATAATTTTTCTGCACTTCATAACCGGAAGGGGAGAAAAAAGTCAGCAGGAACCGGTAATCCGGATATTGGTCTTTCATTTTTTCCAGCAGCGGCCGGCCTTGTTCAAATTCTCCTAAGGAAGCACAATGCATCCAGACGATTTTTGAATTTGCAGGGATCGCCGCTTCCAGTTTTTCAAACAGGCCTTTCCGCCCCTGCACCCATTTTGATGCTTTTGTGCTGAACAGGGAGGCAATATGAATACCAGCTTTAAAAACCCAGAGAAAAATATTGTAAAAGAAAACGGCCAAGTTGTTGTCTTTGAACTTGTAACAAAAGTACAGGCAATCGTGCAAACTACCCGTATTTTACTATTTTTGCGACACTTAAGAAATAACACCCCGTTTTATGAGGCAAATTCAAATGGTTGATACCCACACCCAGTATCAGAAAATCAAAACAGAAGTCGATCAGGCGGTTATTGATGTCCTTGAAAGTTCAGCATTTATAAATGGGAAACCGGTGCAAACCTTTGCTTCAAATCTTTCCACCTATCTGGGGGTTAAACATACAATTCCTTGTGGAAACGGAACTGACGCCCTTCAGATCGCAATGATGGCGTTGGGGTTGCAGCCCGGTGATGAAGTGATCACACCCTCCTTTACGTATATCGCTACTACAGAAGTGATCGCGCTGCTGCGTTTGACTCCGGTATTCGTCGAAGTGGACGCGGGAACTTTTTGTATAGATCCGGCCGCAATTGAAAAAGCGATTACCCCGCGTACCCGTGCCATTGTGCCGGTACATCTCTACGGACAGGCGGCCCCCATGGAGGAAATCATGGCCATTGCGGCGAAACATAATTTATATGTTATCGAGGATAATGCTCAGGCGCTCGGGGCTGATTATACTTTCTCCGATGGTGTTAAAAAGAAAACCGGTACGATCGGCCATATTGGTTGCACCTCCTTTTATCCATCCAAGAACCTGGGCGCTTATGGTGACGGAGGGGCTATTTTCACCAATGATGATGATCTTGCCAGGCAACTGAAAATGATTGCCAATCATGGACAGAGCCGGCGCTATTATCACGATGTAGTAGGTTGTAACAGCCGGCTGGATACCATTCAGGCGGCCATTCTGGATATCAAACTGACACACCTGGATGAATATGCAACAGCCCGCAGGGCCGCTGCTGATTTTTATGACCAGGCTTTCAGGGGGAATGATAAAATCCGCGTTCCCGCCAGGGCCCCCTGGTCACATCATGTGTTTCATCAATACACACTGGTCCTGGAAGGTGTCGACAGGGATGCTTTGTCCCAGTACCTGGCGGAAAAGGGAATTCCTTCCATGATCTATTATCCTGTTCCCGGGCACCGGCAGAAAATGTTTGAACAATCCGGTATTCCGGCAAAAGAGATGCCGGTGACAGACTGGCTGACCAGCCGGGTAATCTCCTTGCCGATCCATACGGAACTGGATCAGGAGCAATTGGAGTATATCACCCGGACCATTCTCGGATTCATAAATAACAATAAATAAATATTAAACCAACACCACACATGTACCGGGAATTAGTAGATAAAAAAGAAAAGCTGGCGGTTATCGGACTGGGCTATGTCGGACTTCCGATTGCACTTGAATTTGCCAGGAGAATTTCAGTGATTGGTTTTGATATCAGTGCCAAACGGATTGAGATGATGAAGCAGGGGATTGATCCCAGCAATGAATTGGAGAAAGAAGCTTTTGATGGTTGCGATATAACATTTACCGATTCACTGGATGTATTGCGGGAAGCAAAATTCTTCATAGTAGCGGTACCCACTCCCGTTGATGAACACAATGTGCCTGATCTGACTCCGGTGCAGAAGGCATCAGAGACGGTAGGGAAGGTCATAAAAAAGGGAGACTACGTGGTGTTTGAGTCAACGGTATATCCGGGATGTACGGAGGAAGATTGTCTGCCAATCATTGAAAAATTATCCGGGCTGAAAAATATTACGGATTTCAAACTCGGTTATTCCCCTGAGCGGATCAATCCGGGTGATAAACAGCATACCCTGTCTTCTATCGTTAAAGTGGTTTCCGGTTGTGATGCAGTTTCCCTGGAGGAAATCGCCAAAACATACGAGTTAGTGGTAAAAGCGGGTGTTCACCGTGCTTCCAATATCAAAGTGGCGGAAGCCGCAAAGATCATTGAGAATACGCAACGTGACCTGAATATTGCCCTGATGAATGAACTCTCCCTGATTTTCGACAAAATGGGCATCAATACCTATGAAGTACTGGAAGCCGCCGGTACTAAATGGAACTTCCTGAAGTTTCAGCCTGGTTTAGTAGGCGGACACTGTATCGGGGTAGATCCTTATTATCTTACCCATAAGGCCAAGGAACTCGGGTATCATTCAGAAGTAATCCTCGCCGGTCGTAATATTAATGACAATATGGGTAAGTATGTAGCCAAAAAGGTAATCCAGCATATTATCAAAAACAATGGGGATGTAAAATCCTCCAAAGTACTGATTAAAGGGGCTACCTTTAAGGAAGATGTCAGTGATATCCGGAACTCCAAAGTAAGCGATGTGGTGAAAGCACTGAAAGAATATTATGTAAATGTGGAGGTGGAAGATCCGCATGCCGATTCCGACGAACTGGAACATGAATATGGCTTTGGCCTGGTGAAAAAAGAAGCCACTGACTATGATGCGGTGATCATCCCGGTGCCACATAAGCAATACAAAGAACTGGATGAGCAGTATTTTGCCAGTATTACCAAGCCACATGCCATGATCGCTGATCTGAAAGGAATTTTCAGAAACAAAATAAATAACCGGACTTACTGGAGCCTGTAATATGCCATTTACTGATACGCCCTTTCCGGGATTATACATTTTTGAGCCACGGGTTTTCCAGGACAGCCGCGGTTATTTCTTTGAGTCGTTTAATAACCAGGTTTTCCAGGAAAAGGGCGTTTTCACGCATTGGGTCCAGGATAACCAGTCCAGTTCATCTTACGGTGTGATCCGTGGATTACATTACCAGTTGCCACCTTTTGCACAATCTAAACTCGTGCGAGTTCTGAGCGGTGAAATTATAGATGTAGTTGTGGATATCCGGAAAGGATCTCCCGCTTTTGGAAAAGTATTTACTATTCTTCTTTCAGCAGATAATAAAAAACAGCTCCTGGTGCCCAAGGGATTTGCGCACGGGTTTTCTGTTTTAAGTGAACAGGCCGAAGTGTTGTATAAGTGTGACGGATATTATTCAAAAGAAAGTGAAGGCGGAATTATATATAATGACCCGGCCTTGAATATAGACTGGCAGGTGCCTGCGGATAAAGCTATTGTTTCCGGGAAGGATTTGTTATTACCCACATTGGCCAACTGCCACAACACTTTTGAATTTAACGGATAATGGCTGAATTGCCGACTATACTGGTGACAGGAGCCAATGGGCAACTCGGCAAAGAGTTAAAACAACTGGAAGGGGCGTATCCAGGGTTCCGGTTTATTTTTTTATCCCGGGAAGACCTTCCCATTCATCATTTTGAGCTGGTACGTAATTTTTTCAAAGGGTATAGGCCACAATACCTTGTTAATTGTGCTGCGTACACTGCTGTAGACAAGGCTGAAACGGAAAAAGACCTTGCTTTCCAGGTAAATGGGGAAGCAGTAGGGGTACTGGCGGCCGTGTGCAGGGAATACGGCACAAAGTTTATTCATATCTCCACCGATTATGTATTTGATGGCAATGCAACAACTCCCTATTCCACAGATGCGCCCGTAAACCCACAAACCGTCTATGGTGCTTCTAAGCTAAAGGGTGAGCAGGAAGCCGTACGGTATAATCCGGCTTCCATCATCATTCGTACTTCCTGGGTCTTTTCTGAATTCGGAAAGAATTTTGTGAAAACGATGCTGAAATTGATGAGCGAACGAACGGAGCTGAATGTGGTGAATGATCAGCTGGGTTCTCCCACTTACGCAACTGATCTTGCCGTTGCGATTATGCAGATCATTGCCGGCAATAAATGGGTTCCCGGTATTTATCATTTCAGTAATACAGGTATCATCAGCTGGTATGATTTTGCAGTTGCCATCAGGGAACTCAGCGGACTCAGCTGCCAGCTACACCCGATTTCCAGTGCTCAGTATCCGACCCCGGCCAAAAGGCCGGCTTATTCGGCCATGGAAACATCCGGAATTTTCTCCACCTTTGGAATAACACCTGTAAGCTGGAAGGAAAGTCTTCAGCTTTGTCTACAAAAATTAAACTAAACAGCCTTTTGGGTTAAACCCGGACTGCCGGATGCAGTCAGAATCAACGGCCTGGGTCCTGCCATTGGGTTTTCGTATTTTCCCATACTAAATTGCTGAAATTCACGAGCAGAGGGAACCTTTTTCCCGGACTTACCGATTAAAATGGGCAGTGTAACGATAGTCATATTTCTATCTGTCCCGAATTGATACATTTGTTTTACCAACCTGAACCGCCCGTGTGTACCAACGTGGATATAACAAAAAAGTAAAATAAGCGTTAATCTAAAATAGCTGTAAACAGGCCAGTGTCCTCATGAAAGCATTTAACAACCATTTTTCCGGAATCTGGTCTGTGAGACAAGGGCTGGTTGTTGCTGTTTTACTGCTGCTGGCAAGTTCAGCCTTTGCCCAGAATCAGCAATGCCCGAGTAATATTAATTTTTCATCCGGGGATATGCGTTTTTGGTCTGCCCGGACCGGTCTGTTGAATGGGGGCTTCCAGTTATACCCGCCTCCCAATAATGGTCTGCGCATTATCCCGGAATACACGATGTCAACTACCGGGGTAGAAGTGATTTCCACCCAGGGAACAGATTTGTACGGGAGTTTTCCTTTGATTCCCACGATTAATGGCTATTCATATGGGTATTCAGTAAAACTGGGTTCCACAACTACATCCTTTGACCTTCGGGCTGCAAATGGCGGAACGACTTCAAACCCGGGTGGATTTGTACGTGCCCTTTCATATACGATTGATGTGCCCGCCGGATCACCGGCCGTCCCTTTTACAATGACCTATGCGTATGCGATGGTGCTCGAAAATGGTACGCACAATTCAAATCAGCAACCTCTTTTTAAAGCCATATTGTCCACCGAAGACAGTACAGTAACCTGTGCTTCCCCGCAGTATTACCTGCCCACCTTTAATGATGCAGGCAGCGGTGGTACAGGTTCAGGCTCAACGGGTGCCACACTCGATACCGCAGCCGCCCTGGCCAACGGATTTTCACTGAGTCCTGTTCCCTTTCTTTCACATACTGGAAATAATAATGTTTCGGGGACCTTACTTTACGATGTATGGACCAAGGCCTGGACAGAAGTTACTTTTGATCTTTCTGCTTATCGCGGGCGTCAGGTAACACTGACATTTGAAACAGATAACTGTGCACCTGGCGGGCATTTTGCCTATGCTTATGTAGCGGTTCGGAATACTTGTGCAGGCCTGGAGATCAGCGGCAGTCCGGTGGCCTGTGCTAATACCAACATGACCTATTCCATTCCTGCACTAGCCGGCGCCGTTTATAACTGGACCGTTCCTGCCGGCTGGACAATCATATCCGGGGCCAACTCCAATATTCTGAATGTAATTGCCGGGACGAATGGGGGGCAGATCATTGCGCACGAGATCAATGGTTGTGCAGATTTGCGGGATACACTAAATGTCACTACTACACTTGCCACGATTCCCGGACAGGTTAACAGTAATAACACCGTCTGTTCTGGTACGAATAATACCTTGCTTAATTTAGCCGGCGAACGAGGAACGGTGATCAACTGGATCTCATCCACTGATGGATTGAGCTGGACCATTATTGGAAACCAAAACACCAGTTATACAGCACAAAATCTTACCAGCACCACACAGTACAGAGCCCTGGTACAGAATGGTGCAGCCTGCAGGATTGATACCAGTGCGGCGGCTATTATCACCGTTGACCCACGTACCGTGGCAGGAACTATAAGTCCGGCAAGTACAACGATCTGTCTCGGACAGAATGCAGATAATCTGCTCACGTTAAGCGGGCAAACCGGTGCGGTTGAAAACTGGCAACGATCATTTGATAACAATAGCTGGGCAGGAGTGATACCTGTTAACAACGCGGCGGTTCACCCGGTGCTTGGAGTAAACACCACACAATATTACAGGGCAGTGGTAAAGAGCGGGGTTTGTCCTGCTGATACGAGTTCCATTGCCACTATCAATTTTGCCAATGTGCCCTATCCCGCTGCGGTTATTACGCCTGATTTCTCCACTATTTGTTTTGGTACCTCGGCAAACCTGAATGCGACCATTACTACCGGCACCAGTTATACATGGTCCAATACCAGTACTTTGACCAGCCAGGGGTCGGGAAATGTAACAACGATACCTCAAATTATCAATGCCATTGCCAGCCCACGATCAACTACCAGTTATGTGTTCAGTGTGACCAATGCCGGATGCCCGAATATTTACCGGGATACCTTTGTGGTGCAGGTCAGGCCCCGTATCGTTGTATTTGCCGGGAATGACACTTCGATTGTGGCCAATCAACCCCTGCAGCTTGAAGCTACGGTCAATGATCCAACAGCCACGAACTTTAACTGGTCACCAGGTACCGGTCTTAGTTTTACCAACATATATAATCCGGTGGCTACTCTTGGTCCTGAGTACGGGGATTATATAACCTATATCGTGCGTGCCACGAATCCTGATGGATGTTATGGAGAAGATGATATCCGGATCACTGTTTTCAAAACCGGCCCCGATATTTTTGTTCCTACCGGCTTTACCCCAAATAATGACGGGATAAATGATAAGGTATTCCCGATTTGTGTGGGGATTTCGAGGCTTGAGTATTTCCGTGTTTTTAACCGATGGGGGCAACTGGTGTTTCAAACAAGCCGGATCGGGGATGGCTGGGATGGCCGGATTAAAGGCCAGTTACAGGATACCAATAATTTTGTATTTATGGTGCAAGGCACCGATTATACAGGAAGAGTGATTTTTAAAAAGGGTAGTATTATGCTGATCCGGTAATATTGAATAGAATATAAAAGCAATAACCCCGCAGAGGCGGGATTTTTTGTTGACATTCAAGCACATCCTTCGCGCCATTTTCTACATGATTTGACAAATCTTGCTAATCTTATTTTGCAAAACAACAGCTTTTGTCTACTTTTTAATTCATTTTAACATTCCCGCTAAGGTGCTTTTTTTGAAAACATCTTAACGGTTCGGGTTGAATCGAAGAACAAGGGTAGTTTAGCCGGGCATTCGCCTGTTCAACGGATATTCTACAAAACAGCTTAAATTCAAAGGCTATGGTAAGTTATACGAAACATACGGACATCGAAGTGTTTCAAGGGGAAATTTCCAAACACCAATATCCATGGCATTTTCACAAGTGTTATACACTTATTTTGGTGGAAAAAGGTTCGATTATTTACGAATTTAATGACGAGCAATTAAAAGTTGAACCGGCAGAAGTATTAATAATAGAACCTTTTAAGACGCATAGAAATACAATCACACGGACTACTGTTTATAAAGCAATATTTATACCTCAAAAATATTTTGAGTCCGTAGGGCAGGATAAATATTTTACAGTGAAAGTGAATCATTCTGAAGTTGTAGCTAAAATAGCTGACATGCTTAAGCATACAGCGCTAAATTATAGCAGAGGTGGGTTTAAAAAGAATGTAGTTGAACTCTGTCAATTAATATATCACTCACGGTCAGCGCAAATTCATATTTCTTCTTCGGCCATAAACACAATTCCTGAAATAGATTATGACTTATCAGTAAAAGAACTTGCACAAAAAGCGCATTTGAGTAAGTTTCATTTTCAAAGAAAATTTAAAAAGAAGTGCGGTTTAACAATTGGGCAATTAAAACAGCAGGAAAAAACTACAAAAGCAAAAGCGCTTTTAGAAAATGGAAAATTATCAACTGATGTAGCTCATCAATTGGGCTTTTTTGATCAAAGTCATTTTATAAAATATTTTAAAAAGATGTGGGCGATAACCCCCAAGAACTTCAAATAAGAGCATTATTTTACTATTTCTTCATTCTTTTTATATGGTAATTTGTCATATAAAGAATGAACAGGCAGCAGCAATACAAGTTATCCAATAAGTCTATCGGTAATACGCGCAAACG
>DAORKK010000057.1:0-11470 GCA_035439525.1 Chitinophagaceae bacterium
CGTTTCTCGTATTCGTCTTCCAGTTCAATATAATAACCCTCTTCCCGGACAGGATCCTTATAGGGCTTACCACAATTCCCGCATTGGATATGGGCGAATTTCCCGCCGGAGGGGAAGAAGGGAATATAGAAAAGATGGTAATAGTATTTTTCGACTTTTACGTTCAGGTTCAGTCCACGGCAGTGGGGACAGGCATGCGTGTGATCCGTATATCTTTTAATGATGAGACTGCGTTTGCCGTAGATGAGGAACATGGGGTGGAATTATTTCTTGGGATTAAAGGTATTGAAAGTAGCGCAGCAAGTTCAACCCCTCCGGGGTTGGAGGGACTTGTGGGGCGTATTACCCCGGGTTTCACCCGGGGCTATGAATGGTTCAACCCCGTTGGGGTTGGTCGCGGCATTCATTAAATCAGCAGTGTGTTATTATTAGGAAGAACGTATTTAATAATTCAACCCATTCCTCTGCTTAAAGTATGAAACATTTGTTTGTCAGTTTAACCCCATTCCTCCTTCACTTCGCTACGGAGGACAAGTTGGGTTGGTTGCGGGTATCCGCAGTACGCCATTGATAATTTATCAGGGAAATATTCCGGAGAATGAAATCAATAGCCCGAAGGGCTTAAACTTTTCATAGCCCCGGGTGAAACCCGGGGTAAAGATCCCCCACGATCCGGGGAACCCCGAAGGGGTGACATTATGATAGAAAGTCAATCAACAATATTAAACAGCTATGTCCTTTTCAGCTCAGGCGGCCGTATTCTTCACCGCTTCCTCCTCCCGTTTCCATTCCTTATCCATATAAAAAGTGCCGAAGGGTAGCAAGGAAGCCAGTCCGGCCTTCACTAACCAGCCAAATTTTTTCTTATAGGTCCGCATGACTTCCAGTGCCATTACCCCAAAAGCCACAAACAACAGCCCATGTAATGAACCGACAATGGTGACGGCTTTAGGGAAACCGAAGAAGTATTTCATGGGCATGGCAACAAGTAGAAGTACAAGGAAAGAGATTCCTTCGTAGAAAGCGACTTTGCGGAAACGAGTGTAGGGCATTGAAGAGAGTTGTTTTAGATGTGAACTGTTTACTTGTGTTCGAGGTTGGAAGTTGGATGTTGGGGGTTCTTTAGGCTGATCTTTCCGAAAGCTTTGAGACGTTCTTAATGAAATGTTTTTCCCTTAATACGATCAGTGTTTTCAATCTCATAAAGTCATTAAAAACTATAGTTCTGTTCTATAACCTTGAACCTCGAACATCCAACTATTACCAGCGTTTCTTAGTAATTAATTATTTGCTCCTGTATCCCCGCGGGCAATTCCCTCCACCCATACTGCTGATTCCTTAACTGCGGTTCGAAGCCGGCTTCCCGGATGGCGTCCTGCATGCTCTTGTAGGTGAAACGGTGGGGCGCGCCGGCGGCACTGACCACGTTTTCCTCGATCATGATGGAGCCAAAATCGTTGGCACCGGCATGCAGACAAAGCTGGGCGGTTTGTTTACCGACCGTAAGCCAGCTGGCCTGGATATTTTTCACATTGGGGAGCATGATCCGGCTGATAGCGATCATCCGGATATATTCTTCGGCGGTGGTCAGGTTCTTTACCCCGCGGATTTTGGCTAATAACGTGTCCACATCCATAAAGGTCCATGGAATAAAAGCCAGGAATCCCTTGGCCTGCTCTGGTTTCTTCGCCTGTACCTCGCGGATCTTCACCAGGTGTTCAAAACGCTCCTGAATTGTCTCCACATGGGCAAACATCATGGTAGCCGATGTCGTGATATCGAGTTTGTGGGCCTCATGCATAATATCAAGCCATTCCTGGGCTCCGCATTTGCCTTTACTGATAAGACGACGCACTCTGTCTATCAGGATCTCGGCCCCTGCCCCTGGCAGAGAATCCATACCGGCTTCCTTCAGTGCTTTGAGCACTTCATGATGGGTACTTTTTTCCAGCTTGGTGATATGGGCCACTTCGGGAGGCCCGAGAGCGTGAAGTTTTATCGTCGGGAATTCGCTCTTGATCTGTTTGAATGTATCTACATAAAACTGTAAACCGAGTTCGGGATGATGTCCTCCCTGCAGCAATAACTGATCGCCTCCGAACTTTAATGTCTCTTCGATTTTTTTCCGGTAAGCGGGCATGTCGGTGATATATGCTTCGGCATGTCCGGGTATACGGTAGAAATTACAGAATTTACAATTCGCTATACAGACATTGGTCGTGTTCACGTTCCGGTCGATCTGCCAGGTCACCTTACCATGGGGCACCTGCTTTTTGCGGAGCTCATCGGCAATCAGCATCAGATCCGCCAGCGGGGCATGGTGATACAGGTGCATACCTTCCTCCACGGTCAGAAAGCCAAACCCGGCGGCTTTATCATATAATTCGTTTAACTGCATGGGGCAAATTTACAGTTGTAATACAGATAATATGACGAGTGGTTGGAAAACCTCCTCATATTACAGTAATTTTAAAAGGGAAGGAGCCTGTATTGCATCATTTTGCCACATTTTCCTGTCTCTTTACTGAACTGTTAACCGCATGAAGTACTGCTTGTCCGGCATATTCATCCTCCTCACCTGGTTTTGTGCTCCGACGCTCCGGGCCCAGGAAGAGTTTATTGAGCCGCCCTCCCGGCATCTTGTAACCGTACCCTTTACCCAGCTGACCGGGGGGATTATTATCCTGCATGCGCTTATCGATTCGCATCCCGACACCCTCAATTTTGTACTGGATACCGGCAGCAGCGGAATTTCCCTCGACTCAGCCACGGCCGAATACCTGGGCATGAACCCGGTACCGTCTGAACGCACCATCCGCGGTATCGCGGGGATCCGGAAAGTGAATTTTCTGTATAACCGTAGCCTCCATTTCCCCGGACTGACCGTGGAAAATCTGGATTTTCATATCAACGATTATGAATTGCTCACCACCGTTTACGGGGAACGGATCGACGGAATCATTGGTTATTCCATCATCAGCCGTTATATCCTGAAGATCGATTATGACAGCATGAAGCTGAGTTTTTTCAGCAAGGGCACGATGCGTTATCCCAAGGGGGGCTACCTGCTTAAACCCACGATCAGTCAACTGGTCTCCCAGCCCATGCGGGTCAGGGATGAAAAAACGATCTATTCCCGTTTCCTGTTTGACATCGGCGCGGGCCTTTGCCTGTTATTATCAAGGGAATTTGTGGTTGACAGCGCGTTTTTCAATAAGAAAAGAAAACGGTACATCAAGGAGGCTGAGGGACTGGGTGGCAAGATCGATATGGAACTGACGGTGATGAAGGAGGCGCGGGTTGGTCCCTATAAATTCAGGAATGTACCCGTCTTTATTTTTGATGATGAGTACAATGTCAGTTCTTATCCCTATATGGGTGGCATCGTTGGGAATGACCTGTTGCGGCGCTTTAATGTGATTCTCAACTATGGTAAAGGCGATATTCATATCACCCCCAATACGCATTATAATGATGTGTTCGACTACTCCTATTCCGGTATCGAACTGTACCTGCTCAATGGCGTCATCATTGTCGGGGATGTGGCCAAGGGTTCTCCCGCCGAAGCCGTAGGTTTAAAGGAAGGAGATGAAGTGATCGCCATCAATAAAAACCTGCTCCATAACCTCAATGCCTATAAAATAGCCCTGCAGGCACCCAATCAGAAAATCAAGATCATCATCCGCCGGGAAGGAGAGTTGAGGGAGTTTGAGTTTAAGGTGAGGAGTATTAAATAGAGCTTCTTCCTCGTCACCTTTCGATACGACGCAGTAAGTTTATATCCTGCCCTGAAGTATATATTTAGCGTCTACTCCCCGCATGAGGCGGGACAAGCAGGATGACAACAACATTTCGTTTCTTAAGAGGCTCCGTTGAGGTATCTTTTGCATCCCTTATGATATTTCTGCTTTTCAATATTCGGAGCCGAATGCTCGTGTCACCCTGAGCGTGTCGAAGGGCGACTTGAAAATAGTTCTTTGTTCGCCATGCTTCGGCAAGCTCAGCATGACAACCGCTGTCACCCTGCTTGTCCCGCCTAATGCGGGAAGCGTATCTAAGGGTGATAAACAGAAGCCTTAAACAACCCCCCTTTTTCACTAATTTTACCGCTTCAACTATTCCCGTAAATAACTATGATACAATTCGAACGTTTCACCCTTTCCAACGGCCTTCGTGTGATCGTGCACCAGGACCTGAGCACGCCGCTGGCAGTGATGAATATTATGTACGATGTGGGGGCCCGCGATGAAAACCCGAAGCAGACCGGCTTTGCGCATTTATTCGAACACCTGATGTTTGGCGGCTCCGTGAATATTGAGGATTATGATGAACCCCTGCAGATGGCCGGCGGGGAAAACAATGCGTATACCACCAATGACCTCACGAATTACTATATCTCTCTTCCTGCTGAAAACCTGGAGACGGCTTTCTGGCTGGAAAGTGACCGGATGCTGTCACTGGCCTTTGGTGATAAAAGCCTGGAGACCCAACGCAAAGTGGTCTGTGAGGAGTTCAAGGAACATTACCTCACCAAACCCTATGGCGATGTATGGCATAAAATGCGGGAACTCTCCTATAAAGTGCATCCCTACCGCTGGATGACCATCGGGAAGGAACTCTCTCATATTGAAGACGCGAAACTGGAAGATGTAAAGAACTTTTTCTTCAAACATTATCGTCCGTTGAATGCCGTGCTGGTGGTGGCGGGAAATGTGACCACAGAAAAAGTAAAGGCCCTGGCGGAGAAATGGTTTGGCGATATTCCATCCGGTGAAAAATATGTACGCAATCTGCCACAAGAGCCTGAACAGACCGAAGCCCGCCGGATGGAGATCCATGCGGATGTACCACTGGATGCTTTTTATAAGACCTGGCATATGGGCAGCCGGCTCGAACAACGCTATTATATTACCGACCTGCTGACGGATATTCTCAGTGGTGGCGGTTCGTCCCGTCTTTACCAGTCTTTGGTAAAAGAGCAACAACTGTTCAGCAATATCGAGTGCCACCATTTCGGCAGTACGGAGAACGGATTAGTGGCGGTGGAAGGCAAACTGGTCAAAGGGGTGAAGATCGAAGACGCGGAGCAAGCAGTAATGGCCGAACTCGAAAAGATCAAGACCGTCCTGGTAAGTGAACTGGAACTGCAGAAAGTGAAGAACAAGACCGAAAGCATGATCGCGTTTGAAGATATGAGCGTAATGAGCCGGGCTAATAGTCTTGCGTATTATGAAAACCTCGGCGATGCCGCCTGGATGAATGATGAACTGACGAAATACGCAGCGGTAACGGTGGAGGATATCCGAAATGAGGCGGGAAGGATATTCAGGGAGGAGAATTCGAATACGATTTATTATCTGGCAAAATAATCACCCTTCGATACGTCCCGTGAGACTTTGATCAACAGGCCTGAACATTTGGTTGGCGGGACTACTCAGGATGACACGATCATTCGGCTCCGATTATTGAAAAGCAGAAATGGTCCCAGGGGTGCAAAAAATACCTCTACGGAGCCTCTTAAGTAACGTGACGCTCGTGTCATCCTGAGTAGACGCTTCAGCATTGCTACAGGGCAGAAACAAAATTGGCAGCGTCGTATCGAAGGGTGACGAAACAAAAATAAATTATCATGACTATCAATAGAAAACAACCGCCTCCCATCGTGGATGCCGTGAATTTTAACCTGCAACTGAAACCATACCAGGCCTATACTTTGCGGAATGGTGTACCCGTGTACGCCGTGAATGCCGGGGCGGAAGAAGTGATGCAGCTGGAGTGGGTATTTTTTGCCGGGAACAGCCAGGAAGAGCAGAACCTGGTGGCCGCCACCACGAATTTTTTGTTACGTAATGGCACGAATACAAAAACCGCTTTTCAGCTGAATGAATATTTTGAGTATTACGGGGCTTATGTCAACAGGGCCTGTTATAATGAAACGGCTACCATCTCCATGCATTGTCTTAGTAAACATGTGGGCGAACTGCTGCCGGTGGTGAAGGAAATGATTACCCAATCCACCATGCCTTCCGAGGAGCTGGCCATTTACAAGCAGAATATGAAGCAGCGGCTGAAGGTAAGCCTGAAGAAAAGTGATTTTGTAGCGGGGCGGCTGATCGACACTTACCTGTACGGGGAAAATCACCCTTATGGGAAATACAGCAGTGCGGAGGATTTTGATTCTTTGGAAAGAGACCAGTTGCTGCATTTTTATAATCAATATTATATACAGGGTAAACTGATGCTCTTTGTGGCAGGTAAACTACCGGAGAATATCAATATCCTGCTCGATCAGCATTTTGGCGACCTGCCCAATAACCCGGTAGAGGTAAAAGAACATCAGATTGTCCTGGCACAGGAGAAAAAATACAGGATCACGAATGATCCTAATGGGGTGCAAGGCTCCATCCGTATGGCCCGCAGCTTCCCGAACCGGCATCATCCGGATTTCTTAAAAGTGCAGGTGCTGAATGCTTTGTTTGGCGGCTTTTTCGGATCCCGGCTGATGAGCAATATCCGCGAAGACAAAGGTTATACCTATGGCATCCATAGTTACCTGCATAATCATATCCAGCATTCCGCCTGGATGGTGAGTACCGAAGCCGGCAAGGATGTGGCCGAAGCCACGGTGGCCGAAGTGTATAAGGAAATGAAACTTCTTCGGGAAGAGCTGGTGGATGAAGAAGAACTCTTACTGGTCCGCAACTACCTCATGGGCTCCATTCTCGGCGATCTGGATGGTCCCTTCCAGATCATCGGCCGCTGGAAGAATATTATCCTGAATAATATGTCGGAGAATTATTTCTACGATGCGATTCATACGATCAAGACGATTTCGGCGGAGGAACTGAAGGGGCTGGCGGAGAAGTATTTGCAACCGGAGGAGTTTTATGAACTTATTGTTGTTTAAGGTGAGGGGCCCTTCGGGCGCTGAAGAGGTCAAAGGAGAAAAAGATAGAGAATAAAGAGTGCGTGATATGGGTAAAGCCTTTGTTAAAGCCTAAATAACTAATTGCTAAATGCCCTTCGGGCGCTGAAGAGGTCAAAGGAGGAAAGGAGGGAGAATAAAGAGTGCGTGATATGGGAATGTCTCATCTAAACAACTGAATTACATTTGTCCTTTTGATATTAAAGAAATAGAAGTATAAAAGTGTGTTTTTTAAAGCAAGAGCCCTGTATTTTCCTTCCCTGTCTTTGATATTGCTTATTTTATTAGCCTCCCGCTTTACTCTTTTCTCTCGTTTTCTCCTTTGAACTCTTAGCTAAAAATTCCCGAACTTAGTACTATGCAATTCGACCGCAAAGAACTGTCCGACGAACAGCTTGTCCGTTTTTACCGTAGCCTCCTCTGGCCCCGCATGATCGAAGAGAAAATGCTGGTGTTGCTGCGCCAGGGAAAAGTTTCCAAATGGTTTAGCGGGATTGGTCAGGAAGCCATTTCCGTAGGTGCCACCCTGGCCCTGCAGGAAGATGAATGGATCATGCCCATGCACCGGAATCTCGGGGTGTTTACCTCCCGGAATATGCCCCTGAGTAAACTCTTTATGCAATGGCAGGGCGCCAAAGAAGGATACAGCAAGGCGCGGGAGCGCAGTTTCCACTTCGGCAGCCGTGAACATCATATCTGCGGGATGATTTCCCACCTCGGTCCCCAGCTGGCGATTGCCGATGGTGTGGCGCTCGCACATAAACTACGCAAGGAAAATAAAGTATCCCTGGCTTTTACCGGTGACGGGGCTACCAGTGAAGGCGATTTTCATGAAGCCCTGAACGTAGCCGCGGTCTGGGACCTGCCGGTAATTTTTATCATTGAGAATAACGGGTATGGCCTGAGTACACCTGTAAATGAACAATACCGTTGTATCAGCCTGGTCGATAAAGCCAAAGGCTACGGGATGGAAGGCATTCAGATCGATGGCAATAACCTGCTCACTGTATACGATACAATCAAAGGAGTGCGTGAGTTCTGTATAAAACACCAGAAGCCTTATCTCATCGAATGTATGACGTTCCGGATGCGGGGACATGAAGAAGCCAGTGGTACCAAGTATGTACCGCAGGACCTCTTCCGTCTCTGGGAACAAAAAGACCCGATCAAAAATTTTGAAGATTATCTGACCAGTATCGGTTTGCTGAATGAACAATCCATTGCGCAGATCAGGGAAGAATTCAAACATCAGATTGAAGAAGAGCTGAAGCTGGGATTTGACACTAAGGTTGTTATAGCAGATACACAGGAAGAGTTGAATGATCTGTATATGCCGAACTCTAAGAGTCGGGAGTCAGTAGTCGGTAGTCGGGAGTCAACAGCCGCATACTCCCGGTCATCTTTCAGAGGAAAGCCTGCGGGTAACATCCCCACACCCGACACCTCACACCTGACAGCATCTTCTACTAACCCGACACCTGACACCCGGCACCTGTCACCTTCTTCAACGTCCCTAACAGCTAACCCCGAACAGCTAGCACCTGAGAAGAGAATGATTGACGCCATCAAAGAAGGCCTCCATCAATCCATGCAGCGGCATTCGAATCTGATTCTGATGGGACAGGATATTGCGGAGTATGGGGGTGCTTTTAAGATCACGGAAGGGTTTGTGGAAGAGTTTGGGAAGGAGCGGGTGCGGAATACTCCGTTATGTGAGAGTGCCATTTTGGGTTCGGCCCTGGGACTTTCGCTCGAAGGATATAAGAGTATGATGGAAATGCAGTTTGCCGATTTTGTGACGGTGGGCTTCAACCAGATCATTAATAACCTGGCGAAGATCCATTATCGCTGGGGACAAAATGCCGATGTAGTGGTGCGGATGCCTACAGGGGCAGGCGTAGGTGCCGGTCCTTTTCATAGTCAGAGCAATGAAGCCTGGTTTACCCATACACCCGGACTGAAAGTGGTATATCCCAGCACACCGATGGATGCAAAGGGATTACTGATCGCCGCGATCAATGATCCTAATCCGGTGATGTACTTTGAGCATAAAGCACTTTATCGTTCGGTGAGCGGACCCGTGCCATCCGAATATTATGAAATAGAAATCGGCAAAGCCCGTCATGTAAGGAACGGCAGTGAACTGTCCATCATTACTTATGGCAGTGGTGTACATTGGGCCGAAGAATATGCGGCAGCTCATCCGGAGATTGATATGGATATACTGGACCTGCGGACTTTATTACCGCTGGATTATGAGGCTATCCGTGCGGCGGTTCAACGGACCGGACGTGTACTCATATTGCACGAAGACACATTGACCGGCGGATTGGGTGGCGAGATCGCGGCCTGGATTTCGGAGCATTGCTTTGGCATGCTGGATGCGCCGGTGATGCGCTGTGCCTCGCTGGATACACCCATTCCTTTCAGTATTGAATTAGAGAGGAATTTTCTGGCGAAGTCGAGGTTGGGAGAGAAAGTACAAGAGCTTTTACAGTATTAGGACTGGTTGGTTAAAATACGTAAACCAGGAGTCTGGTTACAGCTATGAGTTACGAGCTACGAGTTTGATTGTCTAAAAGAGATTGTCCAGGTAACTATGTTTGATTATTCGAAGTTCAAAACAGATGCCCACTGTTGGTCTCGTAGCTCTTCGCTCGCTGCTTTGTTTTTTATGTTTTCTTTAGCAGAGTATTTTTGTATTTTCCCAATTGCAACGGCCAGTGCACCCGATCCCCGCCAAAACCCCCTGTATGAAAAAGTCATTTTCCCTTTCCTTACTCTTATTTTTTTCCCTGATGGGATATTGCCAATCTCCCAACCTTACCGGCGAATGGGTGGGCGTTATGAGTGTGGATGTCAACCGAACCCAGCAAAATGTGTTTGTCAATTTCAGTTTGCAGATCAAACAATCCGGTCAGGCTATCTGGGGCATTTATACCGGGGGCAATAAACTTAGTACCGATTCCTGTGATTGTGCCGGCAGATTGACCAGTCGTGTGAGCCGGGAACAAGGGGTTCCGGTTATCTTTTACCAGGACGGCATCGTACATCATACCATACCGGAAGACTATTGTATGTATTTCAATATGCTCAATCTCAATTATAGTGTTGAAGACAGTCTTGAAATCCTTAAAGGCAGGTGGCATATGGTTTTGAGTAACCCAACGGCCATTGAAGGGGCGGCCGGGGTACTGGTACTGGCAAAAGTAGCCGACAAACCATCGGTGGATGTGGATCAGTATTTCCCCAGGTTGCAGGCGCTGATCAGAAGATTTAATGATAATTAATAGCTGCCGGCCGTTCAACGAGGGAACCTGTTAACTTTTCAACCGTTCAACTCCTAAACTTTTCTTACCTTTTACATCAATCCGTTTCACGGGTAAGTGTGGGTGCGTATACCTTATGCAGGCAATCCCGGCAAATCTTCTTTTCCCAGCCGAAGCATTGAAACAAAAACCAACCATACATGTCCAGTCCAACCACCCCGAACCTGGCGGCCCCGGTCAGCCAGCATGAACGGATTATTATCCTCGATGCCTTGCGCGGCATGGCTATCCTGGGCATTTTACTGATGAATATTCCGGGATTTGGTTTAGCGGTACCTTCTGGCTGGGACCCTTCGGTATTAAATGAGGCCGGTACAATCAATTACAAACTCTGGTATTTAGTGGAGTGGTTTCCGGAAGGCACCCAGCGGGCGATTTTTTCCCTCTTATACGGTGCCGGGATTATTTTATTTATGAAGAGACAGGAGGAAAAACTGGATGGGGTGAAACCGCTGGAGTATTTCATTCGCCGGAGTTTATGGCTGATGGTTTTTGGACTTATTAATGCCTGGGTGCTGTTGTGGTGGGGAGATATACTGTTTGATTATGCCTGTTATGGTATGATCATGGTGGTGTTCCGTAACCTTCCTGTTAAATCATTATTGATCGGGTCTGTTGTCTGTTTTCTCCTGATGGTCGCGCGGGATAACCGGGATCTATACCTGGAGAAAAAAGTGATCACCCGGGGCGAACAGGTGGCAGCGATGGATACCACCAAAGTAAAACTGACGGATAAACAAAAAAGTCAGCTTGAAGCGATGAACGAATTCAAGGATAAACAAACACATGCCAAGAAGGTGGAACGCAATGAAAAGTCGAAGCAGCAAGTGACCGGCAGTTATGAGGACTTGTATGAATACAGGACCAACAACTACCTGGGCGCCCTGATCCGCTATTTGTATATGAGTATCTGGGATGTGTTGTTTTTTATGTTCCTGGGTATGGCCTTTCTGAAAACCGGCATAATGACCGGGGAGGCGTCGGTAAAGTATTACTGGATCATGGCGATCCTGGGACTAGGCCTGGGACTGCTGCTTTCTTATTACCGGATCAAGCCGATGATCCAATATCAGTTTAATGAGTTTGAGTATATGAAAAACGTGAAAATTGAGACCTATACTATTTCAAGAGCCCTTCGTTCACTTGGGATATTTGGCGCCGTTATGCTCTTATTTAAATCCGGTTTTTTTAAATGGTTCTTCGCGCTGATGCGACC
>DAORKK010000057.1:11570-17148 GCA_035439525.1 Chitinophagaceae bacterium
AAAGAAGTATTATCGATATAAAAGAATCCCTGCTTAATCCTTAATTTGAGAAATAAATCAGTTGGTATGAAACAGATCCTGGCAGCAGCCGGTATGGCAGTGCTTTTGTATTCCTGCGGTAATAAAAATCAATATCCGCCAGAGCCGGTCCTTTATGATTCTTCTTATCATCCGGCAGTATTTACCGACACGGCCCGATTATCAAGGATCCGTCAGTACTTGCCGGTGATCGATAGTATCTACCGCAAACATGCGGAGGATAATCATTTTCCCGCGATCTCCTTTGGGATAGTAGTGGATGGAGAACTGATCTACAAGAACAGTTATGGTTACACCGATATCGCGAAGAAAATTCCGGCGACATCATCTTCCATGTTCCGCATTGCATCGATGAGTAAGAGTTTTACCGCCATGGCTATCCTGAAACTCCGGGATGAAGGCAAACTCTATCTCGATTGCCCGGCTTATTTCTTTGTACCTGAATTAAAGAATATCAAATACCCCACGGCTGATGCACCCCCGATCACGATCCGTCACCTGCTCACCCATGGGGCGGGCTTCCCGGAAGATAATCCCTGGGGGGACCGGCAACTGGCGGATAGTGATAAAGACCTGATGGAGTTTATTGGTAAACAGATCAGCTTTTCCAATCCTCCCGGTATTGCCTTTGAGTACAGCAATCTTGGATTTGCCTTGCTGGGAAAAATAATTACCGAAGTATCCGGTGTGCCGTACCAGCAATATATCAAGGAAAATATCTGGAAGCCCCTGGGTATGGTAAATGCCGAATGGGAGTATGCCAATGTGCCCGCCGATAAACTGGCTCATGGTTACCGGTGGCTCAACAATCAGTGGAATGAGGAGCAGCTGCTGCACGATGTACCCGATGGCAGCTGGGGTGCCATGGGCAGTATGATCACGTCTATTGATGAGTTTGCCAAATACATGGCCCTGCATTTATCATCCTGGCCGCCTTCCAATGCTAAAGAAACTGGACCGGTTAACCGCAGTTCAGTAAGAGAGATGCATCATCCCTGGCGCTGGAACGGATTTAATGCAGCTTTCACTTATCCGGATGGAAGGAGTTGTCCGGTTACATCAGCTTATTGTTATGGGCTTGGCTGGATGAAAGACTGTGAGGGGAAAACCTATATCTCCCACAGTGGAGGCCTTCCCGGTTTCGGGAGTCAGTGGC
This sequence comes from Chitinophagaceae bacterium, assembly GCA_035439525.1. Taxonomy (GTDB): domain Bacteria; phylum Bacteroidota; class Bacteroidia; order Chitinophagales; family Chitinophagaceae; genus JJ008. The sequence goes on from DAORKK010000057.1 coordinate 12,766, forward strand.
GCATCATGCCGGATTATGGGATCGGGGTCGTGGGCTTTGCCAACCGTACGTATTCGCCTTTCGGAGGAGTAAACCTTCGGGTATTGGATACCCTGATCAAACTGGCCGGATTGCAGCCCCGTCAATTACCGCCATCAGCGATATTGGAACAACGGAAGAATGAACTGGTAAAACTGCTGCCCGACTGGACCAATGCGGAAAAGAGTGGCATCTTTGCTGAAAACTTCTTCCCGGATTATCCTATTGATTCATTGAAGAAAGAAGCCCGTGATCTCTTTGCCAAAGCCGGAAAGATTGTCGAGATAAAACCGATGAAGCCGGAGAATCAGCTACGCGGTTCCTTTATCATCCATGGCGAAAAGGCTGACCTGGAAGTGTACTTTACGCTGAGTCCGGAACGGCCGGCGCTGGTGCAGGAGTATCATATTAAGGAACTGCCTCCTTTGGTACGTTGAGGTTGCTGGTCACCCTTCGATACGTCCCGCATGACAAATTTCTCTTGCCCTGAACTGAATCTTTTGCGGGACTACTCAGGATGACACGAACATTCGCCTCCGAATGTTGAAAAGAAGTAAGAAGCCCAGGGAAGTAAATGAAACTCAAACGGAGCCTTTTAAGTAACGTGACGTCCGTGTCATCCTGAGTAGTCCCGCTAAAGGGTATCTGCATGGTAGAAGAAGAATTTCACGCGGGACGTATCGAAGGGTGACGAAAGCAGGATGAAAGCAGGCCGTTTCCCGAAGAAACCGTCAGTCATTCATCGCCCCATACAACATATCCCTGAATTTTTCCACCACATCACCGTGGGAAGAACCTTGCAACTGGCGGTAGAAGAGGAAAACCATTTTTTCCTTCGGGTCCACCCAGTAGGAAGTGGCAAAAGCGCCGCCCCAGCTGAAGGTACCGGGATTGGAAGGCGTGCGGGCGCTGCCGCGTTCGGTGACCACCTGGAAACCGAGACCGAATTTATCATTACCGAGTGCGAGATCTCCTATCTGGTTCATGGTCATCAGGCGAACGGTGTTGCGGCTGAGGATGCGTTTGCCATTATGAATACCGCCATTGAGGAGCATCTGCAGAAACACTGCATAATCATAAATAGTGGAAGATAAACCAGCACCCCCTGAAAAATAAGTGCTACCATATAAAGGATAATCCGGAGTTATGGTTTTGCCATTCAGCATATTGGCTTCGGCCTTGATCAGCTTACCGGTAGAATCTTCGCGGTAGAGTTTGGCCAGGCGCCAGGCTTTGTTTTGGGGAATGTTGAAATAGGTATCCGTCATGGCCAGGGGTTCAAATATCCGTGTGCGGAAGAATTCGTCGAGTGAGGTACCGGAGATCACTTCCACCAAACATCCCAGCAGGTCGGTGTTGAGTCCGTAGGTCCATTTTTCCCCGGGCTGGTGCATCAGGGGCAGTTTGGCCAGGCGGTTCATCGCATCCAGCAGTTTATCGTCCTTCACGCCGATACCGGCGGTGATATTCGATTTGGCATAGATGGCGTTTGCTTCCCTGGAACCGATCTGTGCATACCCTAATCCGGAAGTATGGGTCAACAGTTCACGGATCGTGATTTCCTTTTTGGCGGGTACCGTGGTATAAGTAGTATCGGCCGCATTGAATTTATCCAGCACCTGTTGTTTGGCAAAGGCGGGAATATATTTTGAAACCGGATCATCGAGTAAAAGTTTGCCTTCTTCAAAGAGAATCATGATGGCCACACTGGTGATCGCTTTGGTTTGTGAAGCAATACGGAAGATCTGGTCCTTCTGCATCTGCAATTTCATTTCCTTATCATTAAAACCAACCGCTTTATAATAAACGATCTTATTATTACGGATCACCAGAGCGGCTCCTCCCTGCATCCATCCTTTGTCCACCCAGCCGGTCATTTCACGGTCAATCCGTTTTAGTCGTTCACTGGAAAAACCCTGTGATTCCGGTGTGGCAAGGGTGATGGGTTGGGCGACAGCGGCTATTTGAAAGCCGGTCAGCAGGAGGAGGAGGAGTTTTTTCATATGCAGAAGTTGTGGGTTAAAGTTAAGGGATAAACAATTATTAGCTGTTTATCCCTTAGAGCAACTTCATCGCTTCGCAAGAACAAGGTCCCTCGCTACGCTCGGGATGACAATCTTTTTTAGTTCTTTTTACAACTAATCTTCACCCATATCTTATGCGTATCATCTGTTTTTTGGAAGATGGCAAAGGGAATCATGGTATCCAGGAAATGCATGTTCCGGGTGGATGAACTGAGGTCGGTGATGGTTTCGATGGTTTCGGTGCGGGTGGCGCGGTTGTCCAGAATAAAAGTGGATTGGACCTCCTCTTTCATCTTCAGGGCGTCGTAGGAAGCAAAGTCATTGTCTTTATGCCGGCTACCTACATTGGTTTTCACCACCAGCATCAGCCGCTTATTGATCAGGAGATTTTCAGGAATATTGTAAGTCACTTTGCCCATTTGTGCATTGCTGTTGGTATTCTCCTGGTATTTGCTGAGGGCGGCAGTTGGGGGATTGCGGAAATTGGTTTCCTGGTATAAAAGTTCCGACATATTGTTATAGGATCGGAGACGGGTTTTCATTTCATTGTTATTGTCCAGTTCCCAGAGCTCGATGCTTACCACCCCGAAGATCCTTTTACAATCGCCATTATCGATCCGGTTGCGGGTGGCTTCCGAGACGGCGATATTATTGAGCATGACATCGAACAGTATTTTCCGGCCACCTTCCTGGGAGTTGCCGGTGCCCACTGTTTCGAACTGCCAGTCTTTATCCGTGGCGCCATTATCCCCCCATTGTACCAGGCGTGTATTAGCCGCCGTACCGCCGCCATCTATTCCGATGAGCAGGCCGGAATTTTTGTTCTTGATTTTATAACCCTTTGTGGTTTTGATGAGCAACCAGACCTGATCCACCTGGTTACGGGTGCGGCGTTGTACCACAAATCCATACTGGGCTTTACTGGCGTTGAGAATGCCGAGGAATTGATTCGTATGAACATTCTGAAATTTATAGGCGCCACCGGGTACGGCGATCACTTTCCAGGTAAACCAGGCATCATTACGCCCGTTATTGATGACGATTTCAGCGTCAGGTGCTGTGCTTACATCTTTTGGTACGGCGAATTTGCCGCTGTTGATGTTCTTGATTCTTACAATATCCCCGTCTTTCAGCTGGGCATTTGCGGCCGTAAGGAAGCCAAAACTGAATAATAATACGAGAATAAGATTACGTACAGGTTTCATGTGTAATGGTTTTGATGACAGAGTAAAACTAACAAGTGCATCAAAGCCGTACAATTACACATTTGGGTACCCCCCCCTGAATCTTATTGTCTGGCATAAAAAGTTCCCGCAAAGACTATAAGACACTCCGAATAAGGGAAAGTCTATAAAGCTTAGCGGGAAAAAATACGCTCTTCTATGATGAAAATAAATTGCGACCTTTCAAATAGCCTCCTGACTCCTGACTTCCGCCTCCCGACTCTTCTCTACCTCCCCGGCCCATACAAGGCCTTCCCACTCCTTACACCCGTATGCTTTTCATTATCAACCGTCAGCTGACCGTTAACGATCACATAATGAAAGCCTTTGGAGTAGGCATGGGGCTTATCAAACGTGGAGACATCCTGTACTTCGTTTTCATCGAAGATGACGATATCAGCCGCGAAGCCGGTCTTCAGTAATCCGCGGTCGGCTAACTGAAATTTCTGTGCAGGGAGGGAAGTCATACGGCGGATGGCTTCTTCGAGGGTAAGTACTTTATCCACCCTGACATATTTACCCAACACCCGGGCATTGGTGCCATAGCCACGGGGATGCGGCATACCGGCGTTAAGTACACGGATGGTGGCATCACTGGCAAACATGTTGTAGGGATATTTCATGATGCGTTTTACATCTTCTTCTCCCATACCATGGAAGACAGCACTCGCCCCGCCTCTTTTCATGATATCAATAACGGTCTGTGCTTCTTCTTTGGCCTTATGCTTGCGACCCATCATGAGGTTGATCTCTTCAATACTTTTACCATTATAGGTGGTATCCGGGGCGAAGTAGGCAATCACGGCATAACTCAGGTGCTTCAGTTTCCTTTTTTTCAACCGGGCCAAAATGGATTTTACCACGTATTTATTGGTGGCCGGGTTTTCCAGTCTTGCTTTAATGGAATCCTGTCCGTCGGCGAGTATTTCATCGGGTATCAATGTACTGATCGACGTACTGCTGGCGGTATAAGGATACTGATCAATAGTGACTTCAATTCCTTCTCTCCGGGCGGCTTCGATCATGGGTACGGTGATTTTACTGCGACCCCAGTTTTGTTGCCCGCTGAGTTTGAAATGGGAGATCTCCACCGGAATCTTGGCTTCCCGACCGATGGT
>DAORKK010000058.1:0-17059 GCA_035439525.1 Chitinophagaceae bacterium
GTGGAGGTCTGGTAGAGGACAAACCGGCATTTGTTGAAAAAATTGCGAGTGGCAACTCTGATTTTGTTACGCTTGATTTTGCAGAACAGCGGATCAGTGTCAGTCACAAAACCGCCCTGGTACGTCATATCCTCCACGCAAAAACCAACGACGGGGGCAAGCCGGGGGAAGTTCACCTGCGGATCCTCCTGATCTGGCAAAAAGAAGGCGGTAAATGGAAATTACTGGCCCGTCAGGCGGTGAAAATCAGTGCCTGAACCCTGATTTTCTGCCTGGTGCCTGAAACAATTTCAGCGAGACCGTTCCCGATAACGATTGCGTAAATATTCAAGTACAATTCGTTGATTAACAACCAATATCTGCTTAGACTTGTATCTTAAAACACCAATAGGTGTTCAAAAACTTGCCAATGAAAAAGTTTATACTTTTTATTTACTTACTTCTACCTGCGGCACTTATAGCCCAGAGCTGGAAATTGCCGGTAATCACCAGCCCTAAGTTCAAAAAAGACACCCTGAATATTGTAAAAGCAGGTGCGAGACCTGACGGTTTTACTTTAAATACCAACGCCATCAATAGCAGTATCGAAACAATGAGTAAAAAAGGCGGCGGGGTGGTGCTGGTACCAAAAGGTCTCTGGCTGACCGGACCGATCGTGCTGCAATCCAACGTAAACCTGCACCTGGCAACCGGCGCTACGCTACTGTTTACAAAAGATAAATCACAATATCCGCTGATAGCCGCCAACTGGGAAGGTCTGCCACAAATGCGGAATCAATCTCCTATCTCGGCTACAGGTGCCCGTAATATCGCTATAACCGGTAAAGGTATTATTGATGGTAATGGGGATGAATGGCGTGCGGTAAAAAAAGACAAACTCACAGAAAGTCAGTGGAAAAAGAAACTGGCAAGCGGTGGTGTAGTCAGTGATGATAAAAAAACATGGTATCCTTCTGCAGGATTTATGAAAGGATCGAAAATGCCCGCTAATCCGGGGATGATCATGCCGGGTCGTGACCGGGCGTTTTATGACAGTATCAAAGACTTTCTGCGGCCCAACCTGCTTTTACTTACCCTCTGTAAAAATATCCTGCTGGAAGGAGTGACTTTCCAAAACTCCCCGGCCTGGTGCCTGCATCCCCTGATGTGTGAACAGCTTACAGTTCGCAATATTTTTGTCAAAAACCCCTGGTATGCGCAAAACGGGGATGGTATAGATGTGGAAAGCTGTAAAAATGTACTGATCGAAAATTCTGTTTTTGACGTAGGAGATGATGCCCTATGCATGAAGAGTGGCCGTGATGCCGAAGGACGCAAACGCGGAATGCCCACCGAGAATGTGATCATTCGTGGTTGTACCGTATACGCTGCTCATGGCGGATTTGTAATCGGCAGTGAAATGAGTGGCGGTGCCCGCAATATTTATGTAAGTAATTGCACCTTTATCGGCACTGATATCGGGCTCCGTTTTAAAACCACACGGGGCCGTGGCGGTGTGGTGGAAAATATCTTCATTAAAGATATTTACATGAAAGATATCCCCGCTGAAGCGATTTTATTTGATATGTATTATATGGCCAAGGATCCGGTGGCCCTGGTTGGAGAAAAACGTGAATTACCCCAGGTTGAAGCCAAACCCGTAGACGAAACCACACCGGTATTCCGCAATTTTCATATCAGTAATGTATACTGCAGTGGTGCTGAGAAAGGCATTTTTGTCCGTGGGGTTCCGGAAATGCATGTGCAGAATATTGTACTGGAAAATATGGTACTGCAGGCGCATAAAGGCATTGATGTGCAGGAAGCCAGCAATATTATCTTCCGTAATATCAGCCTGGAAACCGCATCCACCAATCCGGTGGTAGATGTTACCCAGAGCGATGCATTGACATTTGACAAAATCAGCACGAAAGACGGAACGGAATTATTCTTCCGCTTCAGTGGCAACCGTACAAAGAACATACAACTTAAAAATACTGACCTGAATAAAGCAAAAGAAAAAACCAGTTTTGAACTGGGTGCCGATGAAAATGAACTGAAACAACGCTAACCGGCTGTCTTTTGCCAAACCTCGGGTTTTAAAATGTACATCATGAAAAAACTGGCAATCGTCTTAACGATTCTGGCAAGTATTCACCTGTCGGCCCAAACCCCGGGTCATCGCTTGTCGGAAACAGTAATGAATACCTGGAAAGATTCCATTCCCATTGGCAGCCAGACCAAATGGAGTTATGACATGGGTGTGGTGCTCAAAGGCTTTGAAGGCCGCTGGATGAATACCGGTGATGTCCGCTACTTTAATGCGATCCAGTCCAAGATTGACTGGTTTGTTCAGCCGGATGGTTCTATTAAAAATTACGAGCTGAACGAATACAATATTGACCACGTCAATAACGGCAAACTGGTATTGCTCCTTTACCGGGTAACGGGTAAGGAAAAATATAAAAAAGCGGCTGATCACCTGCGCGATCAGCTCCGCACCCACCCACGTACCAACGAAGGCGGTTTCTGGCATAAGAAAATTTATACGAACCAGATGTGGCTCGATGGACTGTATATGGGGGCTCCCTTCTATGCAGAATACGCAATGTTGTTTCATGAAGACACGGCCTTCAATGATGTCGCCAACCAGTTTATCTGGATGGAAAAACATGCCCGTGATCCAAAATCGGGATTACTCTATCATGCGTGGGATGAAAGCAAAGAACAGCAATGGGCCAATAAAACCACGGGAACCTCTCCCCTGTTTTGGTCACGTGCCATGGGCTGGTATGCCGATGGACTCGTAGATGCGCTGGATTATTTTCCCGCTAACCACCCGAAAAGAAAAGACCTGATCGGTATCCTGAACCGTCTCGTGAATGCGGTGGAAAAAACACAGGATCAAGCCACCGGACTCTGGTATGATATCCAGTTGTACGATGGCCCCGGCAAGGAAAAAAACTACTTTGAAGCATCGGCCAGTTCGCAATTTGTCTATGCCATTGCCAAGGGCGTTCGCCTGGGCTACCTGCCGGCTTCCAAAATCGCCATCGCCCAAAAAGGTTATGACGGATTGGTAAAACAATTTATCAAGGAAGAAAATGGTCAGACCAATTTACATGGTACAGTGAAAGTGAGCGGACTTGGTGGCAAACCTTATCGCGACGGCAGTTTTGCCTATTACATGAGTGAACCCGTGATCGTGAATGACCCCAAGGGAGTCGGCGCTTTTCTGCTCGCCAGCAATGAAATGGAGATCCTGAACACGCTGGCACATGCAGCAGGAAAAAAAGTGGTACTGGACCGTTGGTTCAACAGTGAAAAAAGAAAAGACATTACCGGGGCTGAGCAATACTGGCACTATGTATGGGAAGAAAGAAGTCATCCCGGTTTCTATACCCTGGGTAAGATTTTTGAAAAATACGGAGCAAAACTGGCATCACTGGATGCAGCCCCCACGAAGAAACGGCTGAAAGGAGCTTCTGTATATATCATTGTGGATCCGGATCATAAAAAGGACAATCCCCAACCCAATTTTGTCAATACGAAAGATATAAAAGCGATCAGCAAATGGGTGAAAAGCGGAGGCACTTTGTTCCTGATGGCCAACGACAGCAGCAACTGTGATCTCACCTATTTCAATAAACTGGCCAATGCATTTGGCATTACCTACGAATATAAAAACCTGAACATGGTGAAAAATGACACTTATGTACAGGGAGAAGTATGGCCGGAAGGATCTTCAATTTTTAAAAACAAATATCGCCTGTTTCTCAAAGAGCTTAGCCCGGTTACCGTAACCGGGGCGGCTAAAGCCGATGTAAAGAAAAACGAAGACATCATCATCGCAACAGCCAGTTATGGTAAAGGAAAAGTAGTGGCCGTAGGTGATCCCTGGCTGTATAATGAATATGTGGACGGCCGAAAACTGCCGGCTATTTACGAAAATTATAAAGGGGCTGAAGACCTGGCAAAATGGTTGCTGGGTAACTAATCATGAATACGTTTTTCCGCTATATAGCCTTGTTATTACTGACTTGTTATACGGGTCAGTGGGTACTTTTTGCCCAGCAACGGTTGGTGGTGGACAAAAGCGGAAAGGGTGATTTTAAAACCATACAGGGAGCCCTTAACAGTTTGCCGGAGACCTCCTCTACCCCACGCACAATTTTTATCCGCAAAGGAGCTTATTATGAAAAATTATATATCGAAAAGTCCAACATCATACTGGAAGGTGAAGACAGAACGTCTGTAACGATCACGGCTTCCATCGCCCGTGATGAATGGCGATGCGGACATATGGATGACTGGGGGGTAGCCACTATAAATGTGGGTGCTAACGACATTACCCTGAAACACCTGACTATTGTTAATAGTTTTGGCTTTGACTACTACACCCCGCCGGTTATCTTATGTGCCTCCGATACAGGGATAAACAAATTACGGACGCTGAAAAAAGATGGTCACCAGATGGCCTTACGCACCATGAATATGGCCACCCGGCTCGCTGCAGTAGATTGTCATTTCAGGGCCTTTGGTGGTGATACGGTCAGTCCATGGGAAACCGGCAACGGCATGTGGTATTTCAAGGATTGTATTATGGAAGGCGGTGTGGATTTCTATTGCCCCCGTGGCTGGGCCTGGGCGGAGAATTGTGAATTTATCAGTCATTCCGGTACAGCGGCCATCTGGCACGACGGATCCGGAAATAAAGATTCAAAAACTGTTTTGCTCAATTGCCGTTTCAGTGGCTTTGATGGATTTCAACTGGGTCGTTATCATAAAGATGCCCAGTTCTACCTGCTGAATTGCCATTTTGCAAAAAATATGCGGGACCAGGCTATCTACCGGGTGCCCACCACTAACACGATTCAATGGGGTGAACGGATTTACTATTATAACTGCCACCGGGAGACCGGTGCTGATTTCAGCTGGTATGCCGATAACCTGCCGGCCGGATTGAAAGCGACCGATATTACCGTAAACTGGGTATTCGGTAACCGCTGGAAGCCTTGACTAAAATGAATAAACAACCATAGAAGATGAACCTTTTAAATGCAACCACCGTAGAGAAGCCCGCACTGCCGGTTAAGATTTTACAATTCGGGGAAGGAAACTTTCTGCGGGCCTTTGTGGATTGGATGATCGACAAAGCCAATCAGGCCGGAAAAATGAATCATGGCGTGGCGATCGTACAGCCTATTGCCGGTGGAGAATTTATCCGCGACCTTTTTGCCAAACAGGATAACCTTTATCATGTATATCTGGAAGGAATAAAAGATAAACAACCGGTTAAAGAAGTGGCACTGGTAAAATGTATCACCGGTGTTTACAATCCATATACTGATTATAAAACATACGAATCCATTTTCCTGAGTGAGGAACTGGAAATGATTGTGTCCAACACCACCGAAGCCGGCATCCGCTATGAAGAAGGCGATGACCTGAATGCGGAACCTCCCGCTTCCTTCCCGGCAAAAATGACGGCCTTGTTGTACAAGCGTTTCAAAAAATTTAATGGTGATGCCTCCAAAGGACTCTCCATCATTTGCTGCGAACTGATCGAAGACAACGGATCTACTTTGCGTCAATATGTATTGAAACATGCGGCGGCCAATCAATTAGGCGCGGATTTTGAAAACTGGGTCAATACCCACTGCCATTTCTACGATACATTGGTGGACAGGATTGTTCCGGGGTTCCCGAAAGAAAACATCCGGGAAATCCAGGCAGAAATCGGATTTGAAGATAACCTCGTGGTGAAAGGAGAATACTTCCATGTATGGGCCATTGGCGGAGACAGCAGCATAAAACAAAAACTGCCGCTGGACCAGGCCGGACTGAATGTCCTCTTCATGGATGATATCCGCGAGTTCAGGGCTAAAAAAGTACGGATCCTGAATGGCTCCCATACCGGCATGGTACCTGTAGCCCTGCAGCTGGGCTGTGCCACCGTCATGGATGCCTTTAATACTCCAGCAGTGGAAAAATTCATCAATAAGATGGTCAGCGAGGAAACCCTGCCTGTGATTGATGAAGATCCGGAAGAACTGAAAAAATTTGCGGGTAAAATCCTGGAACGTTTTTACAATCCTTATCTCAAACATTACCTGAAGGATATCTCGCTCAACTCCCTCTCCAAGTGGGAGACCCGGAACTTCCCTACAGTAAAAGACAATTTTACCAGGCTGAATAAAAACGCCAGGCTCAATACCTTCTCCTTTGCGGCTTTACTGGTCTTGTACAGCGGTAAATCAGCCGTGGAATTCACTCCGAATGATACACCGGAGTTTGTTGAATTCATCCAATCTACCTTCGATAGTAACCATATACAAGGCTGGGTGGAAGGAGTAGTGAAGAACAAAAAAATATGGAAAGAGGATTTTTCCGTCTCTCCATATTTTATAGATGAAGTAGCTGCCAGCGCCTCCGCTATTTTGAAACATGGCATGAAAGCCGCCCTGACTGACGTATTAAACTAATTAAAATAAAAAAAGCATCGTATGTCCCAGATCGTGTTAAAAGTACATCCCAAGGATAATGTAATTGTAGCCTTAAAAGACCTGTCCAAGGGCCAGACAATACAATATGAAGGTTCTTCTTATGTCATGCAGGAAGATATTCCCGCCAAACATAAATTCTTTATGCAGGACATGAAGAAAGGGGACGAAATCACCATGTATGGTGTATTGGTGGGGAAAGCCCAAACAGATATCGCCCAGGGGGCCCGGATGTCTACCGAAAACACCAAACACGCGGCTGAGCCTTACACTTACCGCAAAATGAATATCAGCTGGCAGGCACCGGATGTTTCCAAATTCAAAGGAAGAACCTTTAACGGGTATCACCGTCCGGATGGCCGGGTCGGTACGGCCAATTACTGGCTTTTTGTTCCAACTGTATTCTGTGAAAACCGGAATATGGATGTGATCCGGGAAGCGATGCACAATGAACTGGGCTACGCGGTTACGGATAAATATAAAATCTATACACACCAGTTGCTGGAAGCCCTGAATAAAGGGGAAGACCTGACGAATGTAAGCCTGGCTCCTGATGCAGCAATGACTAAAAATGCAAACCGGCCTTTCAAAAACGTAGACGGAATTAAATTCCTCAATCACCAGGGTGGTTGTGGCGGTATCCGCCAGGATGCAGCCGTATTGAGTAAACTGCTGGCCGCTTATGCGGATCATCCGAATGTGGCTGGTGTGACGGTATTAAGTCTGGGTTGTCAGAATTTACAAACCCAGGATTTTCTCAATGATTTAAAAACACTGAACCCTGATTTCAATAAACCCATGTTCATTTTTGAACAGCAACAGTCACAAAGTGAAGAGCAACTGATCGCAGACGCCATCCGCAAAACATTTGAAGGACTGGTGGAAGCAAATAAAATGGAACGGAAGCCCGCGCCATTGGATAAAATGTGCCTCGGGGTGAAATGTGGCGGTAGTGACGGCTTTAGTGGTATCTCCGCCAATCCGGCGGTTGGCTACGCATCCGACCTCTTAGTTGCCCTGGGTGGACAGGTGTTACTGGCGGAGTTTCCCGAACTTTGCGGAGCCGAACAAAACCTGATCGATCGTACCATAGAAGAAGAGGCGGCTAAAAAATTCATTAAACTGATGTCGGCTTACAGTGATTCAGCCGAAAAAGCGGGCAGTGGTTTCCATATGAATCCTTCGCCCGGAAATATCAAAGACGGTCTTATTACCGATGCTATCAAAAGTAATGGAGCGGCATTGAAAGGCGGAACATCACCGGTGGTGGATGTACTCGATTATACTGAAGTGGTCAAAAAGCCCGGACTGAGCCTCGTGTGCACCCCCGGTAATGATGTGGAAGCCACAACCGGTAAAGCGGCCAGTGGCGCTACCCTGATCCTCTTTACTACTGGACTTGGCACACCAACAGGAAATCCGGTTTGTCCTACGATAAAAGTATCAACCAACAGTAATCTCACCAAACGGATGAATGATATTATTGATATCGACTGCGGGCCGGTGATTGATGGCGAGAAAACCATTCCACAGATGGGCGAAGATATTCTCGAATATTGTATCAAAGCGGCCAGTGGGGAAGTGATCCCGAAAGCGGTATTACTGAACCAGGATGATTTCATTCCCTGGAAAAGAGGGGTATCCTTATAATTCAAAAAATGATAAACAGCGACACATGGAAAATATGTTTTCACTGAAAGGAAAAGTAATCATTGTAACCGGTGGTACCGGAGTGTTAGGACATGCTTTTATTAAAGCATTGTCTGCTGCCGGTGCCACGGTAGGTGTACTCGGGCGCAACCAGGCTAAGGCGGAAGAGCGGGTGAAAGAAATCACCGATGCCGGCGGAGAAGCGATGGTTTTAATTGCCGATGTACAAGATGAAGCACAACTGATAGAATGCCGGAAAAAAGTACTGGACAAATATGGCAAAATTGACGGACTGGTCAATGGTGCCGGAGGAAATATTCCTGAAGGTATTCTTCAACCCGGCGATGATATTTTTTCCATGAGTGCGTCAGGTATGAAAAAAGCCATGGATATGAATCTCTGGGGCAGCATCATCCCCACCCTCATTTTTGGTAAAGCAATTGCTGAAAATGGCAGTGGCAGTATTGTCAATATTTCTTCCGTGAGTGTGGAAAGAGCCTTAACCAAGGTGATGGGCTATAGCCTGGGCAAAGCCGCTATTGAAATGTTCAATAAATGGTTTGCCGTAGAACTGGCCAACCGCTATGGCGATAAGATCCGGATGAATGCGATCATTCCCGGTTTCTTCCTGACCGAACAGAACCGGTTATTACTGACCGATGGCAAGGGCAATCTTTCTGAAAGAGGCAATCTGATTATCGCAGGTACACCGTATAAAAAATTCGGTGATCCGAAGGACCTGACCGGCGCCCTGGTTTACCTGATGAGTGATGCTTCTTCGTTTGTGACCGGCACAACGATAAAAGTAGACGGAGGCTTTACCGCATTCAGCGGTGTATAGAAGGCAACAGCACTGTGCAGCAATGCACCAAACATAAAATGTAACCGAATGAAAAAGTTCCTGGATGAAAATTTCCTGCTGCACAATAAAACCGCGCAGGATCTTTATCATGGCTATGCCAAAGACATGCCCATCATCGACTATCACAATCACCTTCCCCCTAACGAAATCGCGGAAGACAAACAGTTTGATAATATCACCCGCGTATGGCTGAACGGCGACCACTATAAGTGGCGAGCGATGCGCACCAATGGAGTGGATGAATCTTATATCACCGGTGATAAGTCTGATTGGGAAAAATTCCAGGCCTGGGCGGCCACGGTTCCTTATACTCTGCGTAACCCGCTTTATCACTGGACCCATCTCGAACTGCAACGGTACTTCGGCATCACGGAGATCCTGAATGCAGATACAGCCAGAACGGTATATGACAAAGCTTCGGCCCTGCTGCAGACAAAAGAGTACAGCGTACGTAGTCTGCTGGAAAAAATGAAAGTGAAAGTGGTATGCACTACGGATGATCCGGTGGACAACCTGCAATATCATCAGCAGATCCATCAGAGTGGATGGGGCGTAAAAGTGTTACCGGCCTTCCGTCCGGATAAAGCCATGAATGTGGACACGGCGGCCGGCTTCAACAACTACCTGACCACCTTAGAAAAAGCGTCGGACGTTTCTATCAGTACGTATAATGATTACCTGGCCGCTATGAAAAAGCGCCATGATTTCTTTGTGGCCAATCAGAGCAGTATCAGTGATCATGGACTGGAAGAAATCTATGCAGAAGACTATACCAGTACAGAGATCGCCGGCATTTTTGCCAAGATCCGTTCCGGTGGAGAACTCAGCCTGCTGGAAAACCGGAAATTCAAATCCGCCATGCTGGTCAATTTTGCGGAATGGGACTGGGAAAAAGGCTTTGTACAACAATACCACCTGGGTGCCTTACGTAATAATAACAGCCGTCGGCTGGGTCAGCTGGGTGCCGATACCGGATGGGACAGCATTGGCGATTTTTCACAGGCCAGAGCCTTGTCAAAATTCCTTGACCGGCTCGACAGCAACAACACGTTAGCGAAGACCATTATCTATAACCTGAATCCGGCGGACAATGAACTATTTGCCACGATGATCGGCAACTTCAATGACGGATCAGCGGCAGGAAAAATCCAGTGGGGATCGGCCTGGTGGTTCCTCGATCAGAAAGACGGCATGGTTAAACAATTGAATACCCTCAGCAATATGGGACTGGTGAGTAAAATGGTAGGGATGCTTACGGACAGCCGCAGCTTCCTTTCTTTTCCGCGCCATGAATATTTCCGTCGCTTATTGTGTAATCTTTTTGGAGAGGAAGTGGATAACGGAGAACTGCCGAATGACCTGCCCTGGATTGGACAGGTAATTCAGGATATCTGTTATAATAATGCGAAGAATTATTTCAACTGGCAGACCCTGGATGAAACAGTTATAGTAGGGTCAAAATCCGCCTGACCCCTGAAAAAAGGGCTGGAAGAAAACAAGGAGTAAGGACCGATATCGATACCGGGAATCATCGGTATCGATGCCGGAAAAAAATAAATTTCCGGTAACCTGATTTCCATAATCAAGCGTGTACCTTACAGGAGCAAATTAATTGATCAGTAAACAAACAGACGACATGAACACGTTAGCATTATTCAATTTAGCAGGTAAAACTGCGCTTGTAACCGGTTGCGATACCGGTCTTGGCCAGGGTATGGCCCTCGCCCTCGCCGAAGCAGGCGCCGATATTGTAGGGGCTTCGATTGTGGACGATTATTCGGCCACCAAAGAAGCGATTGAAGCAACCGGCCGGAAATTCACGTATCACAAAGTGGATATCGGCGACCGTGAGGCCCTTTATGCATTTATCAATAAAGTAAAAGCGGAAAACAAAATTGATATCCTGGTCAACAATGCCGGAATCATTATGCGCAAACCCGCGGCAGAACATCCGGACGAATATTGGGATAAAGTCATTGCGATCAACCTCGATGCCCAGTTCATCATCGGCCGCGAATTCGGGAAACACATGATTGAAAACGGGGGTGGTAAAATCATTTTCACCTGCTCACTCCTGAGTTTCCAGGGTGGTATCAATGTACCCGGTTATACCGCGAGTAAATCAGCTGTTGCCGGCCTTGTACGTGCTTTTGGAAATGAATGGGGAAGCAAAGGTGTATGTGTGAATGGTATCGCACCCGGTTATATCGCCACGAATAATACGCAAGCCCTTCGTGAAGATCCGGAAAGAAGCAAATCGATCCTCGACCGTATCCCCCTCAGTCGTTGGGGTGTACCGGCTGACTTTAAAGGTCCGGTCGTGTTCCTGGCTTCTGCTGCATCTGATTATGTAAATGGTACCATTCTTTTTGTTGATGGTGGCTGGATGGCCCGCTAAAATTAAACTCATGAAAAAGACAACTAAAAATACCGGCCCGCAACTGAAGGATTATAAGTCTAACACGTATATGGACGGGGATATGGAAATCCGTTTTGCAATTGGTCCGGAAGAAACGAAAAATCTGGATACGCAGAAACTGGCAGAAAATTTCCTGGTTAAAGACCTGATGACTGCCGATACGTTGAAACTCGTGTACTCGCATTATGACCGCGTGATTATCGGTGGTGCCAAACCGGTGAATAAAACCCTTACCCTGCCCAATCATCCGGAACTGAGAGCCGAATATTTTCTGGAAAGAAGAGAACTCGGTATTATCAATGTCGGAGGAACCGGTACCGTAACAGCAGACGGCAAGAAATACAAAGTGGAACAACTCTCCTGTCTCTACCTCGGTAAAGGCACCAAAAATGTAAGTTTTGCTTCGGCGTCGAAAAAGACCCCGGCTTTATTTTACCTGTTATCATCCCCTGCACATGCCAGTTACCCGGTAACGATGTTCACCAAGGAACAGGCTTCGCCAGTGGAACTGGGAGCACCAGAAACCGCCAATAAAAGAACCGTATATAAATACATACACCTGGATGGCATCCGCAGTTGTCAGCTGGTGATGGGTTTGACCGTTATGGCCAGTGGCAGTGTCTGGAATTCCATTCCGCCGCATACACATACCCGGCGAATGGAAGTGTATTTCTATTTCGGATTACCGGAAGAACACCGCATTATGCACTTCATGGGCAATCCGAAAGAAACCCGGCATATGGTGATGGCCAACAATGAAGCCGTGATTTCTGCTCCCTGGAGCACACATTATGGTTGTGGCACCACCAATTATGGATTTATCTGGGGTATGGCGGGTGAAAATTTAGTATATACCGATATGGATCCGGCTCCTGTGGCCAGTTTAGTATAGTATGAAGAAAGTATGCTGTTTTGGTGAACTCTTATTGCGACTCCCGCCGGCCAATGGCGGGGAATGGCTGCGTCATAACCAGCTGCCCGTATTTGTGGGTGGTGCGGAACTGAATGTAGCTACCGCTTTAGCCACCTGGCAGGTACCCGTAAAATACTGTACCGCGTTGCCGGATAATATTATTTCAAAAGATATCCGGGATTACCTGGAACAAAAACATATTGATACCTCCGCCGTCATTCTCTCCGGGGAGCGCATCGGCCTTTACTATTTAAAGGAAGGGGCTGATATGAAGAGCCATGAGAATGTGTTTGACCGGAAGTATTCTTCTTTTTCCACGTTGGGAACCGGCATTGTTGACTGGGATGCCATCTTCAGTGATGTAAGCTGGTTTCATTTCAGTGCAATTGCACCGGCGGTGAGTGAATCAGCGGCAGCTCTTTGCAAAGAAGCATTGGAGGAAGCAAAGAAAAGAGGAATCACCATTTCTGTGGATCTGAATTTCCGTTCCTTGTTATGGAAGTACGGGAAGCAACCGGTGGAAATCATGCCTGAACTGGTGCAGTACTGTGACCTTGTCATGGGAAATATCTGGGCGGCCAATACGCTGCTGGGGATTCCGTTGAACGAGGAACTGATTGCGGCGAAATCATATACCGCCCATGCCCGTTTTACTGCATCAGAAATCTTTACCCGTTTTCCGCAGTGCAACTGGATGGCCAATACCTTCCGTTTTGACGGCAATGCGGAGGAGATCCGGTATTTCGCTACGCTGGATAACCGGACTGAACAAGTAGTATCTCCTTTATTACAGACCGATTCGGTAGTGGATAAAGTAGGCAGCGGGGATTGTTTCATGGCCGGACTGATCTATGGCCTGATCTCCGGAAACCCCGCAGATGAGATCATCAGTTTTGCGGCAGCCGCGGCATTTGCCAAACTGCAGGAAAAAGGTGATGCCACACAAAACAGCGTGGAAAAAATAAAATCGTTTTTACAAAACCCTGTATTTAATTAATCAGACAATATTCAATCAACACAAAAATTCGACGACATGAGTAAGAAAGTAGTAACCCTCGGTGAGATCATGCTGCGTTTATCCACCCCCGATTTCAAACGTTTTGTACAGGCCGATACCTTTGACATCACGTATGGAGGTGGCGAAGCCAATGTGGCAGCAGCCCTGTGTAACTATGGCCTGAATGGCACATTTGTAACCAAAGTTCCCAATAACCCGATCGGACAGAGTGCCATCAACCACCTGCGCCGTTATGGGGTGGATACACAATTTGTAGCCCGTGGAGGTGAACGCCTCGGCATTTATTTCCTGGAGACAGGCGCTTCCATGCGCGCTTCCCAGGTAGTGTACGACCGTGCCGGTGCTTCTATCGCCGATGTAAATCTGGATGAATTTGACTGGGATAAAATATTTGACGGGGCCGACTGGTTCCATACCACCGGTATCACCCCGGCGCTGAGTGATAAAGCGGCTGCCTTAGCCGAAGCCGCCCTGAAAGCCGCCAAAGCCAAAGGAATCACCACCAGTATCGACCTGAACTACCGGAAGAAACTCTGGAGCAAGGAAAAAGCCCGTGAAGTGATGACCCGTCTCTGCTATTTTGTAGACGTATGTATCGGCAACGAAGAAGATGCCGACACTACTTTAGGATTCAAAGCCGGTGAAACCGATGTAACCAAAGGTGAATTGCACCTCGATGGATATAAAGATGTGTTCCAGCAGATGAAGACCAAATTCGGTTTCAAGTTCATCGCCTCCTCACTCCGCGAAAGCCATAGTGCCAGTGATAACGGATGGAGTGCCCTGGTGTACGACGGCACTGATTTCTACCATACCAAAAAATACAATGTACGGATCGTTGACCGCGTAGGCAGTGGCGACAGTTTTGCCAGCGGCCTGATCTATGGTCTCGTTACCGGTATGTCCATGCCTGATGCCGCTGAATTTGGCGTAGCCGCTTCCGCCCTCAAGCATACCATCCCCGGAGACCTGAACCATGCCACACTGGGAGAAGTAAAGGACCTGATGAAGGGTGATGGCAGTGGAAGGGTGCAGAGATAAAGTTGACGGGTTGATAAGTTGACAAGTTAACAGGTTTACAAGTTGACAGGGCTCCTTCTAAGAAAATCACCCTGTCAACCTTTTAACTTGTCAACCTGTCAACTTCAACTAATTATTCAAAAGTTAAATACTACTCGTATGATAATAGATACTCTGGCTAACGCCCCGAAATACTTCTCCGTTCACCCGTTGTTTGAAAAGGCCTTCGCCTTTATCAGCAGCACCGATCTGGCCAATGCTCCGGACGGAAAGTCGGAGATCAGTGAGGGACTGAAAGCGATTTTCAGCAATGCACCCGGAAAAACGGCTGAAGCCAGCCTGTCAAAGTTTGAATGTCACAATAAGAATATCGACATCCAGCTTTGCATTCACGGCGTGGAGACCATCGGCTGGACGCCCCGGGAAAAATGTGTAACGCCTAACGGAGGGTACAATGATGAAAAAGACGTGCAGTTGTATCACGACAAGGCCGACACGTTCTTCCAGCTCACCGATGGGCAATTCGCGATCTTCTTTCCGGAAGACGTGCATGCTCCCATGATCTCGGAGGGAGTGGTGAAGAAACTGGTGATAAAGGTCAGGTTGACAAGTTAACAGGTTGAAAGGTTTACAAGGTGGTTTTCTTTGTAGGTTTCCTTGTCAACTTGTAAACCTATCAACCTGTCAACTTCCACAAAAACTAATACAATTAAAACAAACTACGTTCAAATGAGTAATACTAAGAAAATCACGAACGCCATCATCGCCCAGGGCATCCTCCCCCTCTATTTCAATCCCAGTGAGGAAGTGAGCCTGGATACATTGAAAGCGATTTACAGGGCGGGAATCAAAGCCGTTGAGTATACCAATCGCGGGGAAGCGGCACTGAGTAATTTTAAGAAAATGGTGGAACTGCGGAATGCCGAAATGCCTGGTCTTTTGCTGGGGGTGGGCACCATTAAGAATATGGGACATGCCACTGATTATATGGCAGCGGGAGCCGACTTCCTGGTGAGTCCGGGATTTGTACCGGATGTAGCCGCTTACTGCGTGGCCAATGATATTTTTTATGCCCCGGGTTGTATGACCCCTACGGAGATCATTGCCGCAGAGAATGCCGGTATTGGTTTTATCAAATTATTCCCGGGAAATATGCTGGGAACGGAGTTTTTAACCACAATTAAAGATATCTTCCCTAAACTGTTGTTTATGCCGACCGGTGGGGTGGATACCACGAAGGAAAGTATCGAAAGCTGGTATAAAGCCGGGGTTTGTGCCGTGGGTATGGGCAGCAAACTGATCAGTAAAAAACTGATGGAAGCAAAAGATTATGCGACCATGGAAAGCGAAACAAAGAAAGTACTGGAACTGATTGCCGGTATTAAAAAATAAACCTCACTCACAAATTACTGATTATGATGAAAGCCATTGGAAAATACCGCTGGACCATTTGCACCCTCTTATTCTTTGCCACTACGGTTAACTATCTTGACCGGCAGGTACTGAGTCTGTTAAAGCCTACATTGGAAGAGAAATTCGGCTGGACCAACAGTCAGTATGCGGATATTGCCGCGGCTTTTCAGTTTACTTATGCGATTGCCATGCTGTTTGCCGGCAGGATCATTGACAAGCTTGGTACCAAAAAAGGATATACCTGGGCCATCGTACTCTGGAGTATCGGAGCCATCATTCATGCGCTGGCTATTCCGATCGGCGAAGGACTGATGAGTACACTGGGTTGGATTGGAATAGCTGCTGTTCCTGTGTCTGTACTCGGGTTCATGTTTTCCAGGGCCATTCTGGCTATTGGTGAAGCAGGTAACTTTCCGGCCGCCATTAAAGCAACTGCTGAGTATTTTCCTAAAAAAGAAAGGTCCTTTGCTACCGGTATATTTAACTCTGGTGCGAATGTAGGTGCCATACTTGCCCCCCTCTCAGTTCCCTGGATTGAGGAGCATTGGGGTTGGCAGGCCGCATTCCTGCTGATTGGTGCTGTTGGTTTTCTCTGGATGTTTTTCTGGTTGTTTTACTATGAAAAACCGGAAGAGCAAAAAAGAATGTCTCCTGAAGAACTCGCCTATATCAACAGTGATCATGATGAAAACGTAGTGGCTAAGTCTGGTAATACCGAAAAAATTGCCTGGACCAAACTCCTGGGTTACAAACAAACCTGGGCCTTCACTTTTGGTAAATTCATGACTGATGGTGTTTGGTGGTTCTTCCTGTTCTGGCTTCCTGCCTACCTGAAAGACCAATACCAGATGACCGGCACAGAAATCATGATTCCCCTGGCTGTATTGTATAGTATGACGATGTTTGGCAGTATCGGGGGCGGTTATTTCCCTACTTATTTTATCAATAAAGGACATTCCCCCTACGATGGACGGATGAAAGCCATGCTCCTGATCGCATTAATTCCATTGGTAGTACTGGCCGCACAACCACTAGGCGGGATCTCATACTGGATGCCGGTATTGCTGATCGGTATCGGCGCCTCTGCTCACCAGGCCTGGAGTGCGAATATTTTTACCACGGTGAGTGACATGTTCCCCAAAAAAGCAATTGCTTCAGTTGTAGGCATCGGGGGTATGGCCGGTGGTATCGGCGGCGTAATCATCACGAAGATCGGTGGGGCCTTATTCGACCATTATAAAGCCCTTGGGCATATTGAAACCGGATATACCATCATGTTCGC
>DAORKK010000059.1:0-17029 GCA_035439525.1 Chitinophagaceae bacterium
AGGTACCATAAATGAAGATGACCCGTTTTTAAAATAAGCCCCCTGCTTCCCCATAGTGATGACCACATTTTCTACTCCTTTGTTCAGAAAAAAATCTGCCGACCGCGTAGCAGATTCAAGATCTGTCACGGCAATACCAGTTAGTAATTCCGCCTCTGATTCGTTGGGTGTAATCAGGAATAATCCTGTCAGCAGTTCATCGGAGAGTGCCTGGGCAGGTGCCGGATTAATCATCACTCGTCGATGATTGCCAACGGCAATTCTTTTAGCCGCTTCAATCGTCTCCAGCGGAATTTCCAGCTGCATCAGAATTATTGCTGCCTCTTTCAGTTCTTCTACACGCTCCAGGTCTGCGGGCCTTAAGGCCGCATTTGCACCGGGTGCCACCACAATACAATTTTCCCCTTCCTCATTGACCATAATCAGTGCGGTACCCGATGGATGGGTATCATCCACCAACACATACTGGGCCTGAATTCCTTCCTTTTTAAATCCCTCCACGCTTTGGGCACCGAAAATATCGTTCCCCACTTTTGCAATGAATGCAACCTCCCCTCCCAGCCTGGCTGCCGCCACCGCCTGGTTGGCTCCTTTGCCCCCGGCATTCATTAAAAACACCCCACCCAAAATAGTTTCACCCGGTTTGGGTAGTTTAGCGGATTTAACCACCATATCAGTGTTCGAGCTGCCAACAACAAAAATGCGTTTCCGGTCCATGCTGTAGTATTAAAAAAGTTTCAGCCAATCCAGTTTCACTGTACCTGATTTTACCAACACCCTGATCGTATTCCCGACCTGCTTAACCGGCACATTTCCTAAATCAATTTCAGTAAAACCGGTTTCACTCACGTTGACTTTTTGTTTGCGGTTATTCATGCGAAGCTCCAGCACCGCAGGCCCATTAACTGCTGCCGCCCTGATCGTCAGTTTCCGTTTGTTGCCATCTTCACTGCCGAAAGTATAGTTCAGCCATTCTGATTTTTTTAATTCCACCGATTGTTCGGACCAGAACTGCTTTTCATCCTTACTGTCCAGCGCGATTTTTACCGGCTCTGTTTTCCGGTAATAAGCAGACCTCGCCGTGGTATCCGTTACAAAATAGGATTGCTTATATCCACTATGCCCGTAATTCTCTGCTTCAATCTTTCCGGGAATACGGGTGAGGATTGCATTACTGACATCTTTGTAAAAAACACAATTGGCAAGTTTAATATTCTCCAATAGTTCATCAAAAGCCGGAATGCAAATAGCCGGATCAGGTTTGGTACCCCCTCTTGAATACTCCGCAATCAGGTCCCAGTTGGCTGGTTTCTTAATAGAATAAGGAGTATTCTCCGTATCCATTTTCTTCCATGGCCAGAAGGAGAAACCGATATTGTTTGCTTCAAATAACTGGGTAGTACTCCAATAGATTGTATTGCCTTTTTCCCCGGTCTCTCCTACCCAGATGGGTGTATTCAATTCCTTTCTTTTACTGATAAACTGATCAATACCGCCTAACAGATCAGGCCGGGCCCAGCAGTAATAATGAAACTGATAAAAAACATTATCATCAAAGGGCTTGTCAAATAAAGACCAGTTGTTGGACCAATCATACCCCTCTAATGTAATCATATGCCGGGTGTCTACTTTACGGATCGCCGTCGTTAACCGTTTGTATAAAGGCACCAGCAACTGTTTATACTTTTCTGCCGAACCTGTAACTACAGGCAAGGGTTCATTAAGCAAATCATAGGCTGCCACCACCGGCTCATCCTTATATTTCGTGGCCAATTTTACCCAGAGTCCCTCCAATTGATCCTGGTATTTTTTTTCCATGAACAGCTCAGGGAGGTCGTTGGGACTATCATCTATATTCTGTCCGGTCTGACCACCGGGTGCCCCATGCATATCAATAATCACATAAAGTTGATATTTCCGGCACCAGCTGATCAATGAATCCAGTAACTGAAAACCTTCCTCCACATACACCGGGTTATCTCCCTCTGTCAGGAAGAGCCGGGAATTGAGTGCGGGACGGACAGAATTGAAACCAAGTTCAGCAATACGTTTGATATCGGCTTCGGTAATATATTGTTTACGGAACAAGGTCCAGAAACGGCTGGCTTTCTCTACCCCAATCAGCTCCGCAACGAGCTTTTCAATTTTTCGTGGCCGGTCGCCCCCGGCACCAAACTTCCACATATATCCTTCCGGCAACATCCAGTTGCCCAATCCCACCCCTTTTAAAAAAACTTTCTTTCCGGATTCATTCACCATATCCTGCCCGGATGTATGTAAAAAACTCAAAGATGTGTTCATCCCTGTTTGTGACTGCAACTGTTGCAGCAGGATGAAGCAAAAAATAGCTAAACTGATCTTTTTCACTTTATTGTGTATTTAAGGCTTTTTCGCCAATGGCAGCCAGACCCGGATACTTCCACCGGTCTGTCCTGCATCTGCAAAGGGAATCAATATTAATTTTGTTCCATCGCTGTAATAAACAGGAAATAATTGCTTTCCAATCCAGTTTGCCGGTAACAGAGACGATTGGATCACATTAAGGTATCCACCCGCTTTCAGCGGTGTTCGTTTGATCTGATCAATGGTTACATCACTGCTGGTATTTACAGCACTATCCACCGCCAACACCTGAGGGCCACGCTGAAAAGCGATCTGTCCCGGATATGATTTTCCACCGGTCCATTCAAGCACCGGCATTTTGAAATTAATTTTTACCTGCTCGTTTACATTCCAGTTACGTTCAATCACCAGGTTCTTCCCGGCAATTCCATTATAGGTCACCGGCCCAATAGTGGCGGTAAATGACTGACACCATTCCGGCACCCTGAGTATGAATGGAAAACGGGCCTTCTCTGTTAACTGCAGTGTTAACAAACTGGCGGCGGTTTCAGGAAACTGGTTCTTCAACTCCAGTTTTAAGCCTATACGTTTATTGCCCGCCGTAAGCAATGTATCGGTATAAGTACCCGGCTCATATAACTGCAGGCCAGGGCTGTTTCCCATTTTTCCATAGGTAAAATAGGGGATCATTGCAATCCCCCTGGGTATACTGGACATACAGCAGGTGATAAAACAGGTATAGGGCTTTTTGCCCATGAGCGGGGTGTAGTAGCTTACGCAACCCGTTTGCGGATTTTCGGCACCGATCAAATGATTATATACGGTCTTCTCGATTTGCTCCAGGTATTTATTTTCCCCGGTAATCAGGTACAACTGATGATTAAACTGCATCCAGGTCGTGGTCACACATCCTTCTCCCATGCTGGCATCCAGTCCTGCAGGCAAATGGCCGGGCTCCTGGAAATATTCATGCGCACTGGCCGTACCGGTAATATACAGGCGGTTTTTTACAATATCCTTCCAGGCAATCAGGAGTGGCTCTACTAGTTTTGCATTACCTGTAAGCCGATACAGATTGGCCAGACCCACAAAATTAGAAATCATCTCATAGGTTTTTCCGTTCCCCACTTTAGCCACATTACCCGTAGCCAATAATGTGCTGATGACTTTCGGCCCGTTGTCCTGCTCCCAGGCCCTCAGTATATAATAACAAAAATCAAGATATTTCTTGTCCCCTGTATACTTGTAGAGTTCCACCATGGGATCCAGTACACTGGTGGCCGCCATACCCATGTGAGTTCCGGCATTAATAATATCCAGTTGCCCGGGCTGGTCACCAAAGGTGCTGCAAAGCAGGTCGCCCATTTTTTTACAGGCTTCAAGCGCGGGCTGATAACCAGTCAGGGTATAATAAGCCAGGAGTCCATACAAATTGTATTTATGGCTCCATACATCCCAACTGGTCCAGTACTGATCGGGGGTATATGTCCCAAGGTACCCATCGGCAAGTTGTGTGTTGATCAGTCCATACATGATCCGGTCCATTTGCTTTTTTAACCGGGAATCTTTTGTCAGTTTCCAGGTATTACAGGCTGCTTCGAGGTACTTACCCACATGTTCGCCGGCCCAGGGATGTATACCAGGTCTTCTGAAATAAGAACCCATCAGCCCTTCTTCATCCACCTGCAGTAATCGTTGCTGCAGGTTCTGCAGCAGCCGGGTGTACAGATAACCATTCGGTTGTTGCTGACTAAATGGAAGCGACACGAATTTTTCCGGAATTCTATCTTTCACAACAGGACTTACCGTTGCTTTAACCGGGATTACAAGGCCTGAACTGGCAATAAAAAGCTGGTCGTATGTCAGAAACAATGAACTGCTGTCATCATTAATCCGGTATCCCACATTAAACACATCTGATCCGGTTTTTCTGAATACCGTAAAATCAATAGTTGTGACGGCGTCTATACCCGCTGGCAGGTTTACTTTCTTTACCTCAGAAAAAAGTATTTTCTTTTCCTGTTTATCAGCTACCCAATAATAAACAGATCCATTAAATTCTTTATTGGTTTTATTTGACAACGCCAGTCTTAACTGAACCCCGTTTTCCGGAGCTTCGGTAAACGAACGACTGACAGATACTTCATCAGTCCATCCAAGTGGTTCTATGCGATATGGCCCTTCCCACATACCCATGCCGCCGATCAGGTTATATATCCGGACTGCAATGACATTTTCTTTATCCCATTGGACTAAATTTTCCGGAATAATATACAGTCGCTGTTTCTCCCATTGTGTTTCATAAGCCGGGGGAAAAGAACCTGTTCGCCCAATGAGTTGTCCATTGAACCAGGTCTGATCTACATCATCAATTTTCCCCAACATCAGTTTGAGCCCGCGGCTGTCCTTTGTTTTAAGACTGGAAGGTATAGTGATCCTGATCCGATACCAGGCATAGGATGAATCCTTAGTATAACTTTTTGCCAATTGTTGCTGCATCCAGCCCTTATCTTCAAAGTCAGGGGCTGACCATGCCGGATTATCCCCGAAGCTGAATTTAGCTTCTTTAGGTAATGCAACAAATTGCGTATAACCAAATGCAGGAAATAACAGGAAAAGCAAACAAACTAGCCTTGATTTGTATTTTCTCATGGAAGCAGTTGTTTAAAATGGCAGGACAGGTTGTTAACAAACAGAAGATACAAAATATTTCCAACAGAAGTTACTGGTAAACCCTGACATAATCCACTTCCATCACAGCCGGAAAAATACTGTTGTCCACTCCCATTTTACCACCCCATCCCCCGCCAATAGCCAGGTTCAGAATCAGGTAAAATGGCTGATTAAAGGGCCATTCTTTTGTTGTCAGGTGTTCATTCTTTACCGAATAATAAACCTGATTATCCAGCAGGAAATCAATTTTTTCTGCTGTCCAGTCAATTGCATAGGTATGAAATTCGGTATACGGACTTTGTATAAAAATCCCTTTCCCTTTCTGTGTTCCCTTCACATGATTATAAGCAGCTGAATGGATTGTTCCGAACAGACTGTCCTTATTATAGCCCACATGCTCCATTATATCTATTTCCCCGCAGGCGGGCCATCCGGCTTCTTTAATGTTGGTGCCGAGCATCCAGATGGCAGGCCAGGTGCCTCTTCCTGCCGGTAATTTGGCACGTACTTCGATGCGGCCATACTGAAATTCCCGGATGCCCCGGGTCAGCAATTTGGCAGACGTGTAGTTCCTGTTCTCTTTATCCTGTTTTCTCGCCGTGATCACCAGTACGCCATTTCGTACAACGGCATTCTGTGTATCCTTGTTTGTATAATACTGCAATTCATTATTCCCCCATCCATGTCCGCCCACATCCTGCTTCCACCTCGAGCTATCGGGCAAACCGACATAATCAAATTCATCCCACCAGATCAGTTTTCTTTCCGACTGCTGGGAATTAGCAGATTGTTGCAAATAAAAAAAAACCAGGAACAGCAGTAACCGGGGAAGTTTGGGAAAAAAGTTAGTCATTATGAAAGTTTTGTCGTTTACGAATCAGGTTGCTGAAAAATAAAAAGTGGAGGTAATAACTTAGAAAAGTAAATACGATCCACTTTTTTCTTATTGCTTATGAACTGCTCGCTGTATGAGAAAGTCTTCAATGCCAAATAACGGAACCGGCCGTTCAATTGCCGGCTGATCAGCCCGTTAATAATTACGTAATACTCATAGGCAAATCAGCGTACTTTTCAAGGATATCTGAATGACCATGCAGAAAAAACGAAAAGTAACGGAGGAGCCATGAATTGTCTCCTCCGTTGTTATAATGCCTTAAATATACTAAAAAAGGCAGCCGGCTGGTCCAGAACAATTACTGCAGGTACCAGGGAACTTTATTTATACCATCGAATCCGCCATACTGTTCAGTCACTGCACTATTATAATTCGCTTCATTCGTAGTCAGTTCTGATGGGGGATATTTCCAACGTTTTGGAAAAACAGTCGGATCATCCGGATTCATACTGGTCGCCGTATTCAGCGGGAACAGCGGGTAACCGGTACGCAGGAATGTTTTATAACTGAATAATCCATTACCCTGGAAGAAATCCAGCAGCCAGCGTTGGGTAATGATCTGTTGCAGTCTGTCAGCCTTTGTACCACCTGTTTTATATGCGGCTTCTCCTGTAAAATATCCATCAATATAACTCTGTGTGATGGCCATACCATGGAGATTGGCCGGTGTGGCGGAAGGCAAAGTCATGTAATACTTAAGAATGGCCTTCACCCCGTTCTCATAATAGGTTTGTGCATTACCGGTTACCCAACCTTCTTCTATCGCTTCCGCAATAATGAAACACTGCTCTGCGTAAGTAAACTGAAGCATCGGGTCTCCTGAACGCAGGGCTACATAACGCTTGTTAATCAATGAATATTTACCCGCGGTTCTGTTCAGTGCCAACTGATCTGCAGACAATTCAGTCGGTGCACCTTCATATGCTTCAAAGTCATTTTCAAGTAAACCACCAGAAATTTTATAAGGAGCTGGTTCTGCGAAGTAGAATAACCTGCGGTCATTGGTGCTTTTCAGGTAATCCACCACCATTTTAGATACTCCGGTAACAATACGCCTGTTTTCCCCGTTGAAAAACGGATGAGAGGCATTCGTATTTTCCGTATACACTAACTGGAAATTATCCGCTTCAGTCAACAAGTTGCCGGCTGTCACAATCGCCGCAAAACGAGTCTTCTGCTCCGGAGTGATTTTCTTACTGATCGTTTGCAGGACTTTCAGCTGCATGGCATTACAGAGTCTTCTCCATTTTACCGGGCTGCCTCCATACATAATATCACCGCCAAAAGTTGCGCCGGTGGCAAATGCTTCTTCGGCAGCTTTTAAATCAGCCAGGATAGCTGCAAACACATCCGGTGATTTGTCATATTTAGGAGTAGTATTTCCATCCTCAGCCAAACCGGCTTCAGAATAGGGAATATCTCCCATATCCGTCACCATACCAAATCCATAGGCGGCTTTCATATAAAGGGCGAGGCCCCTGAAAGATGATTCGGTTGGGTTTCCAGTTGCCAGTTCAACCATCCTTTTTAAGTTGGTCAGTTTCTGGAAACTGCCAAAAGATCCATACGGATAATAGGAATAGTAATACTGACCCGGATTAGGGTTGGTCTCCAGCACCGCGGTGTGCTTACCCCAAAGATTACCTGATCCAAAGTCGGTCGGATTCACATTCCAGAACCGGTAGGTGTCTTTCATTAATTGAGTGGCCAGCATTTCCGGAGTTACCGAAGTAGGCACATTCGGGTCCGTATTCAGCTCGTCAAATTTCTTACATGAACTTGCAACACTTAAAGCAACTATTGCAAGAAGAATATAATGTAACTTTTTCATTGCTGCAGTTTTTAAAAAGTGAATTTAATGTTGAAACCAAGATACCGGACAGCAGGATCAGAGAAGTCTTCACTACCACCATCAGGATCTGAATACTTGAAATCCTTTGCCTTTAAGAGCACATTCTGGCCAATCAGGCTGACTGATGCAGCTTTGGCAATTTTGTGCAGGTATTTGGCCGGTACATTATAGGAAATAGAAATTTCCCGCAGCTTGAAGAATGTTTTTGAATAGGTGTCTGCCGGGCTTCCGTTACCGCCCCAGGCACTGCTGTTATGCAGGTCAATGGCATATTGCCTGTAGGTGGTTTTAATATCATTGGCCGCGAAAACACGGGTATCACTGGTGATATTACCAAATGCGTCATAGGTAACCGTTCCTGACACCACTTTCACACCTTGTCCAAGGTAATTGGAAGATCCAGGTGTTGCCACATCCAGTGCTCTTTCCGGAGTCAATGAATTCGGGTGATTACCAGATTGCCACATATAGCTCTCAGTACGGGTATTCATAATACCACCACTTACCCCGTCAAATGACAGGAAGAGGCTGATATTCCTGTACCGAAGGTTGGAAGTGGCACCCCATAACCAATCTGGATCGGTATATCCGAATTTTGAATCATAGGAACTATACACCATCCTTCCGTTATTGAAAATCATTTCACCGGACGGGCTGCGCAATAAAGCTCTGCTGGGCAGTACATCAATCCGGTTTCCGACCGCAATCCAGGGCTTCTTGGCCGAGTAAACAGGATCCAAAGCAGTATAGATACGACGGAAGGTTGACCAGTTCAGACCAAGATCAAGCTGGAGATCATTTCGTTTAACAGGCGTACCATTCAGGATCACTTCCCAGCCACGACGGTTAGTTACTTCCTTAGAATTCGTATATACTCCTGAATAACCAGATGCCGGTGTAATGGTTCCGGTGATAATACCATCATACATTTTCTTGTCATAATAAGACACATCAGCCATCAGGCGGTTTTTAAACACCATTCCCTGTACACCTAACTCAACAGTATTTGCAGCGGACGGGGTGATGTCAGATGGATATAAACTGGAAGGAACACCTGCTCCGTTCATTGTATTCCAGGTACCATTGGTTACAGAATAACTGCTGTTGATGGAATAAATACCCGGAATGTTTTTAGATACTGCAAATGATGCCCGCATTTTCAACAAATCCAGCCAATGACGGGTGTTTGGTAAGAGTTCTGATGCCACAAAACTGGCAGATACAGAAGGATAAAAATAGGAACGCTGTGCAGCCGATAAAGTGGAACTCCAGTCATTACGGCCGGTAGCCTCCACAAATAACATTTTATTCCAGGAAATACCGATACGGCCAAAAGCAGAGTTCACCTGTCTGCGATATAAGCTTTGTGAAACGGTCGGCGGGTTCACAGAAGCCTTGATGGAAAAGAATCCTGGAATGGAAATTCCTCCATTTGTATTAGCATTCATGTTATCATCGCGGTTATAAAAAATAGTTCCTCCAGCCAGGTATTCTATTCTGAATTTCTTATAGGAACGGTCGCCAGATAATAAAAAGTCAGAATTCGTACTGTATCCGGAACTTTGTCCGATCACATAAGCTCCTGTATTTCCACCATTCCACGTATAGAGGTTGCCGGGAACCGGTGTATTACCTGTTTGCAGATATGAACCTTTAGAAACCCGCAATTCACCAACTTCTTTGTAAAAATCAATACCAGAACGCAGGGTGGCTTTCAGCCAGGGCGTTAACTGATAACTCATAGACAAATCTGCATTAAAAATGTCACGACCTATTTCATTGGTTTTTTCGTAACGGTCAAAATAGGGGTTGTTCTGACTGGCTCCGGTATAGGATCCATTAGGTTGCAAACCATAGGTATAATTCTGCTGTACGCCTTTGGTAATCCAGTAATTATCCTTGTAGTCACGGATATCAAAATCAGAACTGGACCAGATCAGCAGTGTATACATCGGATCATACGAAGTATAACCATTTGATCCAACATTAGGAGAAGCTTTCTTTGCATAAGATAAGTTGGTACTGATTTTCAATTTATCCAGGTTCACGTCCGCGCCAAAAGAATACGTGTACTTATTTAATGTGGAATTCGGATATCGACCTTTATTCTGTGTCCAGTTCAGTGAATTCCGTAGTGCCACATTACCTTTATTATAACTGACATTGATATTATTGTTGGTTACATAGCCCTGCTCCAGGAAATTTTTAAAGTTATCCTTGCCAACCGGCAGGTAAGGCATATCCCTGAATACTTTTTGAACCGGGTCCCACTGGTTTACAGTTTTACCGTCCATTGAAGTTCCCCAGGAAGCATCTGAATTAATATTGTAGGTATTGTTGCTTCCACGGCCATATAATGATTGCTTTTCAGGAATGGCCAGGTATCCGGCTGTAAACATGGTATTGGTGGTATAATCCACAGAGATACCTGATTTATTACCACTACCATTCTTCGTGGTGATCAGTACCACACCATTTGCCCCTCTGAAACCATAGAGTGCAGAGGCTGTAGCCCCTTTCAAAACACTGATTGACTCAATATCTTCTGAAGAAATATCACTGAGTGTTTTATTCTGGTAGGCAATTCCGTCAATTACCAGCAATGGTGTTTCACCCCGGATGGTCAAAACAGGTACAGCCGCAAAATCAGATGAATTCTTGACCAGCATCCCGGCTACTTTACCAGTCAGCGAAGTCGCAACATCCACACCAGATACTTTCTGGATATTCTCACCGGATACTTTCTGTACAGAATAACCCAGCGCTTTTTCTTCCCGGCGTATTCCAAGAGCAGTCACCACCACATTCTCATTCGTGATCATGGCATCGGCCAGCGTGATATTAAATGAAGTAACACCGGCCGTTACCTTTACTGACTGAGGCGCCTTACCTACAAATGAAAAAGTAAGTAAATCGCCAGGTTCAGCCTGTACACTATAATTCCCATTTGCATCGGTGGAAACACCCCGCTTTGTCCGTTCGTTAACTACACTAACCCCGGCAACCGGTTCGCCTTTGGCATCGGTAACCTTTCCTTTTATCTCTACCGGCGGGGGGGCAGGAGTTTCAGTTACCGCAGGTTCGGGGGTATACATTTTACGACGCACGATGATAGTGCTTTCGGTAATTGTATACGTCAGTCCCTGGTCCCTGAAACAATGATCCAGCACTTCGCTGATATCCGCTTTTTTTACATTGACGGATACGCTTTTAGCGGAAGAAAGCACTTCATCCGCATAAAAAAAACTGAACCCGGTTTGTTTCCGGATCTGATCAAATACTTTCTGCAGTGAAATGTTATCC
Organism: Chitinophagaceae bacterium; assembly: GCA_035439525.1. Lineage (GTDB taxonomy): Bacteria > Bacteroidota > Bacteroidia > Chitinophagales > Chitinophagaceae > JJ008. Next base: position 11,067 of record DAORKK010000059.1, read on the forward strand.
CCTTTCAGGGTTACTTTCTGAGCATAACCACTGGCACTCACCTGGAGACAGGCAGCGAAAAACAAAACTGTAATAAGTTTCATTATTCTAATCGTTTGAGTTGAAAACCGGCCTTTTTTAAGACCTGATTTACAAAGAGCAGTTAAATACATAAATTTGTATTGCCTGCCTTTCCGGCAGGCGGGTTTGGGTTTATGAATAAGCAACCGTTGACCAACGACGTTTATTTCAGTACTCAGATTTTCGCCGGGTTTCCGCCGCAAACGGAGCCCGGTTTTTTTATGGAGTACCAAAAAAGTCCCGGACTATCCATCCCGTCCGGAGGGTTGTAAATAATTGACAATTAACATATTGCACTTTTTATGGTGATACAATAATTTTCTTTCCTTCAATTTTAAAATGAACCTCTCCGGTCAAAGCCAGCTTTTCAAACACTTTTGATACGTATTCATCACGCTTCAGCTGACCGCTAAAATGCAGGTTTACATTCCCCTTATACACCACATCCACATCATACCAGCGGGAAATCTGACGGAGGATTGATTTGATATCGGCACTTTTGAACTGGAAACGTCCGTTTTTCCAGGCCAGGGCTTCTTCCGTATCCGCATTGTTCAGCACTGAAATGGTTCCTTCCTTTGAAATACCCGATTGCTGCCCGGGTTGCAAAAAACGGGAAGTATTTTTACCTCCTGTACCCGGCACTGATACCTTAACCATTCCTTCTAATAAGGTGGTTTTAACAGCTGCCTCATCTTCATATGCATTGATATTAAAATGAGTACCCAGTACTTCTATTTCGGAAGCAGTTGTTTTGACTTTAAATGGCTTGCTGATATTTTTAGCGACTTCAAAATAGGCTTCGCCGGTAATTTCCACCCGCCGTTCATTCCCGGCAAAAAATACAGGGAAACGAATCGAAGACGCTGCATTCAGCCAGACTTTCGTGCCATCAGATAATGTAACCTGGTACTGCCCGCCCCGGGGTGTGGAGATGGTATTGTAGAAAGCCGCATCATTGGCGGTCAGTTGTTTTCCACCAATGGTATACACCAGTAATCCATTACTCAGTTTTTCCACTTTAATATTTCCCTGTTCGGATAATGTTCCGTCAGCGGCACTATCAAGGATAATAGCTGATCCGTCTGCCAATCTGAGTATGGCTTTATTTCCTCCCGGTGCCAGATCTGTAACTACGGAACCCGCAGATGTTTCAGCGAGAGAACTGTCAGAGCGGCTATCTGTGGTTGTCAGTTTGTAAACAGCGGCTGTGAGAAACACCAAAATAATCGCTGCTGCAGCTAAATACCATTTGCGACGGGACTGATGCAGGGAATAAACCGGTTCCTGTTGAATCGTTTTCATCAGACGTTCACGGATATCAGTCGTTATTTGAACTTCGGACTTTCCGGTGAGCAATTCAACTTCTCGGTCATCAAATGTATGATACCATTCATTTAATTGTTGCAACTCATCATTCGTAATGGTGCCAGTCTGATACTTTTCGATCAATACCAATATGCTTTCCGGAATCCTCATATCATATAAGTGATTCCAGATGCTCCTGGCACCCATGCATAAAAAAAATTTATTTTGGGATTCAACGAATGCAGAAAAAATCAGAAAAGGTTCAGGAAACTTCGGGTAGCCAACTTGAGCTGCCGGAGGGCTTTATTCAGTTGATTTTCAACTGTTTTTTGAGATATATGTAGTTCACGGGCGATCTCTTTTGCCGGCATCCCCTGCTCCCGGCTGTATTTGAAAATCAGCTTACATTTTTCGGGCAATTTCTCCACCTGGGTATCAATCAGCTCAAGAATCCTTTTAAAATGCAGCTTGTTTTCAACCGGCTGATCATCCACTACTGGTGTACCTGTATTCAATTTATACGCCCTTTCCCGTTCCATCCGACGGATCCGGGCCAGTACCATATACTTAACCGCTGTTGCAAGGTAATTTTCTAATGTATCGATGTTGATTTTTTCCCGGTTTGCCCAGAGACTGGCAAACACATCATGTACAATATCCTCAGCGGACTGCATTTCCCGCAGCCGGTTATAGGCTATTGAAAAAAGCGGCTTCCAGTAACGATGATAGAGTTCAGTAAAAGCAGTCTCATCACCCTCACAAAGCAAGCGCAGCAGTATCTTATTATCATATAATTGATACCCGTTCATTTCAGCAATCGTAACTAAAAATAGTAAATAACCCGGATCAGCACAAAATTTGTTGTGAACCAGCCTTAAAAATCAGGTATGATTTTAATCAGGCGCTACAATATATGTTATTATTCCCTTCTCGCTCAATAACATCAGGTAAGTGAATGGAGATTTGATAAAAATATAATGATGGATATATTTCTGTTGTAGTTTTGAAAACACAAACACAACCATTGAAAAGAAAAATATATAGCTGGCTTGTTGCTTTGGGATTTCCACTCCTTTTACCAGCACAACATAAAGACCCGGCCTCGGATCAGACGGCAAAAAAAAACTGGCCAGTCACTTTTCAGCAGGTACAAATTCAGTCATCCACAGACAACACGATCCAACAGGCCTGGTATAGTCAATCAACCGGGCCCGCTTATCAACCGCTTATTGTCTCCCTGCATACCTGGAGTGGCGATTTCAACCAGGAAGATCCACTGGCCGCTGAGGCATTGCTCCGCAACTGGAATTATATTCACCCGGATTTCAGGGGCCCCAATAACCACCCGGATGCCTGTGGCAGTCCGCTTGTCATTTCCGATATAGAAGACGCTATCCGGTTTGCCATTCAAAAAGGAAAAGTGGATACCGGCAATATTCATATCATCGGCGTATCAGGCGGGGGATATGCGGCCCTGCTGGCTTATATGAAAATCCGCTACCCGGTAAAAAGTTTTTCTGCCTGGGTACCTATCAGTGATCTGCGTAGCTGGTACTGGGAGTCCAGAGGGAGGAAGGCTAAGTATGCGGAAGATATAGAAAAAGTGGCGATGAAAAACCAGGTGATGGACTGGAAAGAACTGGACCGTCGTTCTCCTATGCGACTCCCCTTCCCTTCCGCACTCCGTAAAAATGCCACCCTTCATATTTATGCGGGTATACATGATGGTTATACCGGTTCGGTACCTGTCAGCCAATCCATGCTTTTCTATAATAAAATAGCTGCGGCCATATATCCGGCAAGAAAAGATTTACTGATCACTGAAAGCCTGCAACAGTCGCTTCTCGCAAAAAGAATAAATCCTGATGCCGACAGCAGCTTAAAACTGAATAACCGGCAAATTCACCTGATCCGGGAAACAGACAGGGTCAGCCTGATCCTGTTCGAAGGTGGTCATGAAATGCTGGTACCTTCCGCATTGACATTGATTTCAGCTGATCACATAAAGAATACCGGCAAACTGAATATCCTGGCCATTGGTGATTCAAATGGCGCGGCAGCCAATGGCTGGCCCAATCAGATGCAGAAACTGCTTCCTTATTCCACTATCCTTAATTCCTGTATTTCAGGTAACACAATTGGCTTTGACAATCTCGGACAGGAAAAACTGAACACGCTGAAAAATATTAACCGTTACCTGGATGAAGCCTACCGGCAACTGGGGCCGTCAGGTCAGCTGGATTATATCCTGATTGGCCTCGGTACCAATGATACCAAAACCATATTCAATGAACAGCAAAAAGAAATACCGGAGCTTTTGGCAAAACTGCTTGAGCAAATAAAAAACCACCTGCAAGTAAATAATAAGAAAAGCCCGGCTATCATTTTATTGCTGCCCCCGCCGGTTGAAGAGCAAAAAGCGGATCAGGCAAAATATGGCGGTTCGGCCGGGCGGCTGCAAATAAACCAGCCCCTTTTTAAGATGGTGGCAGCCAGCCACCATGCAGCCACTATTGATTTGTCCATACTGCGTGCTGAACTAACGGACGAACTTACCATTGACGGGATTCACCTGACAGTAAAAGCCCAGTTTCGTGTTGCCGCAATTATTCTGGAATATATAAACAAAGGGAAAAAATGAAGAAAGTGCTTTTTACAGCAGGCTTCCTGTTGCAGGTATTCCTGATTCCTTCCACTACAAGGTCACAGCAACTAAACAACAGCCTTGTACAGGTTGCTGACAGTAATCTGATCCTGCCTCCAGCCTGGGCTTTTGGGGTTTTATATGGTGGATATACTAATCAGCATGAAACGATTAAACGGGTGGATTCGATCATGGCACATCAATACCCGATTGATGCCTATTGGATCGACTCCTGGTTCTGGAGCCATGCAGATAAAGGGATCGGTCCGCATAAATACATCGACTTTGTAGCTGATACGATTGGGTATCCGGACCGGAAAAAAATGTGGGGCTACCTTCAGCAATATGGCATTAAAGGCGGTTTCTGGACCTGGGACTGTATCCTGGAAACCGGTAACGAAAAAGCATTTCATGATTTTAAGAAACAGGGGTATTTCTCTTCCGTTTATACCAATAAAAACAGCTGGCATAATAAGGGTACCAGCACGGCTATGTTCCAGGAAAAAGCCGAACACCCGGGAACAGCCTGTGGCAATATTGATTTTGACAACCCTGCTGCTGTCGCTTATTTCAAACAGCAGATGAAAAGATTTTTCTCAGAAGGAGCCGACTTTATCAAACTCGACCGTACATCAAAGATCAGTACCTGTAAAGCTATGTTTGAAATGAGCCAGGAGTTCGGACTGGAAACAAAGGGCCGGGGATTCATCTTATCCCATACTGGCGGCATGGAAACAGAAGAATACAAACGCTATCCCACCAAGTGGACAGACGACACAAGGAGTGACTGGAACATAGAACAACCCTTATTAAAATTCAATCCTTGGGTACCGGCAGTGGCATTCAAGGAAAATATCGCTATGTTTACCGACCCCGGCAATCCAAGCAGCCGGATTCCTTTTCTGACCAATGACCTGGGTGGATTTGATATGGGATTCACAGCAAAACCGGAAGAAGAGCTATATATCCGCTGGCTGCAATTTTCAATGTTTAATCCAATTACTGAAGTATTTTCTCAACCGGAAAATCCAACTGCCAACCTGGCCTGGAATTATTCCGAAAGAGCCGATAGCATTTTCCGGTTCTATGCACATTTACGAATGAAGTTATTTCCTTACATCTATAGTTATGCGCACCGAAGCCGGCTGGACGGCAAAACAATGATCGGTAAATTACCCGGCCAGTTGTATGAATATTTGTTTGGTGATGAAATCCTGGTAGCCCCGGTGTACGTGCGTGGAGCAGTAAACCGGCAGGTATTCCTGCCTGCAGGTAACTGGTTCAATTACTGGACCGGTGAAAAACTGGCGGGAAACAGGACGCATATAGTTGTTGCTCCGATTCAACAGATTCCGCTCTTTGTAAAAGAGGGATCAATTATTCCTTATCGGAATTATGCCTCTTCAATTGAGAAAGGCAACAATAAGGAATTGTTTCTGGATATCTATTCTGACAAGACAGGCAGTTTTACACTGGTGGAAGATGACGGACTAAGCAATGAATACCTGGAAGGGAAATATACAGCTACACGCATTGAACTCAAAAAATCAGGTATAACCATTCTTCCTTCAACGGGAAGCTTCAACGGTCAGCTATTAAAAAGGAATTGGACGATCCGGATGTATAACAGTAAAAAACCAAAAAAAATTTGGTTAAACGGGAGCACGGTTAAATTCAGCTACATCCCAGAAAAGAAGCTGCTGACAATTGAAACAGGGGAGATTTCAACAAGCGAATTACAACATATCCGGATTAAGTAAACCCGGACATGTTGTATGGAGAATGGTTAGTTAAACACCTCCATAATAAACTTAATAATCGCTTTATTCAGATCGCTGTTTACTGTTTTTTCAAATTTTCCGTGGAGGCCGCCTGGCACGGTTATGAATTCGGTCTTCACGCCTGCTTCTTTTAATTTCTTATGCAGGTCCACCGACTGCTGATAAGGAAC